>CAILVZ010000064.1 GCA_903837825.1 Akkermansiaceae bacterium | reverse complement strand
TTGATTTTATATCGTGAGATCCCGAGCACCAGGCAGCGCGTATCATAAACAGCTATAACAACTTTTAAGGGCAATTCAATATTTGGTATTCGGAAGGTCTGGTTTTAGATCCACCGGGAGTTATTTTATATGGCGGAAAAATTATTTTTCGATGAGGAGGGCTTGGAGAGGCTCCGTGTGTGGGATGCTCCGGCGGCACATATGGAGGGTTTTACTGGGCGAGTGGAAGGCGTGAGGGAACGCCAGGCCCACATATCGGTGGAAGTGGTTTTGTCGGAGGTACATGGGGCGCTCAGTGAGTTTGCGCAAGTTATCGGAATGCAGGCGCTTCCGTTTAACGTGGGAACGGCGCGGCAGGTCCGTGCTATGGATGAATTATTGATTGGCCTACGTGAAAGGTCATGGGATCTGCTCTCTATTGAGGATGGAGCGGGAGGGATGACGGCTTCGGCCTATGGTGCGGTGCGACGTCTACAGTCATTCTTGCTTACGCGAGAGGACCAGCTGGTGGCTTATTTTTCGGCCACGCCAGCGGCGGCAAGGGCATTTGTGGAGATTAGAGAGCGCTCCGAAGCAGACAACGCAGAGGACTGCTCTTGGCTAATCAATTTGGCGCGCTTGGCGGAGCGTTTACAGGAGCACGCGGAACGTGAGGAACATTTTTTGGCGTTTAATTTTTTGTCCTGGGAGGCGCGCATTTTTACGAAGGCGGAGGTGGACAAGCAACTGGCGGAGTATACTCGCCTTACGGCGGCTGCAACGGCGCGCATGAAGCGTCCGAAGACGGCTACGGCGGGTGGCGCACAGGAGAAAGGCTCGTTGCCTGTCTCTTCTCCTGCAAAGGCACCTTTTTCTTCTCCAGCGGTGGCATCGCACGAAATTTTTTCGGCCAAGGACTCGCCGCAAAATGAAATATCGCCTATCACGTTTCGTGCGCTTCGTTCGCAGTTGATGAGTTCAAAGTTCGCAATACCGGCTTCAACTTCGTCGGAGGTGTTGGTGATGACTCTAGATGCGATCACGGTGGTGTTTGGTTTCCTGGTGCGCTGGGCAAAAATTTCTTCGACGAGCACGCGAAATTCCTTAATTTCGAATCTGATTACGCAGCTGCAAGGGAATATCGGTGACAAAACGTTGACGGGACTTGAAGAAATGGCCAAGGCTCTGGCTCCATCGCGGAAACAGTTTCCTGCCTCGATCATTGCTCCTCTGGGAGGCGAGTCAACTGCTGGTTTGCGTGATGCGCAGATCTTTCGGGCGTTTGGCGAGTTGAAAGGTTCATTGAAGAGTGCGGCTTTCAAGAAGATGATTGCGAGCAAATATCGTACGGGAGAGGTAGTGGAAATGACGGCGGCTCACTTGGTGGCAGGCATATTTCATTTAACGCATTTACAGCAGCAATGTTTTGTCAACGACTCTGCTCCGGATAGGAATGCGCAAGTGATTTTGACGCCTCTGTATCGTAGTCGCTCGGACAGTCAATTACAGTACCTATATCTGGAGGACTTTTTGAGTGCGAATTTTCCATTGGATTTCTTGCAGGCTGCGGAAACTGTCGGGGTGCCTCTATGGACTGAAAATCGTTTAATGTCGCTGGCTGCGGACTCTGATGTTGTGGAAATAGGTGTTGCGAAAATTTTTCGTTCTTCAAGGGAGGGGGGAAATGCTGCCATTTTTTCTGCAGAATCTGGACATAGAAATTCTGGCGAAATTGCGGCAGAAAAAAATTCTTCAGCGCAGGTGGAGACGTTAGAGGCGTCGGCTTCGGGTTCTTCAGGAGTGTTGAGCGTTGAGTCGACGGTTCTTTCAGCAGCGGACGCTATTCTAGTGGGCAAATCCGATGGGACAATTTTTATTTCTTCAAGGGAGGGGGGAAATGCTGCCATTTTTTCTGCAGAATCTGGACATAGAAATTCTGGCGAAATTGCGGCAGAAAAAAATTCGTTAGCGTCATCCGCTGGGGATAAGACGATGTCGGAACTGCCTGTTGAGATCTCTCCTCAACTGGTCCTGCATTTTGAGCGTCGAGATGGTACCACTGAGATGAAGGAAGAATTGTTGCGATTCTCGAAGATTAATTGGGATTGGGCTATGCAAGCTTCGTCGCTCCTTACGAAGCATGGTGCTGCGGTCCAGAGGTTAGACGCTAGTACAGCGGTCGTTTCACAGGTGGTGAAAGACTTAGAGGGCCGTCGTGCTTCGCTAGCACTGTCTGCTGAGACTTACGCGTTGAAGGATACAGTTGTTGACGATCTTACGGCAATTCAGACCAGCATTGCGGATGGGCAGCGATCGATAAGTGACCAGTTTCATGATATTAGGTCTCAGGTGGAACGAGTGCGGGAAGAGAGTCTGGTTGCGTTGGATAGCAAGTTGCTGAAGCGATTAGAGGAAGGTCTCACGGCGCAGTCTAGAGAAGAATTGCTGAAGTATTTTCGTGAGCACTTTCACACTCAATCGGAAATTACTGGCTTACCTTCATACGAAGAATACGCGAAGCAATTGCGATCGGCTCAACGTCGACTTGCTGGCTTGGAGTCCCGTCTAACAAATTTGGAAAGTGTGTCATTGGAGGAAGGCATTCAAGGCGCAACAGGTTTGGCTTCTCCGCTGCCTGCGACTTCGTTGTGGGCCGCTTCTCCCAG
Organism: Akkermansiaceae bacterium; assembly: GCA_903837825.1. GTDB lineage: Bacteria > Verrucomicrobiota > Verrucomicrobiia > Verrucomicrobiales > Akkermansiaceae > Luteolibacter. The sequence continues at coordinate 1,752 of CAILVZ010000064.1, read as the reverse complement.
CTCGGCTTCTGGCACGGAAATCGATTCTATGGCGATTCGACGGGAGCTTCAGAGTTCGGCGGATAAGGCTGCACTACAGTTTCATGAAACCCAGACTGCGGTGGCTCGTCTAGATTCTCGTCTCGAGGCATCTGAACGTCTGCTAGGGGAGCGACTTGATCAGCTGATTCCGGGAGTCCTACAATCGGCGGAAAAGTTAGTTCATGAGGCTGCGCATGGATTACACCGTACTTCTCAGCGCTCCTTTCTGGAAAATCTTCAAATGGTCGAGGCGCGCCTGCAGTCAGTGATTCAACGTCACTCATCAGAGATTCAGAGTCTAAGCACCACGGCCAGCAGTGTTAGTCGGGAAAGGTATCAACATGCTGCTCAACTTGATGGGTTGAAGGAAGAGATGAAGTTGCTCTTGACTGCTGTGTTGGATTTGAGGACTACTACTATCGAGTTGCGTACCGAGTTGGATGCGCTTCGTCTGGAAGACAATTATGGTACTGGGCCAACTCGAGAATTTCTGCAGGAGCAAATAGGCCAGCTGGAGCGAACGATAGTCTATCTTCAAGGCACTGCGGTGAGGCAGGAAGAACATCGTGACGACATATTGGCGGAAGTGGAATCTCTTCGCACTGTGGAGTTACCAGAGTTTCGGAATCATTTGGAGTCGCAGAAGGCACTGCTGATCGCTCACGTCTCGGAGCACTCGAATTTCCAGGCCCAGGTAGATAGTCTGTCGTTGGAATTGACAAAGGCTCGTGAGGAAATCGCAAGACAGTCCAGTGAACTTGGTGTGTTGCGTGATCGAGCGAACAAGCAAGACTGTGCGATAGAGATGCTGCAGGGGATGCTTAGCGACGTTCTTGCTCGCGTTCAGGGAAGCGCTTCGGAAAACTCACGCCCAGAGACTAGTCTTCGAGCTTCCATGTCCTCCACTATGCCGGCTATTCCCGTGCATCCCATGACCCCACCACGTACTCAAGCGATTCATGTGGACGCGGCTTTGTGGGCAAGTCCTGACGGTGCTCTACTTCAATCGGAGCTGCGTTCCTTCCTTCGAAGTCTAGTTCGCAATGGGCACGTGCAGCCTCTTCCTCAGCAGTTCTGGTCGATGGTGTTCTGTGAAGATGCGTTGAATATGGCAAGGAGTGTCGATCCACGACAGGTTCTCCCGTTAGTCAACCGAACAGAAATGGTTATTAGGCAAAATAAAGATGTAATGTTGCTACCTGGGTTGCCAGTAGAGTCGGTGGGCCACACTCTTCTTCTTAATCAGCTGAATGACATTTTTCGCTTGGAACTCCGTAGCGCGAACGAGTTGCATGTTCAACGTTTCGAGTCAATTCATGAGCCGGTTCTAAGTCTGCCTTGTGAAACGTTTGGTGCTGGTGGTCTACTAGGTGCAGTCATTCCGGTCAAGAATAGTAGTGAAGGTGGAACAAGTCTCTTTCGTCACGCTCGCTCCCCGCCGTCTTCGCCGAATCGAATGCCCTTAGAGCTTACAAAGAGACACCCTGGCAAACCTTTGGCAGGAGGAGCTGGCGCTGATGAACCTCCTGATGATGACGATGCCGATGACGATGGAGGAGGTTGGTGGCCTCCCCGACAAGCTCGAGGGGGCGCTGAAGAAGAGTCTACTCGACGCCGGTCTACTGAAGGAGGTACTCATTCGTCGGGGAGTGTTAAGGCAGCGGAAATTCCGATAAAACCAGCAGAAATTGAGAAAGTTATTGCGGGTCTTAGAGCGGCGGCGAATGCGAC
>CAILVZ010000063.1 GCA_903837825.1 Akkermansiaceae bacterium | reverse complement strand
TCGCAAAGCTATTCGAGTAAGTGCCAGCACCTAAGCGATGTGAGCGAGGCGGTCAACTGGCAAGAGAGCCAAGGATCATCGCGTCACTGAGTAGCTGGGATCTTACCGAGGAAGAGATCAGCAATGCAATGGACAACAGTGAACAAGCCGTGAGTGGCAACCGGTGCTAACGTCTCTAGTCGAATCGGAGTTTGATCCCGCCGGTGCATCTACTCTATCTTTCGAATCCCTGCGTAGCTTGTTACTTCAGCAAGTTCCAAATCGGTTGCGGCCAGAGTCCGCAGATGAGCACGGCGATGGTGAGTGCGCCGATGCACACCTTGCTGATGGGTGGGAGGGTCACGGATGGGGCGGTCGCGGAATCCCTCCACCACATGGCGCGGATGACATTGAAGTAGTAATAAAATCCGGCAGCTGCAGAGATGAATGCCACGACGATGCCGGGCCAGAGTTTGGCATCCAGGGCGAGTGAGAACACCATGAACTTGCCGATGAATCCAGCGGTGAGCGGGACGCCAGCGAGGGCTGCGAGCAGCACCGTGAGCGCGAGGGCGAGGGTTGGGTTGGTTTTTCCAAGTCCGTTGAAGTCATGGATGGTTTCGCCATCGCGTTGGATGCGGACTTGTGCGAGCACGAAGAAGACTCCGAGGGTCATCAGCAGGTAGGTGGCAAGGTAGAACGACACCACTTTGATCGAGCCTTCCGATACGGCGGTCTCAGGCTTCCAAGCGGCGAGGGCGAGGAGCAGGAACCCTGCATGGGCGATCGATGAATAGGCGAGGAGACGTTTGAAATTGGTTTGTGGGATTGCGGCGAGGTTGCCGAAGAGGAGGGTCGCGCAAGCGAGGATAAGCAGCAACGTTAGGATCGGACCGCGGGTGACCTCGCTGGCAAGAAACGGTTGGAGGAAACGAATGGTGAGGATGAATCCGGCCGCCTTGGAACCGACCGAAAGGAATGCGGTCGTCGGGGTGGGTGCGCCCTGATAGACATCGGGGATCCAGACTTGCATGGGTACCGCGCCGATTTTGAAGCAGAGGCCGATCATCACAAAGGCGACGCCGAAGAGGAGTGGGGTAGTGTTGGTGAGGTGCGGGAGGCCATTTGCGATTTCGGCGAGTCTCATGGTGCCAGTGGCACCGTAGACCCATGCGATTCCGTAAACTAGGAAGCCCGTGCTGAGGGCGCCGAGGATGAGGTATTTCACCCCGGCCTCGAGTGAGCCGACGTTGCGGCGCATGTAAGCGACGAGGATGTAAAACGTGACCGTGACCAATTCGAGCGCGACGAAGGCACCTGCGAGGTCCTTCGCTGAAGCGAGCCACATCATGCCGGCGCATGCGAAGAGCGGCAGCGCGTAGAACTCACCCGTGCCTGCTTCCGAGTCCGGTGTGTCCGTGAAACGCGCAAGAATGCTTCGGTAATCAATGGCGAGTAAGATCACCAAGAGCGTGGTGACGAGCGCGAAAATTTTGTAGAACCGAGCGAGGCTGTCGAACTGATAGAAATTCCAAAGTGGCCAATTGGCCCATGCGGCTGCGGGTTTCGCATCCGGTCCAATGGCGATGAATGTCAGTCCAAGGATTGCCACGAGACCAACGGCGGCAGCGATGCCAACCCAGGATTTGCCTTTGCATGAGCAGAAAGTCTCGGCCATGAGCAGGATGATGCCGAGGGTGACGGTGAGCGCTTCGAGGTAGTAGGCGGGCATGGGAAAAAGGTGCGGGTGATCCGTGAGCAATGAGCCGGAGAGTTCTATTTCAGAAGATGGAGGAGAAGGTTGGGGTAGAGGCCAACAGCAAACAGCGTGATGATCAGGAGCGTCGCAGGGATGCGGTCGGCTAGGGTCAGATCATCGGCGGCCTCCGTCGCGCTCACCGAGGGGCCTTGGAAGGTCTTGCGATAGGCACGAAGCATGTAGACGGCCGAGATCACCACGCCCCAGATCGAGAGGATGCAGGTGATTTGCACTGGGCCTAGGCCAGAGGTGCCGTTGTAGCTCTTGAACGCCGAGAGGAACACGAGGATTTCACCCGAGAAATTGGCGAGGCCGGGGAGACCGATCGATGCCATGGCGGCGATGCCAAAGAGAAAGGCGAGGCCAGGGGCTGACTTCGCGAGGCCACCGAGTTCTTGGAGGTCGAGGGTGCCGGTCGAGCGTTCGATGCGATCGGCGAGGCCGAAGAGCAAGGCGATGGAGATGCCGTGGGCGAACATCAGCACCACCGCAGCCGAGTGCGCGAGTGGGTTTGCGGGGAACGCGATGAGGGCAGCGATCGCGAGGAAAATGTAGCCCATGTGCATCACCGACGAATTTCCTAACATCGAGTCGAGGCGTTTTTGGGAAATGGTGACCCAGCCGACCCAGAGGATATTTCCGAGCAGGAGCACGAGGAGAGGCGTGAGCCAGAACTGAAGGCCCTCAGGTACGAGCGGGATGGCAAGGCGGAGTAGGCCGTAGAGGCCAAATTTTTTCAGCACGCCCGCGTGAAGCATCGCGACAGGTGCGGGTGCGCTTGCATAGGCTGGAGCGGCCCACGAGTGGAAGGGGAAGAGAGAAACCAGAGTGCCAAAGCCCACGAGCAGCAGTGCGGCGATGCCCTTCTGTGAGGCAGGGTCGACTTGGTGGGCGGCCTTGACCATGAGCGCCATGTCGTAGGTTCCGGTGAGGTTGGCCAGCCAAACCAAGCCAGCTAGCAGCACCATTGATCCGAGGCCAAGGTAGATCGTGATTTTCCATGCTGCTTCACGGCGGTCGCCACGGCCGAGCATTCCGATCATCAGGAAGGTTGGAATCAGCGCGAGTTCGTGGAATGCAAAGAAGAAGAACAAGTCCGTGGCGGCGAAGGCACCAAGGGCTCCAGCAGAAATCAGCAGCGATGACCCGAAATACAGCTTTTCCTTGCCCTCTGGGGCCTTGCCGGAGAGCACGGCTGCGAGTGTCACGATGACCGAGAGTAGCACCATCACGGCACTCATGCCGTCAGTGAACCCAAAGGCGAGGTGGAGCGAGGGTTTCGCGAGGACGGGAAGCGAAAATGCCCAGCAACCGCACTGCCAAGTGATGGCCGCATAAAGCCCGAGGGCGAGATTGATCGTGGAGGTCGCAATCGCGGTGAGGCGAGCGGGTGCACCAAGGAGGATCGCGATGAAAGCGGCGATCGGTAGCGTGACAAGGAGAGCGAGCATGTGAGGAAAGTGGCGGGTTCTCAGTTAGAAATTTTAGCGGCCGAACACGATGAAATACACGACGATGATCACACCAAGGCCGAAGACAAAGGCGTAGCCTTGGAGGCTTCCCGATTGGACCTGGCGGAAGCGGTTGCCAAGGGATTCAGCGGCACGGCTAAAGCCGTTGACGATGAGCCCATTGATAATCCACTCGTCGAAGAACGCGATGATGGACGCGAAGGTGTCTTGGAAGTAGCGGACGATGAAGTTGTCGTAGAAGCCATCGACATAGAAGCGGTTTTGCAGCAGGGGGATGGAGATCGGATCCTTTTCCTTGCCCGCGTATACCACGAAGCCTGTTAGAACCCCAATCACGAGTGCGCCGACTGAAACATAAGTGATGAATCCGAGGGGAACGAGGTGCTCGGGCTGCAAGTAAGCGGGTGCAAACTTGCTGGCGAAAAAGGGAAACCCTGCGATCACTCCAAGCACTGCGAGGATCACCAGCGGCCCGAGCATGAGCGGTCCGACCTCGTGGGCGTGTGAGGCGTTTTCAGAGCGATTTTTCCCAAGGAATGCGACCACGTAGAGGCGCGTCATGTAGAAGGGCGTGAGCACAGCGACAACCGCGGCGATCCAGAAGAGGATGGGCTCTTTATCATGGGCGGCTTCGAGGATCTGTTCTTTCGAGAAGAATCCTGAGGTGTAAGGCACCGCGATCAGTGCGGCAAATCCGATGAGGAACGTGAATCCCGTGATCGGCATTTTTTTCAGCAAGCCGCCCATCTTCCAGATGTCTTGTTCGTGATGGCACGCAT
>CAILVZ010000062.1 GCA_903837825.1 Akkermansiaceae bacterium | reverse complement strand
GTCTTCCTTCTTGTTTTCGAGCATCTTGAGGGCCCTGATGATCATGGGCCGTGTCTCCTTCGGCTCGATGACCTGCTCGATGACGCGGTTCAACCTACCGATGATTTCCTCCTCCGCTTCACCAAGGGTCGTCTGGTTGGAAACCTGAAAGAGGTTGCCCATGGCTTCGGTGCCCTCGCCGTGGAGGCCGCGGACGGCAAGTCCGATCTTGTTCACGGAATTGATGATCTTGTTGATCTGGTCGCTCATGACGAGGCCCGGCAGGTGAAGCATGGCGGAGGCGCGCATGCCCGTGCCGACATTTGATGGACAGGCCGTGAGGTAGCCGAGTTCCGCGCTGTAGGCGAACTCCAGACTGCTCTCAAGTTCGGTATCCACCCGATCGATCATTTTAAAAACATTGTCCAGCTGGAGACCGCAGCGGATTGCTTGCATGCGAAGGTGGTCCTCTTCATTGATCATGACGCTGAGCGACTGCGGGGCATTCATGACGACGGCGCTTCCGACGCCCTTGGCGGCGTGCTCGCGACTGATCAGATGTCTCTCGACGAGGACTTGTTTTTCGAGCGGCGAAAGGGCTTCGAGATTCTCGGAATAAGATTCCTCCATCTCCGGGAGGCTTTCCACTGCTTGCTTGACGAGGTTCATCACCTCAAGGCGCTCGGATTTTTTAGCCCAGCCCGGGAAGGGCTTGTCCCGAAGATTGCGTGCGAGACGCACGCGACTCGAAACCACGATGTGGCGGTTGGGTCCATCTCCTGAGAGCCATTCGCCGGAGTTGGCGATGATGCGCGAGAATTTCATGAGGCGAGTTCGCCCTCCGCTTGGCGGATCTCGTCACGGAGGTTTGCGGCGAGTTCGAATTCCTCTGCCTCGATGGCCTTGGTGAGATTTTCCTGAAGAGTTTTAATTTTTTCGCTGTGCTCGCGGATTTTGTGAAATGCAGCGGGCGTTTTACCGGTGTGCTGCGTGCCCTTGTGCATATTTTTCAGCATCGGTCCGATACCATCCGCAAAAACCGTGTAGCAATTGCTGCAACCCAGACGACCTGTCTTTTTGAAGTCGGCTTGGGTGAAGCCGCAGATGGGGCATTTCACAGACGAAGGAGATTTTTCAATTTCCTGGGAAGCTCCCAATCCAAGCAACAAATCGGTGAGAGCGAAGCCTGTGGGGTCGTTGACACCTTTCTCCTTCGAACAAGCTTCGCAAAGGTTCACTTTTTGCATTTTCCCTTCGATGATCTGCGTCAGGAAAACGGTGGCCTCTTTGGACTGGCAAACATCGCACTGCATTTTGTTAATGATAGATCAGCGTGCCAGTGGATGCTGTCAACTCATGGAAGCGTGCAATGAGCTTTTTGGTGACTGGACCCGGCAGCCCATCGCCGATCAAGCGTGTGTCGAGCTTCACCGCAGGAATAACCTCAGCCGCTGTGCCGGTGAGAAAACACTCGTCAGCTGTGTAGATATCGTAGCGCGTCATCATCGGCTCATGGATCGGGATACCAAACTCGCCTGCGAGATCAAACACGACCGAACGGGTGACTCCAGAGAGTGCCCCTGATGCAATCGGCGGTGTAGTAATGACACCGTTTTTAACAATAAAAATGTTGTCGCCCGTGCATTCCGCGACGAAACCCTGCTCGTTGAGCATGAGCCCCTCACCCGCCCCCGCATTCTGGGCCTCGATTTTTGCGAGGACATTATTCAGGTAGTTGAGGGATTTCACCATGGGGCTCAATGCCCCATGCGGAATGCGGCGCGTGGCACATGTGACCACCTCGAGCCCGTTCTCATATTTTTCGGGAGAATAGAGAGTGATTTTCGACGCAATGATGACGACAGACGCCTTCGGGCAGAGCGCAGGATTCAACCCCAAGTCGCCGACACCACGAGTGACCACCAAGCGGACATATCCATCCTGAAGCCCGTTTCTACGTATTGTTTCCAGAGTCGCCTCGGTAACGGCAGCTTTGTCCAAGCCGATATTCAGACAGATTGCGCGGGCGGAATCGAAAAGGCGGTCAACATGCTGTT
>CAILVZ010000061.1 GCA_903837825.1 Akkermansiaceae bacterium | reverse complement strand
CTCGATACTGATTGACGAACAGAGCCCCTCATGGCTTCGATTTTTGGCCATCAAACTCATTGGTGTTAGGGCTCGGAATCACGAACGGTTTGTCACCATTCCACCCAATCTCGACCTTTGACAAATACCACGATTTTCCCGCATCTTTGTTGCCCTGATAGAAAAGGTAGGACTTTCCATCGTCGTCCATGAAGAAACCTGGATGACCCGATTCACTCGAATTCCAATCTCCCGATTTGCCGACCGGAAGAAATGGATTATCGGCAAGGCGCACCCAATGGATTCCATCGTGACTGACCGCCGAGCCGATTTGCTGCGGCTGATTGTTGAAGGCTCCCGCATAAAACATCACGAGTGAATCCCCCCGCCGAACCACGGTCGGGGCCTCAATGCACTTCTTTTCCCATGCCAACTCAGGTTTCAAAATCGCATGATCGGCCAGCTGGTTCCACTGCGATTTCGAGAAGTCAGAATTCAGCGGTGCGGATGCAACCCCTACCAATTGAACATTGTACGAGGGGTCACGACTCGCAAAATACATGAGCAATCGATCACCATATGCAATCACCTCCGCATCGATCGCTCTGCCACACGTCCAATCCCCGTGAGGATGGAAAATTGGGTTACTCGGTTCGCGGATAAAATGAACCCCATCGTCTGACCAGGCGTGACAGATCGCATCGTTCTCGCGATTTCCGTAGGTCTGATAAAACAAATGCACTCGGTTCCCCAACACGATGGCTCCTGGAGCACAAAATCCATTCGCCTCGCTCGGATGCCCTGGCTCCATCGTGAGGACCTTTTTCCACGTCAAGAGATCGGTGCTGGTGGCAATTGCGACTCGCCACCCCCCAAGGCCCTCACCCATGGGGACCGAGTAGTACATGAAGTATTGCCCCTTGAATTTCACCACTGATGGATCTTTGGCCTTGTAGTGCCCATTCGGAGAGCGATCCCCGTACATCATGACGCCCCGATTCGTAAATGACGCGACATTCGTAAACGGGGCTGACGACTCAACAGCGCCAGAAAAGGCACCCAGTGGCAGGCAAACAGCACAAATTCTAAAAGCGGTTTTCATCTTAGGAGCAACCTTGGTCTATTAGCGCACATTAGTTGGTTATTGCAGCGCTGGTTGGCTTATTATGGCTTATATTTTATGCGATATCAATCGTTTACATTGAGTGTAAATTATGTTTTTTGACCCTTGAACATTCATGAATTCCATTACAGCCCACGCCCGTGCTTGGCTCTTCTTGGTCGGCTCTTTCGCGACCCTCAATTTGGTGTGCGCCAACCAATCGGATGCTGGGGAAGCGACTCAGTCTCTGGCAGGAAAATGGGAAGTTCGTCTTGATCCGAAATCCATCGGCCAAAGCCAAAATTGGACTGCGTTTGATGTTCATTTTGAGCACTGCATGGAGCTACCCGGGACGACCGATCAAGCGGGCCTAGGGATCCCGCTCGCGACCTTGCCTGCCATGGGGAAAGATGGACTTTCACGTCTCTATCGGAAAAATTCATACATTGGCGCTGCTTATTATCGTCGCCGCATCGAAATTCCGAGGGATTGGTCGAGCCACCGCATTACTCTCTCACTCGAACGAGTCCTATGGGAAAGCCAAGTGTGGCTCGATGGTAAAGAGATCGGTCGCCAGGACTCGCTTTCGACTCCTCACTTGTTTGATCTAAGCCACACGGCAACACCCGGGATTCATGATCTGGTCATACGAGTGGATAATCGACCTCTCATCGATACAGGTCGATCTCATGCTTATATCGAAGACACTCAATCGATCTGGAATGGGATTATCGGCAAAATCGAGATTAAAGCGACACCCTTGGTGTGGATTGATCATGTCTCAATCGATCCAGATCCCGCAATGGCGTCAGCAACCATCGAACTCGGAAACGCCTCCACCACGGCCGGCACTGGCACGCTCAGCGCTGAACTGATGGGACCTGCTAATGGTAGTAATTCCAGCATGAAGATCACCCTTCCTGTTAATTGGAGCACTCAAGGCGGCACCATTACCGTCGACCTGACCCAGTTCAAATCCCACCCACTCTGGAGTGAGTTTCATCCAAACCTTTGCACGCTCGATCTAACTCTCACGGATCAGACGGGTGCATCCGACCATCATGCCGTCCGATTTGGTTTCCGGAAAATTAAAAATGCCGGCAAATCACTTGTCTTAAATGACCTACCCATTTTCTTGCGTGGCACCCACGAAGGAGCATCCTTCCCGTTAACAGGGCATCCACCCACCGATGTGGATGCATGGCGACGGATCTTTAAAATCATCAAATCATGGGGCCTCAATCACATGCGGTTCCATTCCTACTGTCCACCTGATGCATGCTTCACCGCAGCCGATGAGGAAGGAATCTATCTGCAAGCGGAATTGCCCCTCTGGGTCGGTGATCTTGGTAAGGCCGGAGATGACATCCGAACTCAATGGGTTCGCAACGAAGCAAAGCGTATGATTCAGGCCTATGGAAACCATCCCTCATTCCTTTTATTTTCCCTAGGG
>CAILVZ010000060.1 GCA_903837825.1 Akkermansiaceae bacterium | reverse complement strand
GCTGGCGCCTATTTTTGCCGTTTTTGGAAAAACAAAATTCCCCCTTTTTTTCTTGGAAGTCTTTAATTCGTTCGATACTGGAAGTATCTCCTAGGTACGAGTGATCGATTGATTCAACGAGCGATCGATTCTCTCCGGTTTCTGCGCTCCGAAGAAGCGCGGATTCGGAGAGTTTTGAGGTTTCAAGTCTACTACGTCGATGTCTTCAGAAGGTTCTCAAAATACGTCGAACGGATCCCAATTTTCGTCGACCTCCGATAGGGCCGATGAAATGGAGGAGGCGACTCCCGTGCAAGTTCAGCAGGAGCAGTGGGAGCGACAGCTGCGAGAGCGATCACTCAGCATGCACGGCTCACGCAGCTCGGATTCGAACCTCAGGGGCACAGCCCTGTTGAAGAAAATGGATCCGGAAACTTATGAGTTGTTGCGAATGCGCCATGACAGTCTCATGTTCGCAAAATTTGGCATCACGGACGAAAACGAACTTCGCATCAAGTGCAACGAGGCCAGCAACCGCCTGAACAAATCCAAACCGGATGAGATCGTGGCGGACGCATTGTCCTGGTGCGACATGCTGTTCGCAGCGAAACAAGATTTGGAAGCCAAAGCGCGCCAGACACGCAGCAACGATGCCTCCAAATCAGATCGCCGAGAGGATGGAACCGCAGAAGATACGAGCTCCAAGCGGGCAAAGTCCACCAAAGGCTCCTCCAACTCCGACCGCACCCATGCTTCCCATTCAAGCAAGGGAAGCTCGGGCAAGAAGGAGGACGAGGCGAAGCGAGGAAAGGAGGCCGAGCGTGGCGCGAACACCGTCCATGCGACGATGACCATTCACGGCACCCCGGCTCAAGTTATGGACTTCAACAACGCCGTGCGAGACATGAGGTCAAGTAAGGCGTCCACCGACGACAAAGGTCCGAAAATTATTGCCTCGCACCTGTTGTCGCAAAAGCGGGTCATCAGATGGTCAAGAGCACCATCATTGCAATTGCCCGAAATTGCTTTGGCATGCATTTCGACTCTGCCTCGGACGAGGACGTTTTCGATAAGTTGCGGGACACTCACGAAACCCCGGGCGCGACTCCCTCCTTTGAGGAAGCCGAGCTCTGGGCTCATCTCTGCCACGCGGCGGACGTAATGCGATCCCAAATCGCAGACACCAACACGATGCAACATTTCCATCATTTCGCCGAATTCAGCGGCGCGGGCGCATGGCACACGGTGCACAACATCATCTACAACCGCACCCTCGCAAAGCTTGGGTTCGACTCAAACGACAAGGAGTGGAGTCGCGAGGTAAAATTGGCAAACGCCATCGCCCGAGGTGCGAGTGCGGGCAATACGAAGGCCTCCCGAGGCCGCGGCTTCGGCCGCGGAGGTGGCCGCGGTAGCCGCGGAGGCGGCTATCAGAGCTCCTGGCAACGCCAGTACTCAGGGGGCTCCTACAGGTCGTACGGAGGCGGATACGACCGCTCCTACGGAGGCCGGGATATCCGCGACTCCGGAAAGGGCCAGCGGTCCGGCGGAGAAGGAGACGGCAGCTGAAAGGGCTGAGGCGCGGGGTGATTCCAAGCTGAGCCGCCGTTGCGGTCGTAATTCCGCTTTGTGCGGTCGTAATTCCGCACTAACGCCCCGGCTAGAGCCGCGAGGCGAGGGGAGGATTAATTGCCGTACCGTTAGCGCCGGCGAGCGCAGGTGAGCGGCGGGGAGGGGGTGCAGCCCGGCTGTGGGAGCAGGCCGAGGCGTAGGTCGCCCGGGCCGGCACGCGCAACGCCCGCGCCGGACCCACCGTTCGACTGGAGAGAATTCCCCCACGAATATTTTTGGCTACGATCCGCTGCGCGGCTCTCGTCTAGCCGGCCAGCCCAGGCCTATCCCCCCTATGGATCCCCCACGC
>CAILVZ010000059.1 GCA_903837825.1 Akkermansiaceae bacterium | reverse complement strand
CCCATTTCATGCGACCTTCCGTTTCGGCAAAAACGTCGATAGCGGCAAGAATCCGATCTGGGGCATATTCGGCGGCGGTCTGCAAAAGAGCGTTCCAGAGCGCGGCGGGAATGCCCTCACCATCGGCCGATGGATCCAATTTCGCGACGAGCAAGGCGCGAAGGCAGCCAATCAACTCGCCGAGGAGTTGCGAAAGTTCGCGGCCGCTTTCTGCCTCCTTTTGGACGAGTGAAAGTGCCGCAGGGTTGTCGCGGGTGAGCAGCGCTTGAGTCAAGCTCGCGACCTTTTCCCGCGAGGTGAACCCGAAAACATCCAGCACATTGGCCTCGTTGATGTGGTCACCGCAGAATGACACCAGTTGATCGAGCATCGACTGAGCATCACGCATTCCCCCGTCGGCTCCCTTGGCGATCGCCCATGCGGCGGTCTCATCGAGCACAATGCCTTCCTCGCCTGCAATGTGAAGCAAGTGGGCAGCGATCGTCTCCGTCGGGATCGGGCGGAGGTCAAAGCGCTGGCATCGTGAAAGGATCGTCGGGAGGATCTTGTTGGCCTCCGTGGTCGCGAAGATGAATTTCACATGCGGTGGTGGTTCTTCAAGCGTCTTGAGCAGCGCATTGAATGCGGCATTCGAGAGCATGTGAACCTCATCGATGTAGAAAATCTTGAATTGCCCGCGGGCTGGGGCGAAACGTACCGACTCGCGAAGATCTCGGACTTGTTCGACGCCGTTGTTCGAGGCTCCGTCGATTTCCAAGACATCAAGCGAGCGGCCCTCGGCAATCTCAATGCAGACGTCTTCATCCGGATCGAAATCCGCCTTAGGCCCAGCAGTACAATTGAGTGCCTTGGCGAGAATTCTCGCAGTCGATGTCTTGCCAGTGCCGCGCGGGCCGACAAAAAGGTAAGCATGAGCCAAACGTTTTTGCGCGATGGCGTTGCGAAGAGTTCTGACGACGTGATCTTGTCCTAGGACATCGTCAAAGGTTTTGGGTCGGTATTTGCGGGCGAAGACCTGGTAACTCACGGGTGAGAGTGTAGGGATCGCTACGGATTTGTCATCGCCGAGTTTTGGGGAATTGGAAAAAGATCGATCTGGCACAATGAAAAGATGCACGACGGGATTGAAGGATCGCACGATCTTGCTATGAATGCTGGGACATGAAGCCGCATCTTGCTTGGAAAAACCTGAAATCTCCATGGATTTATAGCGGTACCGTGCTGATTTTATGCCTAATTGCGGGGATGATCGGTCTGCGTCATTCGGTTGCGGGGAGGGCGAAACCTAGGCCATTTCAGCCGACTTCAAGCAAGACACCCAATCATGACACACCGCGAGACGAAGCAAATCGGCTGATCGAGGCGCAAGTTCGCGCGGAGTTGGAGGCCAAATACCTTGCCGAAATCGCTGCCTTGAAAAAGTCCTTGGACGAGGCGGAGAGGCAAAATGCGACAGCGGCCGCAGTCCCCGAAGTCGGAACGGTCTCGGATGTTAGAAAACTACGCTCTGGGATTCCTTTCACCTCTGAAATCAACATCGACAAAGGCGGCATCGCCTCGGTCGAGCGCTCAGATGAAAAAAGTTATACCGCGGCCTTCCAGCTTTCCTTGCGGTTGCCACAACCCGTGAAGACCCTTGCTGAACTTGAACGATCCAGTCCCGAACTTTCAAAAATCCTACCCGGTCTCTCGACTCTGATCGAACAGTCCGAGGTTTCCGGATGGTTCAACCAACTCTATCAGAATAAAGTGACGCGAATTCGGCGTGATGCAAACCTCCTAAGCGAGGTTCTAACAAAACATAATCTTTACGACTGCGAAACGATGCTTCAATTCAAATCTGAAGCTGGAACAAAGGTGTTTTTCCTGCAAGCAGACATGGATGTGGTTTCGGATGGTTCTGATGGTGATCGCCTTCCGACGATGCCTGAGGACATTGTGAATTCTGCGAATTACCAGCCCTTCACCAGTTTCGCTTGGCCCAAAAAAACCCCAACAGCAAACCCGCTCACCGTCGGGTGGGAACGGCGGATTGCTGCAGCAAAAAAAGAGTTAGAAGATCCAGTAACGGCTGCGCCACGCAAAACGTGGTTGAAAGATCGAATCCAGTATCTCAAGCGTGGAATAACTGAACTCAAGACACGGAGCTTTCTGATTGCAGACTACGACCCTTTTATCGTCCTCCCCGTGAGCATCCTCGCATCCAAGGATTCATTCGCGCCTCATACTGGTGACTTCGCTGTGGTCATCTATGCTGGAAAAATCTATCCAGCAATCGTGGGAGATGGCGGACCTGCCTTTAAAGTCGGAGAGGGTTCTCTGCGATTGGCTAAGGAGCTGAATTCAAAAGCATCGCCCTATAGTCGACCGGTATCCGATTTGAAGGTCAGCTATCTGATTTTCCCAGGCAGCCGCCCAGAGGTTCGTGATGCTCCCAACTATGAGCAATGGCGCCAACGTTGCCTTGAATTGGTCAATGAAATCGGCGGCCTTGGGGCGGGATACGAGATGCACCCATGGGCAGATTTACTCACCAAACCAGCCCCACCACCGGAGGTAGTACCTGAGATCACTCCGACTCCAGCATCCGACGAAGCCGCTCCTTCGACAACGCCCGAATGATTTTCACGACGAGCAGCAGGCAAATCAACATCACCCCCATTTCTAACAGCGGAGTAACACCATGGCCGCGCTCCCCAGCGACGAACTTTGCCAAGCGAGGCAAGTTTCCCAGCCCGCGTGCTGCTCCAAGCAGGGCGACGATTCCTGCTCCGATGATCCCGTGCCATTGCATCTTCATTGAAAAGATTCCGCAGATCACCATGCTGCCTCCCAAGGTGAGCGCCCCGTTGAGAAACCCAAGCGCATCGGATCGATCCAATAGGTTAAGCGATGCGAAGCCGAGACCCAGAATCGCGAGCCCGCTGAAAATGATGTAAAATCGCATTCCAGATGTTGACATGAATTGTCCTCAGTGCAAAGGCTGATGCATAAGACACGCAGACGATTCAAAGGCCCAAGGCGTTTCCATGTTTACAATCGCCCAGTTCACTTCAAAATCGGCTCCGATGACGCAGCTCTGGTGCAATGGACAGTGGCTTGAATCGGGTGATTTCCCATTTCCACCGACCGATCGTGGGGTGACACTAGGACTTGGCTTGTTTGAGACCGTACTCGCGGTGGATGGCGTGCCCATCTTTACCGACCGCCACCTGGCCCGATTCGCGCAGAGCTGTGAGCGCCTCGGATGGCGGACCTCGGTTCCTGAATTCCAAAAAACCGCAACCGAACTGCTAGTCCGTAACCATCTCACGGCCGGGCGAGCCCGCATTCGCCTTTCAATCTCGGGTGGTAGCGGCCCAGTACACGATCTTGCCTTGGGAAACGACCATCTCGTCTCGGTGATCGCCCTCCCCGTCGGCGATTCCCCCGAAACTCTCAGCATCTCCCTCAGCCCTTGGCCGAGAAACGAACACTCGCCGCTTGCGGGACTCAAATGCGCGTCATACGCAGAAAACGTCATCGCACTGAATCGTGCACAGCAGATGGGCTACGACGAGACGATGTTCTTCAACACCGCTGGACATCTGTGCGAAGCGGCTACCGCGAATGTATTTATTATTAGAAATCATGGGATCTACACGCCACCGCTGTCATCGGGTTGTCTGCCTGGAATCACTCGTGAAGTCACCATGGAACTCGCCGCGAACCTTGGCATTTGCAGATCGGAAGACACACGTCTGAACT
>CAILVZ010000058.1 GCA_903837825.1 Akkermansiaceae bacterium | reverse complement strand
TCGATCGACTGAAAAGCATCAATGATGGCAGTCTGATTTTTGCGATATTCCGCAGCAATCGAATCTTGGTATGGCACATAATGAAAATCGTTCATGCCGTAACAAGTGGTTGCGACTGTCGGCTTGAACCGCAAAACATCGCTCTTGAGGCGTCTCAAGAAACCACTTGCCTGCTCACCACTCCAACCATATTGCCGACAGGTAATTCCTAGCTCAGGCAAGCAAGCGGTTAGATAGGATTCTAACAGGGCGGAGTAAAGGTGCTGCTCGGTGATGGAATCCCCACAAATTGCAAGTCGATCACCTTGCCTAAGAAGGTAGGTGGTCGTCGCAGGAGCCGGAGCCAAGACATAATCTGATAACTCCGGTGCCTGAACTGAAAGGCCACCCGAAAAAATAGGTTGAACAAGGCCCAGCAAAAGAAAACCAATCGTGCGGATCATGAATGAAAGGAGACACCCGTTCGCTGGCTGCTTGCAAGCACCAAACCCGAAACACACGGTCGTGCCGCCCTCATATTCCGCTCCACGTCCACGGTGCCACATCGCATCTTTTCACTTGAGGTGAACTCGATTTAACGCCATTTTACTCTCAAAATTGATATGAAAACCATGACGATCCTCATTGCCGTCGCCTCGCTGCGTTTGACCACCGCGTGTCCCGCCGAGTTATGCCAAGAAGTCGTCCGTGACTCTTCTGGGCGGATCATTCAGAGAATTGACCACCATTCGATCAACGGCGGAACTGCGAAATCCACGATTCGGGATGCCTCTGGCCGCATCATAGGCACCGCCACCAGCCAGACCAGTGGTAGCGCGACACGCACGGAGTATCGAGACGCGAGCGGGCGCCTCGCAGGAACATCAACCACTCAATCCATCTCTGGACAAACATCTCGCACGACCTACCGGGATGCCAGCGGCCGCACGTCGGCAAGCGCCGAAACCAACAAATCGAGTGGATCCATCAGCCGCACCCAATTCCGTGACGCCTCGGGACGCGTCATCGGCAGCGAAAACACGACCACCAGCCAATCTGGCTCGATCTCTACCAACCAGCGCGATGCGTCTGGTCGCTTGACCGGAACAAGCTCCGGAAGTGGGAAGTGTGCGAGCATTCCCCGAGTTCCTGCCCCGCCTCAAGCAACCAAGAAGTGAATGGTGATCTAAAATCAGCTCTTGGTCTGAACATCCATTGCCTAACGCATCACCAAACCCACCCCCCAATCGAACCGCATCACTGCGCCGCTCATTGACCATCGTAAGCTGCGCTAAATGCCGCCGTTGCCGTGCGTGATACTCGATAAAATCTGGATTTGTAACGTGTCGGAAGAGCCGCTCCGCTATCCACCATCGAGGTCACAGTGTTACTTGATGCCGCAAGAATGCTGGATGATAAGGTCGTCCACGAAGTGAGATTGGTAGAGGCCTCAACCTTGTAAGTCCCTCCCTCGATGCTATTCCAGGTGAGCGTGACGTTGCCAGTGTCTTGATTCACCACCGGCTCAAGCATGTCTTCTGATGTGTGCGGTCCACCCGTATAAAGCGTGGTGACAGACTCGGTGATGGTGCCACCAACCACACGGCCTCCAGTGGTTTTACCGGCCCAGTACCGACCGATCGAATAGGGAAAGGCAGGCACGCCATTTGCATCAACCGGTATGAAATAGGCATAAGTTCCTGCAGGAAACTCAGGAGTCACACAGGTGCGCCCGTTGGGTTTATCGAGGTCATAATCCACGCCTTGTAGGTAGTGGGCACCCGTCGTCGAATTTTTCACACGATCCCCGAGGAAATCGAAGTCTTCCGCATACCAACCGATGGGGAAACTTGTAGAAACATCCGGTCCGTCGTAGGCACTCGTTAGAACATAGTCACCACTGCCGAGACTACTCGTGAATGTATGAAATAAGGCTGCCCATGCCGCAAGTGAGTGGCGACCCGCCGTGGCGAGATTGGTGGTGCCATACGAGCCATCCCGCGGCACATGACCTGAAACCATACGACGTACCGCGCTGCTCGAATCCATCGCGCTCGAGTATCCATAGGGCCCATAAATCGGATAGCCATCATAGGCCCATCCCACAATCGGCGAATGGTGAAGGTTGGTGGCATTTGCCGTGTAGGTCTCTGTTCTAACTCCTGAGACTGGATTGGTGGTGACGGTATAGGTGAGGTTGTCCCCAAGTTGGTAGCGCAGCGCTTGCGGGTTGGCATGATAGTGGTAGCCACCGTCTGGGGCTGGGTGCCCAAACCCACTATCGAGGATCGGACCCTCCGCCCCAGTGGCATTGCGGATCCAAACATCATTTTTGTTTCCAGGAATGCCGCCAGACGCCACGCTCGCATCTTTGGCCTGCTGGGTGTCATACCCTTGCCCATCTCCCAGATTAGCGATGGTAACCCCATTGACCAGTACCCCCACGGGACCTTGACCCACTTGGTCTGCCACTTGATTGGCAAGGGTGACTGGGGATGGATAGCGCGGGATTTTTGAAGTGAGCGTGCGGGTCGATGGCCACAATCCGTTCACCGTGGTCTTGGTGTATTCTTTATACCAAGGCCCCATGGGGTGACTCGCAAGATCGGCCGATCGCACATAAACAAAGGTGTTAGAATAGAGAATCTGTTGCACATCAGCATAGGCTGGCGAGGTCTGGGTAGGACTAAGAGCGCTCTTCGTAATGCCAGCCGAAGGCCAAATAGCGACCGGTGAGGTCGTCGTGGTCTCTGTCACCCGAGCATATTGGGTCGATTTTGCAGTCATCCACGACGTCAGACGTGGGTCTGCCCGCAAACTAAGTATGCCAGCGATATAAATTCCCAAAAAATATAACTTCATCGCTATGGTATTACGTGAATAAAGAAACGAACCAAGAATATCAGTTCCTCTTCACTCGATAAAATCGCTTCTGATTGGAATTTGCCGAACCCACATCAATTAACGACGTTGCCGTTAACACATCTGCTGGCGCAGGCAAAACGGTATTTTTCGCGGCTGGCAATGCTGAACTTAACGTCGTCCAAGTTTGAAGATTCGTTGAAGCCTCTACTTGATAAGACCCCCCTTCGACACTACTCCACGTGAGAGTGACACTACCAGTTGAGGAGTTAACACTCGGGGTACTCATCACCTCCTTGGCATTCAAACCACCACTGTTAAACAACTCGGTCACACCGTTCGTGGGCACAGTTACGTTCATGGCCGCCCCTGACTTTGTACCATAATATTGCTTCCCTAACATGTAAGGGAATGCCGGAAGTCCTTTTGCGTCAATGGATACAAAGTAGGCATAAGTACTACCTGGAAATTCTGGAGTTACACATGTCCGCCCATTGTACTGATCAAGATCAAATGTCCCAGTAGATCCCTGAGTTTGTCCACGATCACCCAGATAATCGTAGTCACCAATGTAGCGACCAATTGAGTAGGAAGTAGGACCACTTACGTAAGAAGTAGCAGGACCGTAGAGGCTTGAGGTGGCGAGTATGTAATCCCCATTGGTATTGACTGTTCCCGATCCGGGGTAGTTTGCCAAGGTTGCAAATCCCTCGACGATTGCAGCCCATTTGGGTAGCGTCGTGCGACCAGTGGTAGCGATGTTGGTCGTTCCATTCAGACCATTCCGAAGAACAAAACCACTGCGCATCCTGGTCACTGAGCTGTCGGGATCAAGCGGTTTCGAATATCCATATGGACCATAAATGGGAAAACCATCAAAACTCCAGCCCAAGATGGGCGAATGATGGAGGCTAGAAACGTCTTCTGTGTAGCTGTAGGTGTGATTGCCCGAGTCGTAGGTCGCCTGCATGTTGTCTCTGAGCTGGTAACGCAACGCCTTCGGTTCCGCATGGTAGTGGTATTGCCCATTGAGGCCAGGTTGATGCGCAAACCCCGGATCGAAAGTCACCGCCTCCACTGCAAGAGCGTCACGCCACCATGGATGATTCGAATTGGTTTGACCCATTAAGTCGCTCCCGGTCACCGCAGGCGATGAATCTGTCTGCACAAATCCGAAAGCATCACCAAGATCGTAAATGACAACGCCATTCACCATCACACCGATTGGACCACCAGAGTGAGCGGTTTTAGCTGTCGCTGGGATAACCGTTGCCGGAGTTAAAGGCAATTGGATCGTGAAATTCTGTGACACTGGCCAAAAGCCAAAAAGGCCAGTTCCGCTGGATAGGAAAGGCCCCATCGTATAAGAAGCCAGTCCGCTTGAGTTGATGTACACATTTGTGGACGTGTAGCGAATCCTCTGAATATCGGCATAAACGGGTACCGTTTGCGCGAGGCCATTGGAATTCCCGTTGGTAATCCCTGTGCTTGGCCACACAGTGACAGGTGTGGTGTTCACCGTCGGAGTTGAGGTGGTTTTGGTCTGTATCACCCGCGCTAGCACGCTTGAGTTCTGGGTGAACCATGAAGTGAGAATGGGATCCGCTTGTGCCATCCACGCAGTCATCAGCAACATCAAAAACGCAAGGGAACGAGGGATGAAATGAATGGTCTTCAAGTGGATTAGATTTAAGTTACTAATATAACCCTAAAGAGGGCGACTCGTTGCGCAAAGTCGGATGATATGACGACAAGCCCCCCCAATCCATCGTTTCCACCGCAAAATCCCTTGCTGACATGACCAAGCCGATATTGTCTCATGAGGTCGAGTGTGAGTCTTCCACGGCTCGAATGGAGACCCATCAGCGTACTCTCGAACACCCAAGCCCGTGCATTTCGCTTCATTTTCACCCACCCTGCCAAAACCAATGATTACACAAAACCAACAAATTCAACGACTTTGGACCGCGTTGATGTTCGGTGTGAGCCTAGTCCTCATGGAGTCAGAACCTGCCATGGCTCAAGGACTACCCAACCCCTACCGGATGGTCGATGGCTGGGCGAAGTTGCCTGACGGTCGCCCGATGGGTGCGGTTGGCGATCTAACACTCGCGCCGGACGGACAGCACCTCTGGGCAATCATTCGTTGCACCTCGAGCGAACCCAAGCAATTCGGCTGTGAATGCCTCGACTCCGATTTGGACCCAATCCTCGAATTCGACCTGGCTGGAAACGTCGTCCGCAGCTTCGGCGGACGCATGTTCATCTGGCCGCACGGGCTTGGCTTGGATGCAGTGGGCAACGTCTGGGTTACGGACGGCGTGGCTACGAAGAAGACCCCCAAGGGCAACCGGGGACATCAAGTCATCAAGTTCAGCCCGACAGGGGAAATCCTCATGACACTCGGCACCGCTGGTACCCCAGGCAATTCGACGACCCTCCTCGAATCGCCATCCGACGTCGCGGTGGCTCCTAATGGCGATATCTTTGTCGCCGATGGACACAGCTTCGACGACGGCAACAACCGCATCGTTAAATTTTCCAAAGACGGCAAATTCCTAAAATCTTGGGGAAAAACTGGCTATGCTCCAGGTGAATTCCGCATGCCACACTCGATCGCCATCGACCTGCAAGGCCGCGTGTTTGTCGCTGATCGCGGCAACAACCGAATCCAGATCTTCGACCAAGAAGGGAAATTTCTCGCGCAATGGACTCAGTTCGGCCGCCCCAGCGGGATCACCTTTGACCAAAAGGGCGCAATCTACGTGACTGACTCAGAGTCTGATGACGTGGAAAACCCAGGATGGGAAATGGGCATTCGCATCGGCGATGCCCGCACCGGATGGCTCAATTCGTTTGTCCCCTACCCTTGGGGTGACCCCCGCGAAACGAAAGGCACTGCCGCAGAATACGTCGCCGTGGATCGAGATGGC
This sequence comes from Akkermansiaceae bacterium, assembly GCA_903837825.1. Lineage (GTDB taxonomy): Bacteria > Verrucomicrobiota > Verrucomicrobiia > Verrucomicrobiales > Akkermansiaceae > Luteolibacter. The sequence continues at coordinate 10,663 of CAILVZ010000058.1, read as the reverse complement.
AACCTCTATGGCGGCGAACCGAGGCCAAGGAAATTGCAAAAATACATCCGTGTCCGACCTTGAATCCAAGTCTAAGTCTCTTGCAATAATCTAACAAATCCATCCATAAGATTTTCACCACTCATTCTAGCATGAAACCCACTTCGAATCGAACACTCACGCTGCTCATTTCCGCGTTCACAGGATGCATTCCCACCCTCCATGCCGCCCCACTTCAAAACCCACCGAACGTCCTTTTCATCGTCGCCGATGACTTGAGGCCCGAACTTGGCTGCTACGGTAAAGCCTACATCCACAGCCCTAACATCGACCGCATCGCGGCCAAGGGCATGGTCTTCAACCGCACCTATTGCCAGCAAGCAGTTTGTTCCCCAACCCGCTCAAGCTTGCTCACGGGAACCCGCCCCGATACGAACAAAGTCTGGGACCTCAAGACCCATTTCCGCGCCGCGCTGCCAGATGCAGTCACCCTCCCCGAGCATTTTAAAAAGAACGGCTATTTTGTCCAAGGAATGGGTAAAGTCTTCCATGGTGGGTTCAGTGACCCGCAGTCGTGGTCGGCGCCTTGGGTGAATCCAAAAGCCCCTGTTTACGCCCTGCCAGAAAACGTCGAACTCAATTCCCACCGCCCCGCTGGAGAACCCGACGGCGATGGCGAAAGCCGACCTGTCGTGGCTGGCGAAAAGGAACCCAACGCACCCGGCGAAATCGCTCCAAACCGCCTGAACACCCGCGGCCCTGCATTCGAGTGCGCCGATGTACCCGATAACACTTACACCGACGGCAAAGTCGCCGACCTCGCCATCCAAGCACTCCAAAACATCGCGAAGAACAAGCAACCGTTCTTTCTCGCGGTTGGACTGGTGAAGCCGCACCTGCCATTCGTGGCACCCAAAAAATACTGGGATCTCTATGACCCAACTAAAATTCAGTTAGCAGCAAATCCATTCAAACCAAAAAATGCTCCAGACTACGCGATCCTCCCCGGCGATGAACTCCGAATGTATCATGACATCCCGAACGGCCATCTCCCCGACGATCTCGCGCGCCAACTGAAACACGCCTACTACGCCAGCATCAGCTACTCGGATGCCCAAGTCGGCCGCGTTCTCGATGAACTCGACCGCCTCGGTCTAAGCTCAAACACGATCATCGTCCTCTGGGGCGACCACGGCTGGAAACTCGGCGAACATGACTCATGGGCAAAACACAGCAACGTGGAAAACGATGTAAACGCTCCATTGATTCTATCAGCCCCAGGCATGAAAACCACCGGTTCTCACAGCGATGCCCTCGTCGAGTTCGTCGACGTCTATCCGACACTCGCAGAACTTGCGGGGCTTTCACTGCCAAAACAGTTGGAAGGCACAAGCTTCAAACCACTCCTCGATGACCCCAAGCGCCCGTGGAAATCGGCTGCATTCAGCCAGTATCAACGCAGCCGCGTCGCCACTCACGGGCCAGATCTCATGGGATACACGATGCGAACCGATCGCTACCGCTTCACGGTCTGGGTCGATCAGCAAGACCACTCCAAGGTGGATAGTATCGAGCTCTACGACCATCAAAACGACCCTCAGGAAGATACCAACACCGCCAAGGACCCTGCCAACGCCAAACTCGTGGAGTCGCTCATGGCCCAGTGGAAACTCGGATGGCAAGGCGCAAAACCTACGGATCTTTGAGCCCCCATCATTCTAGCAGATTCTAAATAAAACCCAACAAGACCAGACTGCCCGCCATGAATTTGCCAATCACCACTTTCCTTGGTCTAGCAGCTTCCGTAGGCATCGGCACAGCTGCACCCCAGCGACCCTTCCCGCAACATGTCACCTACACACCCGGCATTCTGAAACCAACCCATGTGTCCCAACCGGAGATGGACGCAGCAGTGGTCGCCCACTACGATGCATGGAAAGCTAACTACGTCAAAACCCTACCCAACACCGAGCCACTTCAAAAGTGGATCAAGTTTGACAAGTCGGAGTCCACCGTCTCCGAGGCGATGGGATATGGCATGGTGATTGCCGCCTACATGGCTGACCATGCGGGCTTCGATGCAATGCTCCATTACGTCAAGGCCCATCCTTCGCGCATCGGCAAGAACCTCACCGCATGGAAGCAGTCACTGAAAGATGGCTCCATGCAAAATGTATCAGGTCCAGATTCTGCGACCGATGGCGACATGGACATCGCTTACGCGCTGATCCTCGCTGACCGGCAGTGGGGATCAAGCGGACCGATCCATTACCAAAACGAAGCACTTCGAGTCCTAACAGATCTGCTCACCTACTGCGTCAATCCAACCGATTCGAGCATCCTCCCTGGCGACTGGGCATCCCAAGATGCAACGCCACACTCTCGCGCGTCGGATTACATGGTCGACCACCTGTTAGCCTACGCCGACTTTGATACCACACACGCTGCTGATTGGATGAAGGTCTACAACCGCATCACCACCACCGTGAATCACCAGTTTGCAAATGGCAGTGGTGAGACCGGCCTCATGGCAGACTTTTACGTGAAATCAGGTTCAGACTACATTCCCGTGACCCACAAGTACCTCGAAACCCCTCACGATGGAGATTGCTTCTACAACGCGTGCCGGATCCCATGGCGCTTGCCGATGGCCTACATCCTAACAGGAAAAAAGGATCTCAAAGATCCACAAGTGAAAATGGCAAACTGGATTTCGCGCACAACCGACAAACAACCGCGCAACATCAAAGCCGGTTACTGGGTCACCAACGGCCCTAACGGCAACACCTTTGGGAACTACAACGACCTCGCCTTCACCGCTCCCTTCGCCGTGAACGCGATGCTTGGCAACGACCCCCAATGGCTCAACCGCCTCTGGACTTCGATCACCGGCAGTGACTTTGGGCTCACCCAAGGTTACTACGCCGACGCCATCCGCCTGCAAGTCCTGCTCGTCGTCTCCGGCAACTGGTGGCTCCCCGCCCGCTGAGATTGAGTAGCACGCTTCAGGAAACGTCGATTTCAGATCAATCCACTGGTCCAAAATAGTCATAACTCGCTAAAAACCAGCATGGTGCACGCTGCAGGGTTCGAACCTGCGACCCCATCCGTGTGAAGGATGTGCTCTACCACTGAGCTAAGCATGCGATGCCAGAAATTCCCCGCGAGGCGGCGACTTGGGAGGCAAGAAATAGGAGATGGGTACTGACTTGGCAAGCAATTCAGTGCTTTCCGGCGGATTTTAAAATTCCTGCTTCGCCCTGCGGGGTGCAGAGGCTTAGGTTTTGCACAGCAAGAACCGTGGCTCAGATTCCAAAAGACAGCGTAGAAAAAGTACTCGAAGCGACGGACATCGTCGATTTGATCGGTTCCTACATTCAGGTGAAAAAGGCCGGTTCGGCGTATCGCGCGAATTGCCCGTTCCACCACGAGAAGACCCCCTCGTTCTACATCACTCCATCGACCCAACGGTTTCACTGCTTCGGCTGTGGCAAGGGCGGCGATGCCATTGCATTCGTGCGCGATCATGAAAATCTGCCATTCGTCGATGCGGTGCGCAAATTGGCTTCACGCGCCGGCATCCACATCATCGAGGAGGATTCCGACCCTAATGCCGACCAATCGCGAAGGGCGCGCGGGCGGTTGTTAGACATTCATCGTGAGGCTGCTGCATTTTTTCACGAACGCCTGATGCGCGACCCTGGAGCGGAGCACGCACGAGCTTACATGAAATCCCGTGGTTTCGGAAGCACGATGGCTGCGGGTTGGTCAGTCGGCTGGATGCCAGATCGTCCGCAAGTCTTTTTGGATTGGGCGCGATCGAGGAAATTCAGCGGCCGTGATCTCGTGGATTCAGGCCTCGTCAAACTGAAAGAGGACGGCCAACCACGATCGGGACTGTTCGTGCGATTTCAAGACCGTTTGATGTTCCCGATTCGCAATGAAATGGGCGACGTCATCGCATTCAGCGGTCGCCAACTCCGCGAAAATAAGAACAGCGGCAAATACATCAACTCGCCGGAAACCGCCATTTTTAAGAAATCCAAGGTCTTCTTCGGACTCGACCGTGCGATCAAACCGATCCTTAAAGAAAAGGCCGCACTTTTGTGTGAAGGGCAAATCGATGCGATCTGCTGCCACGAGTTGGGGATTGCTCACGCCATCGCCACCTGCGGCACCGCGTGCACACAACAACACGCTCGCCTCCTCAAACGCTACACAAGCAGCGTGCTGATTTGCTACGATGCCGACAACGCGGGACTGGCAGCGACCGAAAAGGCCTATCGCGAACTAGTCCCTGAAGGACTTTCGGTTAGAGTGGTTGAAATGCCCGCGGGCGACGACCCAGACAGCTTCCTCAAATCCCATGGTGAAGCGGCATTCCGGCAGTTGCTTGCAAATGCCAAGGAGTTCTTCGATTTCAAACTCGAACGCGCCAAGGCAGGCGGAGTCTTCAACTCTGCCACCGAGCGCTCAGCGGCGTTGAAGGACTGCGCGGAACTGCTTTCCCTCATGACCGATTTCGCGGCGCGAGAAAACCAACTCAACATCGTAGCCACCCACCTCCAAACATCGACCACCGCCTTGCGCGAGGCAATCGCTCGTGCTAAGGCACAACCCAAAAGGAATTTCACTGAAAAATCAACCGATCTAACAGATTCTAACACACCAGTCGAGCCATCTTCATTGCACCGAATCGTCGCGGTACTTTGCCATCTGGCACTTTCCTCAGGCCCAGCCCAACGGTTCCTCGGGGAACAATTTGAAACGCTGCACGAGGCCCATCACTGGCTAGAGGGCATGCCCCTGTTAGAATCCATTCTAGGTGCAGCACCCGATCCATCGTCAAATGCGGCAGTGAACACGTTCATTAGCGGCCTATCGGAGGCCGATCGCCTAGCACTCGCCCGCGAAACGATGCCCCAAGACGGTGCCCCGTCCGACGGCTTGCAGGCCGCCGAACAAGCGCTTTCGCTGCTCTCAGCAACGGTCTTGCAACGGCGTGATGCAGCCGTCAAAACCGAGCTGAAGCAACCCGGACTCAGTACCGGGCGAATGCTTGAACTCCTCCACGAAGCCAAAGAAATCAGCAGCCTGCTTCGCGGCATCGGACAACGGTCAGAGTTTGATGACGAATTACCGGCCTCGACCTGGAAGGAAAAAGCTCCCCCGTGGAAGAAGTGGCAAGACCGAGCCCGCAAATCCTAGCCACCACTCTACCGGAGCAATATCCCTTGATCATTTCGATCGGGTCTCTAGCATCCTCAAGGTAAGCAATGGCCTGAAGCGCTTAGGTGGCAATGCCATTTCCCGCATACGCGAAACCCAGTCAACATTCATCATTCAGCACTCCCCTAACCGATGCACCCAAGCTACTTGCCCGTATTCTTCTGGAGCCTCATCATTTTCGTCTCGTTTCTCGGGTACGGAGAAACCCTGCGCCGCGCACTGAATCGCACGGAATTCAATGATCTCGGTTGGGGACTCACCTCCGCATGGGGCATGGCAACCACCCTTGCAATCGGCGGCCTCCTGATGGCATTCCATCTCGCCATCACCCCCATTCTCACCGCAGTCGTGGTACTCGGTGCCGCACTCGGCCTGTTTTATGGTGTGGGCAGCCTCGTGGGCGGCAAGGTATCGCGCTCCACGTTTCGTGTCCCCTTGTCCGATCTCATCCTCTACCTCCTCGCCGCCATCGCCTTCGCCTCATCGATCGCTTGGCCAAATCAAATTGATCCGAACGATGACTTGATCTGCTACCTCATGCTGCCACGGAAAATACTCTGCACTGGCACGCTCATCGAGCCATTCAGCTTTCAGCGAGCAGGCACCTTCGGTGGACAAGCGCTACTACAGGCGCTAGTGATGATCGTCGGAGCGGAGCGCAATGGCCATGTGCCAGATCGAGGCATCGCGATGGTCATGATGTTTGGCCTGCTCGTGCATGCCACTCGTGGACTGCGCGGCCAGCAAGCCGTGGTTCGCTTCCTTTTGCTCTTCGCATTCTGGCTTGTGCCCGTGCCCCGGATCAGCACCAATGGCGCCATCACGGGTGGCATCTTATTCATCGGAATGTTAGAAACCCTCGAACGCGCTTTCAGTGTGAAATTGCGCAGCTGGTCTGCATTCATCCCTGCAGGACTTCTTTTGGCTGGTGCATGCAGCATCCGCCCGACGTTCACCGTAGTAGCGGGAGGCGTTCTACTCGCACTTGCGCTTCGTGATCTATGGGGCGGCTACCGCAGCCGCGGACTTGCAAACGCAATCACCCCATATGCGACAATCGGATTGGTGGCGCTAGCCATTCTCATCCCATTCATGATGGTGCTCTATGCGTCTAACGGAACCCCGATGGTGCCGCCCTTTAGTGGATTTGTCAGCAAGGCATTCCAAACTTATTCGTACCAAGAACCACTCAAGAATATCTCCGGCGCACTCGCGTTTTTTGCCGCGCCAGAAGCGCTTGCGATGCTGGCACTGCTCTCAGTTGCCGCTTACTATCCAGTCAAGCGAGATTCAAAACCGATCCTCTGGGGAACCATGCTCGCCAGCGGCGTGATCCTTCATCGATTTAGCGCACTCGCATTTCTGGATCTCTATCGCTATCTCTATCCGATTTTTGTTCCTCTTGCCATGTGGATGCTTGCAGCCTTGCTCCAAAAATCGGCTGCTGAAAACCAACAGGATCCCGCCAACGAACCAATCCGCGTGCCGATTGCAGCAAGCGCCGCCGCGTTGCTATTTTTCATCATTACCAGCTCTGGCCAAGGCAGCAAAGAACTGAGCGAACAAATCACTGGCCTCCCAGACCAAATGAAAGAGGTGAAACCATTTTTTGATCCAAATCTCAAAAAAGCTTATGATCAGCTTCAAGGGCTTGTGCCCGAAGGTGAGAAAATCCTTACCATGGTTGATGCAAGTTACTGGTTGGACTATAAGCGCAATCCGATGTTTTCGATCAATGCCGTCGGCGGCTCTTCACCACCTCCTGGTATTCCTTTTGAGCAAGGCCCAGATGCATTGACGAGCTACCTCAAAGGGCTCGGCATCCGCTATGTGATTGCGGTGGATTTCAACAACGCAGTGCTCCTCTATACACGAAAACTCTGGAATGAAAGCACCCGCCCTGAGTGGTTTTACACCTCGATTTGGAAGCCGCGCTTCAACGACTTCATGGACAATATCGATGCCATTGCCAACAAAGATGGCCGACTTGTCGCCAAAGCCGGCAATGCCCGCTTAATCGATCTCGGAAAGTAAATTTCTACTTCGCCCTCGAATTCTCAAACGAGTGGCGGATCAGTGTGGCCACGGTAGGTCGTGGCCGAGCATCGATCAGATTTTGATAAGCAAAAAGCGAGGGAAGCACCCTTGCGGCTGCCGCATGGATCGAAGTAAGGATCCTTGCCAACCTTGAATCTCCAAGCGCCAGTGCGTAGGGTGCTGGCGTGTGATACCAACCATGGATGTCATAGCCACATTCTTCCATGAATTCGTGAAGCGAATGCTTGGTGAAAAGAAATGCGTGAGTGTCGTCGAGAATTCCCCTACGCCCATAATTGAGTCGCCCAAATAACCCAAAACTAAGGCGCAAAGGCAAGAAGGCCGTGTTGGGAACACTGATGATGACTTTGGCTGGCGGATCATCGAGGTCACGACGCAGATGATCGAGCAATGCAACGTGATCCTGCCGAGGGATGTGCTCGATCACATCCATGAGAAGCACCACGTCAGCGGGGGGCAGGTCAAACGTGATGGGATCTTTCAAATCGTGATGAATCGTAACGTGCTGGATCTCAGGCTCCTCCCGAAAGAAATGATCGATGATGGAAACCGAGCACTGCTTTTTGTCGGCAAGTTCATCCGCCACCCAACCGTTGCCACCTCCGATATCGAGAACCTTGCTTCCCTCGGGAACCAAACTCATGGCCACTTGATGGGAAGAGTATTTCAGTCCAAGCTTCGATTCGTATCGTCCACTCGGAGGCGCGAGGTCAAATCGACGACAGTAGAAAATCCCTTTTTTCGTTAGCCAATCGTGCCAGCAACTGCGGATGCAGTCATAAAAATACCGCCAACCATTCACATGGCAGACCTCTTCGCCATAATGAGTTGGAATCGGAATCTCCCGAAAAACGGCACCCACCCGCAACATCTGAATTAGAATATCGGTGTCGAAGTGAAAGTTGTTGGTGTTGTAGTGGAACGGAATCCGCTGAAGCGCATCGATCCGATAAGCGCGGTAGCCGGTATGGAACTCGCTAAGGTTCGCACCGACGATCCGATTCTCGAGCCGAGTGAGCACTTGGTTGCCGATCCATTTGTAGAGCGGCATCCCGCCGGCTAGAGCATCCTTCTTGCGTAACATCCGCGAACCAAGCACCACGTCCGCATTCTCCTCAAGGATGGGAGCAAGCATCTCTGGCAGCAACTCAGGTGCGTATTGCCCGTCTCCATGCAGCATCACCACCGCCCGGTAGCCCTCCTGGATTGCAATCTGGTAACCAAGCTTCTGATTCCCCCCATAGCCAAGGTTTTTCGGGTTCTTGAGCACCCGCGTCGGGATCGGGCAAGAAAGCGCCGCCTTCTGCCCGACCTCGAACGTAGAATCCGGCGAAGCGTCATCGCTAACAAGAATCTCGCAGTTTGGCGGAAGACGGTCATATGGAATCCGCCGAAACACGCTCTCCAGATGAGCCTCCGCATTGTAGGCGACAATGAAAATGAGAGACTTGGGCTCAGGCGACGACATAAGATGACTGATTCAAGCAGAAATCGAGTGATGCGCCACCCCATAATTCGGCACCGCATGCATCGGCCATCATTTTCTCCGAGCCTAAATAAGATTGCCTAACTCATGAATGCCTCGAGAATCAACCGCGTGAATCAAAAATCTTCTGCGTTTACGGCTCCTATTTTGTTGAAGACATGGTTTTTCCAAACCTTTTTCACACTCTACACCTTGTCGGTTTTCGTTCCCTGGGTACCCCGCTCATGGCAACCACCCTGCAATAATTCTTGGGCTCTCGTCCTGCATAATGCATTCGTCAGACGCGCCACTTTCGGCACCGATGTCATATTTACCTTCGGACCTTATGGCTTTCTCTATTACGGAGCGACTCCACAAACCTACCTCTTCACATTACTCGGCTGGATTCTGATCAGTTTGGGCTATGCCATCATTGTTTGGAAAGCAATTGGATCGCGACCGCTACCCACATGGCAAAAATTCATCGGCGCACTTTTAGTGACTGCGATAACCGCATCGGTCGACGTCGTAGATGCTCAAATTTTTGCATTCATCGCCTTTGCTACGGCCGCATGGATCTTCAATAAACCGAGAGACGTTCCATCAAATATCTTGGTCGGCTCATCACTCGCACTCGCTAGCCTAGTAAAATTTTCATGGTTTATCGCCATCGTTCCCTGTCTTTGCTTGATCACAACCTACAGCCTCTTTCAGGAGAAAAAAGGTGCCTTACTCGGCATCACCTATGTCATTACAGTCATCGGTCTCTGGCTAATTGCAGGTCAATCGATCGGCTCATTTGGAAACTACGTGTCAACATCTCTTGATTTCACCAGTGGCTATGCCAGCGCCATGCAAATCAATCATCCCTGGGGAATGAAAAACGTCTGGGCCTATCTCGGGCTAGCTACATTATTAGCGATAATTCCCATCTGCACACGTTGCCGCAAGGATCTATTCCCGAAAACTATCCTATCCGGATCACTCGGATTTATTTTACTGATCGCATTCAAAGCAGGTTTTGTCCGCCAAGACCACCATGAGGTCGTCGCCATGGCCGTACTCGTTAGCATTGCGATTCTACTATTTTACGTTTTGCAAAAACGCGCTGCTGCCTCAATCCTTGTAGCGGCTGCGCTAGTTTTATTTGGACTGAGCTTCCAACTGAACAGTAAGAACCCGTCATTTGATTCACGCTTTGCTCAATCATTCAATTTTCGTGGAGCGCTAGATTTCCTTGGATTCTTGAGCGGCAAGGCTAAGCACGATGAGGCTTACGCACAGGACATGAGTGTGATCGCCCATCAGCAACCCTTTAACTTGCCCAGCGGTTCAGTCGACCTCTACCCATGGGGAGGCATCGATGCCATGTATGCAAACCGGCTCAACACGAGACACCGCCCAATTTTCGAGAGTTATGCGGCATTTACTGGCAAACTTGCGAGAATCAATCTGGATTTCCTGAGGTCGCCCAATGCACCAGATCAACTGCTTTTCGCGGTTCGCTCGCTCGATCAGCGATTTCCGGCGATGGATGATGGTCTTTCGTGGCCGGAAATTATTACCCATTACGACATCAAGAATGAGCAAAATGGCTATTTGGTAATGCAACGCCTCCAATCTGGAACGTAACTATCAATTCAACGTGGAGTGCCCCCGAAAGTTGATCCACTTCTTATGAGAGTTGGGGTTGGTTTTTCGGTTTGTTAGCTTTCGATGAAGGTGGCTTCTTCCCGTCACGATTGAAAATCGGGTGGCTCTTTTCAAGCGCCGAAAAGCTAGGGTTGTTCACAGGCTCCGGGAGCCGAGAATGGGACCGAAACTCGTCGGAGGCGGACGGAGCCTGTGAACAACCCGGTGGGTTCTGGCATGCGGCCGCGAACTCAACGGGCGTCAGGTCTCCCAGCGACGAGTGCGGTCGGCGATGGTTGT
>CAILVZ010000057.1 GCA_903837825.1 Akkermansiaceae bacterium | reverse complement strand
TTCTGGATGGCGAATTGAGTGACGTCGGGATCGGTTGTGAAATTGAGAGTAACGCTTGTAGATGTGACGAGACTGGCTCCGTTGTTAATCAGGAAACGGCCTCCAGGCGGCACCATATCTCCCCGCACCGTGCCGCTAAAAACTGGACCAGGCGCGCTGATCGATCCGGTGGTCCCGACGGCGACAAGGTAATATTCGTAATCTGTCCCCACAGTTAACCCAGTGTCACGGTAAAGGCCATGGCTGGGTCCGGCGGGAAGGGTGGCGACCTGGGCGAAGGCGGCCGCTCCGGCACGGCGAAAGAGGCGCATTTCCGAGTAATCGGTCCTCATGCCAGGGCGGATGAGGAGCGAATTGGGTAGAAAGGCATCGGTGATTTCTTCATCACTTCGCTGTGTGATGACCTGCCCCTCGACTGGGCGGCGCACCGTATCGTCACGAGAGTCGAGCGGATTGGCTCCACGAGCAGTTTCCGAGGCATCGGATTCGCCCCCGTGATCAGTATCGGGCTGGGCCGGATCGGTACCAATTTGGTACTCCAGAAAGTTGGACAGCGTGTCGCCATCGCTGTCCGCGGCGGAATCGGCGACGGCGGGTTTGAGCGGAATGTGGCGCTGCTCGTAGCGGCTCACCATCCCATCGCCGTCGGCGTCGGGCGTCGGGTTATCGCTGACATCGGAAATCTGGAAAGAGCCCTTTTCGATGCGAGTAAACAGGCGACCATCGTGATCGGAGCCGGTGGCTTTCACGACGACTTGGTAGGATCCGTATTCGGGAGCCGGTTCGGGGGATTCTGGTGGATTGACGGCGGCGAAATTAGCGTTAATCGTTGGGGTGTAGTCAGCGGCGTAGATGCCGTCACCGGGGGCACCGTCGCCGTGGCTGCCGTCGTCGTAGAGGGGCAGGTGGAGGCTGGGCTGGAGCGGGTGGGTGATGTCCGCTTCGACCACACTGCCGCTGAGCGCCCCGGCGTGGTCGGTGAGATTAAACAAAAGCCGCATCGGTAGGCCGCGCAGGCCTCGGCGGTAGGTGGGTAGCGCGGAGTCGATGCCGACTTGGCTAAACCATAGGGCGGATTGAGCTCCTTGTTTGTTCCGACCGGACAGCGTGCCATAGACATCTGGCGCGCCGTTCGTGGCCTGCGCGGTGACCGTCCAAGTGCCGGCACCAAGAGCGGGCAGGTGCATGACCCAATGCGAAAGATTGAGCGAATTCGTCCCATCCGTACTGTCGCCCGCGTGGACCTGCACGCCCGCCGTGCCCGAGGTGGCCACGGTGCCGTCGGGCCGGGTAACGGTGAAACTTAAAGTATCCGTGGCCGTGCGCCAGAAGAACGAGAGCCGAGCATCCGAAATGCCGCCTTCATCGACATTGACTGTCCATGTCTTCGAGCCACCGCTGGAAATGCTGGCCTGCGATTCCCATATCCTCTCATGACGGCGGATTTTTTCCTCTGCACTGACAAAGGTGTCGGCGAGGGAGAACCACAAACTGTCAGTCGCCACACTGGAACGCGTGACGCGGCTCCGGGATGCAGCGGCAGCTGATACATCGACATAAAAATAATCGCCTTCTGTCTCATCGGCAATTTGCGTAAGAAGGTCATCATTGACACTGGGTCCAAGGCCAATGACTTCGACACGTACCCCCTCGGCAATTAGCGCGGCCTTGATGCTGGAATAATAGTTGGGGGCATTCTCCGCACCGTCACTCAGGAGGATGGCCCAGGATTCCGCACTAGGCTGGCCGGATATCGCAATATTCAACCGGGCGGTTTCCAGACCGTCGCCAATCGACGTGCTGCCGGTGGGTGTAGCACTGTAAATCTCCCATTTGAGAAGAAAACGCTCGAGATCCGACGACATCGTCTGGAGCGGGTGTAGCAAGGAGGCGCCATCATTAAAGGCGACCAGTCCGAGCTGGTCATTCGATCCACCAAGGTCGGTCAGAAGAGCCGCGGCATTGCGCGCTGCGTCGATCTTCTTTGTGCCGGTCGAGGGGCTGTCCATGCTGCCGGAACGGTCGAGCACGATCATTTGGTCGAGCACGCGAGGTTTATAAATGATGCACTCCTGCTCCGTGTCCGTGGCGAGCGCGCGGTATTGCACCGTGAGACTATAAGAAGTGGTGGTGCCGGTTTTCACGGGGGCTTGGCAGGTGAGCCAGTACTCTCCGGCCACGTTTACGGCGTTGATGACAGTGGCCTTGTTTGCCGCGGTCACCGTCCCAACATAGACGGTGAAATCCGAAGCTTGGAGGCCTTGGACGAACGCCGCCCCGAGGGAAGCGGGACCGGTCATTTGAAGTTTGACGAGGAAACGCTCTGGTGCGGCTTTGTCATCGACGTAGGCAGGATAAGTCGAATTGGGCGTGATGATCGACATCGTGGGCGAGCCACTGCCGAATGTCACCGAGTAGTCCACACTGGAATCTGAAGTCGTCAGCAACTCGCCCGACGAACTGATGAGCTGTCTGGTGCCACCATCGAGACCGACAACGACGAGGCGGAAACTTGTGTAGTAATCTGCGACGACCGGTGGCTGGGCGAGCACGACGGAGAAGGAGCCGCCAGGCCCGAGCTTGGCCTGATTGAGACTGACCACACTGTTTCCTTTCCGCGCGAGCAGGTCGAAAGCCCCCTCATCCCCCTGGGTGCCGAAGCTGCCGGAAAAGCCCACGATGCCATTACATGTGGGGGAGATTGTCACGTCATAGTAGCGGGCATTCATTTCCATAAAGCTGCTGGTCTCACTGAATGTCGGGCTGCTACTGCTGAGCGTGGGCGTGGCTTGCATTTTGGGCGGGCCATAGTTAAGCGCCGCATCGTCCACGTAGGAATAACGGTTGGGGTTGCCCACGGCGCTGAAGTTAAGTTGCGCCGGATCCACCGTCTGCGAGCCATTGGCGATGCAAAAATCAATGAAGAGGTCGTCGACAGGCGTGCCCTTGTCGATGACACTAATCGTACTCTGCCGATCACGGGCGGCGATGGATTTTTCCATGATTTCCATGTTCGACGTGCTGTCCGTCTCATCGGCCTTTTCAAGCAAGAGCTTCATGAAATCATTGCCGACGCCCGGTTCCGTGCGGGCGGTGCCGTATTGTTCCGTGAGGTAATTCCACCACAAACATCCGCTGTAGCTGTGAGACCAAAGGGAAGAGGGAGTACCCGTGTCGAAGTTGATACCACTAAGGTAGGTATGCACGCGGCCCACGTAGCCTGAGCTGCCGTTAGTATCGACGGAATTCCAAATCTTGTCCTCAATCGTGGCGGCAAGGCCTTCGGTAAACAGGCCGCCAATGGCGTCTTCCTGGTCGATGCCGAGGAACGAATCGCAATAGGCGTACTCGACTCCATGAAACATCTCGTGGGTCAGGGTCTCCCGAAGGTCGTTCGTGGAAATGGAGGCGTTGGCGATGGTATCGGTGTTGATCTTGATTCGTGCCCGGTTCGCATTACCATCCACTCGGGAACCTGCGGGTGCGCTTGCCGGGAGGTTAATATGATCGAGGAAGATGTTTTTGAAGTCGATTCTTGGATCCCGAAAGCCGCTGCTTTGGAATCCACCGATCACCCCGCGGAACTCGCCCGAAGCAGCGGTGGATGGATCGACAATGTCAGCGATGGTTTGTGCATCAGTGGTCAGCGCCCAGTTATTATCCGGTGCGGTGGAGGCCCAGATGCCCGGTGTGAACGTAATATGCCACGCCTCGTGCGGCGTCGTGAGTGTCTTTTGGCCTAAAGCGGGTACCAAGAGCAAGGCGGCGGCAGCGGCGAGGTGGAAACAGGTAATGGCACTCATGGTTAGGAACGGATTTCTCGGATTCGGAAAATATGGGTTGAAAATTTACTTTCTGCTTATTAGTTACCGTGCTTTATTTTGTCAAAATGAATTCTGCGCATTGCGCCAAGTTGAATGACACCGGTGGGCCAGCAAAAAAGAGCTGAAGAAGGTCGTTGCGCCAGAAAGAATGACACCCAGATGCAAACGATATCTGGAATCATGAGTCAAAAGAGCAAAACGGAATATTTAGAGAGTTGCCGAGCGCGGTATCCGAACCGAAATCGAGCAGGGCGAAGCGCGATGATTGACGAGGTCAATCGCAAGCACGCGATAAAGGCCCTCAACGGGAAGGTCAGCCTTGGGAAAAGGCGAGAAGACGAGGTTCCAAGGCGACCTACTCCGAGGCAGAAAAGGCCGTCATCGTCGGGATCTGGAAGTCCAGCGAGCAGCCTTGCGGCCCGCAAGCCTTCGACGAGCCGGGTTGGTTCGAAGCCGACACCGTCTCGCATGGCGGAGGAAGCAGCAGCGGAGCGTTCCTCTGGAGCCTGACACTCACCGACTTCCATAGCGGTTGGACTGAGCTGGCAGCGCTCTGGGGTAATAGCGGCGGCGAAGTGCGCGTAGGCCTTGAGCGGATCGAAAAACGCCTGCCCTTTCCGATGCTCGGATTCGACTGCGATAACGGCAGCGAATTCCTCAACGAAGTTGTCGAAGCCTACCTCCTGCGCCGCAACCGGAGCGTCGAATGGACCCGCTCGCGAGCCTACAAAAAGAACGACCAAGCCCACGTCGAGCAGAAGAATTTCACCCATGTCCGGCAGCTGTTAGGTTACGGGCGATTCGGCGATCTTGAGTTACGAGAGCAAGTCAACGAGCTCTACGAAAAGGCCTGGCTACCCCTTCGAAATCACTTCACCCCCGTCATGAAACTCATTGAAAAACAGCGGATATGCAGCAAAGTTCGCAAGAAATACGACACACCCGCCACGCCCTGTGACCGGCTCCTCAGCTGCGCCAAAGTCAGCGAAGAAACCAAAGCTCAACTTCGTGCCACTCGCGCCGACCTCGACCCAATGGATCTCGCCGCCGACATTGAAGCGCGGCTGGGAACTATTTTCACCATCATTGAGCGGATCGAAGAAGACCGTCAGGAAGAAATGGAACGAGCGGGTGAGTCCTACCCCCTGAGGGGCGCCGCAGGGGCGGACTGCGGAAAACCTTGTCAAAACCACCCCAAAGAACCAAAACCAACCCAAGCGCCGGGTGTCATGAATCCTGGCGCAACGACTTCACCTCTCAGGTGTCATTTTTCATTGGCGCAACACGGGATTCATTTCGAGGGCGCAGTTCACCCAATCTCGGAATCATTTCGTCGGCTTGGTGACCTGATCCTCATCCACCTTCCCTCCCGTCATCAGCTCAGGAAAATAACTCGGCTTGGACTTGGTCGACTCAATTTCTTTCTCGATCAATTCGATCGCCCCAGGATCGTCGGCGGCTTTCAAGCGCTCGATTTGCTTCTCCAGCCCGAGGGTGTAAAGGCCAGCGAGCTCCATGAGACCTGCTTTCAAATGCTCGTCGATCGCCGTTTCCTTTTCGTGGTACTTGGTGGCGATCTCGTCAATGTCTGGGATGATTTGCAGGGCCAGCTTTGGAGTCTTCGGGATCCGCATGCCATCGGTTTTCCACTTCTTGACGGCCGCTCGGACCATATCCTCGGCGATGCCCCTCGTATACTGAGTTTTTCGGGCTTCACGCATCAGCACCCGTTCGAAATCGGTAAAGTTACCAGCCAATTCGGCCTGGTGCGTCGTGAGCAATGGCTTTGCGCGATCCAGCATGATCCTGCGGGCTCGTTCAAAAAATCCTGACACATCGTATTTGGGCGCCGCGAGCACAGGTACAGCCACCTTTGGTTCGGGCAGAGGTTCAGGCTTAACGACCGGCTCAAGTGCGAGCATTGGCTCGGGCGTGAGGATCGGCTTGGTGGGTTGAGACTCTGCGGACGCAGGTGGAGGCGGAGATGCAGGCGTGGACGAGGCTGCAGGTTCTGTTTTTTCGACCGCGGGCTCTGTCTTTTCCACCGGTACCACTTCGGGCTTCACCACGGGTTTCGGCGGCGCCACCGCAGGTGGCGGCTGAACCATCGTTTTCACCACGACTTGTTCTGGCGGCTTTTTGCCAAATTTCAGAAATGCCCCGATGGCGACCACGACCAGCACCGCCAGCATGACCATCCACTGGCGGCCGTCATTCTTCTTTGCTTTGCTCGTGACTGCTCCCCTACGGTGGGGGCCCCGGGGGATGGTCGCTGAAGCATTTGATCCCGCGGAATTGGCGATCCATCCCAGTTCATTCGCAATCTCTCGTGCGCTGGAATGGCGTGCATCCGGCAGCGCTTGGGTCGCCCGCCGAATGATGGGGTCGAACCTTGGGTCGCAACGAGAAATGACCGATGCCGGTCTGGAATCAGCAGAGGGCAACTGCCCAGTGAGCAACTCGTGCAGCATCACTCCAACCGCAAAAAGATCTGCCCGATAGTCAACCGACTGCGGGGAATTCACCACCTCGGGGGCCGCATAATCCGGTGTGCCAAAGATCTCCTCGCCCTCCTCCACCTTTCGCTCGGCAGGACGTGCGAGGCCGAAGTCACCGATTTTCGGCTGCCCATTGAGATCGAGGAGGATGTTGGCGGGCTTGATGTCTCGGTGAATGATCCCATTTTCGTGGGCGTTCGCGAGCCCATTGCAAATCCCTGTCATGAGCCGGATGACATCTTTCGATTCCAATTTCGTTTGGTAAGTCGCATGGTAAAGCGACTTACCAGGCACATACTCCATGATGATGTAGAGCATCCCCCCAGCCTCACCGAAGTCATAAACCCCAATGAGATTCGGGTGATTCAAGCGCGCCATGGCCTTGGCTTCCGCCTCAAAACTGTTACGGAACGCAGCGTCCTTGCTCAATTCAATCGGCAAGATTTTCAATGCGACCCGCCGATCCAACGACTTCTGAATCGCCACATAAACGGCACCCATCCCACCCACCGCAATCAACTCCTGGATCTCATATCCTGGGAAAAGCCCAGCAAGTTCGGAGATCTCCGGCGGCACAAAACCAGTGCTATGGACAGAATCGCTCATGAAGGAAGGATCATCGGATGGTGGAACTTACGCCTGAACTTAAAGTTGGAAAATCCTGAATATCAAGCATAATGATTCAATTAACCCGCCACGAGCCATGAATCACATCTTGCTACCTAAGTCGGGGCATGAACTCGACCCGCAATTTTTCCATTGGCGAATTCGTCGCACCCATCGCAGGGTTTGAGCGAGACAATCCCATCATGGCCGATCCCACAGAACCCATCATCCGCGCTACGTTCGGTTTGGCCCTTGGATTGTTTTCCGTAGCGGTAGTGTTGCGGCGAAATCTTTGCGTGCCCACCGACCCCCCACTGGCAGAACCTGAGGCCATGGTGCTAGAGGAGGAATTTGCCGATCTTGAACCGCCACCGCCACCGCATCCTTGCGAGTTGGATCGGGTTGCCACTGGGGTTTACCAACCGCTCGATCTCGTTGGCATCGGGTTGATTTTCGCGATTTTCTTCGCGCTCGCTTGGTCATCGATCCAAGCGGGAAGCGGGGGCGAGTTGAAAATCGATGCGCGCGATTTGTTAGGAACGATTGGATTTCAATTCATCACCGCTGGAGTGGTGACGATTTTCATGGTTCCCCGAGTCCATCCGGTGGACTGGCTGGGATTGCGTTGGCCCGCGTGGCGGCGCATTTTTTGGATCGCTCCGTGCGCTTCGATTTCCATGTGGATCTTTTTCATCGGCCTCCAGCAGCTTGGGCTCATGGATTGGATCGAATCGCTCGGAGCAGAGACCGTGCAAGATACGGTCAAGCTGCTGCAGAACTCGGAGAACTCAATGATTATCGGTCTCATGACCTTTGCCGCGGTGGTGGCTGCACCGCTTTGTGAGGAGTTGATCTTCCGAGGCTATCTCTATCCCGCTGCCAAAAAATTCGCTGGCCCTTGGGTGGCTGCGATTTTCTCTGGGCTCATCTTTGCAGCCGCCCATGGAAGTCTAGCCGCATTGCTTCCTCTCTTCATCTTTGGTTGCTTACTCGCATTCATCTATCAGAAAACCGGATCACTCTGGGCTCCAATCTCGGTGCACTTCTTTTTTAATGGCACTACCGTGCTTCTCCAGATGATTGCACGCTACTATCACCTTCCACTCGACGCCTCCCCGTGAAAACACTCCGCGACATCGGCGAGGATGCACTCATCGACAGACTCATCGGCCTCGTTCCCAAAGATCCAAAACCCGCTGCCGGGCCGGGTGACGACTGCGCGGTGATCGACCGCGACCCAACATCGCCCGCACTGATGTTATTGAAAACCGACGCCATCGTCGAACACGTGCATTTTCTCCCGAGCGCGGCGCCGCGTGCCGTTGGCTGGAAAGCCGCTGCTAGGGTCGTCTCGGATTTTGCCGCGATGGGTGGGCGCCCCGAACAATTTTTGATCACTCTGGCTCTAGCGCCAGAAACTCCCCTTGCATGGGTCGAAGACCTTTATCGCGGCATCGGCGATTGCCTAGAAACCTTTGGCGCCGTCCTCGCAGGTGGGGAAACTACTCGGGTTCCAACGGGCTCTGCCACAGTGATATCGATCTCTGCTACTGGCACCGTTCTGCGCGATCACGTCGTGCTGCGATCGACCGCGCGTTGCGGTGATGCCATTTTCGTGACGGGGAAACTCGGCGGCTCACTGCAAGGCAAACACCTCGATTTCACCCCACGGGTCGAACACACCCAGTGGTTGGTTTCCGACTTCAAGCCAACCGCCATGATGGATATTTCGGATGGTTTGGCCAAAGACCTACCTCGTTTAGCAATGGCTTCTGGCTGTGGATTCATCGTCGATCCGAACACGTTGCCGCTAAATCCGTACTGCACGCCACAACAAGGAATCAGTGACGGTGAGGACTTCGAAATCCTCTTCACCATCGAACCCGCCCGCGCATCCACCTTACTCGCCGAGTGGGCTTCTCGATTCCCCGATCTCGCCCTCACCCGCATCGGCGAGATTACCGATGCAGGAAAGGGCATGAACCTAACAGGTGGATGGGATCATTTCCGATCGACTCCTGTAGGAGGCTAACCGCCATTCGATCAATCTAACAAAGTCCAGACATCAAGCGCCCAGCGTTGGATCATAGTCCTTGGGCGCACGGATGATTTTTTCGATGCCATGCTTCGTCACGAGGTTGCCGGCACTCGATCGGCTCTTGATCCCAAACTCCGCAAAGTGCAGCGGACGGATCAGGTTGCGCATCCGCAGACCCGACTTGAGGTGAACCAAAAGCATCTGTGCGGCGCTTTCCTCATTGGTTTTGTGGAAGGCGAAATAAAGCACCCGCGTCCCAGGCGTGCCTTTCGTTAGATTGTATTCCTTATCCCTCGTGACACCACCCACGGTGAAACGCTTGGCGAGAATCGGTCCGTCACGCCCGTCGCGATAAATCATCGAATAAATCAGATCTTCGTCCTTACGAAACACCGCAACGCGCAAAGGTTTCTGCCCAACGAATACCTTGTCCGCAACTTTCACCACTCGCATTTTGCCGTCGGCGGTGAAGGCAATCACATCATCGATGGTCGAGCATTTCTCGACGGGCTCACCGTCCTTTTTCAAGCCGTAACCGGCAAACCCATTTTTGGCGTCCAAGTAAAGCGTCTCGGTGGCGGCGACCACTTGCATGCGATCGACACGTTCAAACGAGGCAATCTCCGTGCGGCGCTCACGGCCTTTGCCATATTTTTTTCCAAGATCCTCATACCAGCGGATCGTGTAACGCGTGAGGTTGCGGAGGTTCTTCTCTGTCTCATCAATCGCTTTTTCAAGCGCCTTGATCTCCTCATCCGCTTTAAAGGAATCAAATTTCGAAATCCGCTTGATCTTAATTTCTGTTAGACGAACGAGATCATCTTCTGTGACTGCGCGTTTGAGGAGTTTTTTGAATGGCTTGAGTCCATCATCAATGGCCTTCAGGACAGCCTCCCACGTTTCGCATTCCTCAATGTCACGATAGATGCGTTTCTCGATGAAAATTTTCTCTAACGAGCTGAAGTGCCATTTCTCGGCGAGTTCACCGAGCTTGATTTCGAGCTCCATCTTGAGGAGCTCGCGAGTGTGTAAGGTCACTTGCTTGAGGATGTCAGAAACCCCCATGAATTGCGGCTTGCCCTCGGTGATGACGCAAGCGTTCGGCGAGACCGTCAACTCGCAGTCGGTGAAGGCATAAAGCGCATCACGGGTTTGCTCGGGATCGGCACCTGATGGCAAATAGACCAGAATGTCTGCATGCGCGGCAGTGTTATCCTCGATCTTGGAAATCTTAATCTTCCCTTTATCGGCCGCGGCAACGATGGATTCCATCAATCCGCCCGTGGTGGTGCCAAATGGGATTTCGGTGATGCGAAGAATGCCTTTTTTATCAACGTCAATGCGGGCCCGAACGCGGACTTTACCGCCTCGCAAGCCATCGCGGTAATCCGACGCGTCCATGATACCACCCGTCGGAAAATCGGGGATCAGCGTGAAGGGTTGGTCGCGGAGCACCGCCACCGATGCCTCGATGAGTTCGATAAAATTGTGCGGAAGCACCTTGCAAGCAAGGCCCACGGCGATGCCCTCAACCCCTTGTGCGAGAAGCAATGGAAACTTTACCGGCAGGGTGTCCGGCTCTTTGCGGCGCCCATCGTAGCTTGGAAGCCACTCCGTTGTTTTTGGATTAAAGACGACCTCGTTGGCAAACTTGGTGAGACGAGCCTCGATGTAGCGGGGTGCGGCAGCTCCGTCGCCCGTGAGGGTGTTCCCCCAGTTTCCTTGCGTGTCGATGAGCAGGTCTTTTTGCCCGAGTCCGACGATGGCCGCGCCGATGGATTGATCGCCGTGCGGGTGATAGTTCATCGTGTTTCCGACGATTCCCGCGACCTTGTTGTAGCGACCATCATCGATTTCATCCATGGCATGCAGAATCCGGCGCTGAACTGGCTTGAGCCCGTCATACAAATGCGGCACCGCCCGCTCGAGAATCACGTAGCTGGCGTAGTCGAGAAAGTAGTCGGAATACATCGCACCCAGCGACGCATGTTGATCCGGATCGGTTGTCATCAGGCAAATAGTTAATCAACCTAAAGGATCGGTGCAAGCCTGAGGTGACGGGATTGCCACGCGCCTTGCAATTTCATGGCTTGTCGCCGAACCGCCGGATGGTAAGGATCGTGCATGAAGTCTCCCGCTGAAGCATCTGCCCCACTCGCTCGCCGAGATTGGCTGAAAGCCGCGACGTTCGGTGGTGCGGCGGCCATGCTGGCGGGAACTCGGGCGACAGCAGAACCGACCGGAAAACCTGCCAGCAAAGTGCGCGGGGTGGTTTTCATGGTCTCGGATGGCATGAGCCCAGGGGTTCTGACCTTGGCGGATGCCTATTCCAAACTCACCCGCCAGCGCGGCACCCAATGGTGGTCGCTCCTCAATGACCGAAATGCCGCCCGTGGCCTCATGGACACCGCTTCGGCAAACTCGATGGTCACGGACTCCGCAGCCGCTTCAAGCGCGTGGGGCAGCGGCGAACGCGTGAACAACGGGTCGATCAATTTCAACCCTTCCGGCAAGGAGCTGAAGCCCATTGCGGCAATCCTGAAAGACAAGGGCGCACGGATCGGCCTCGTCACCACCGCCACGGTCACGCACGCCACCCCCGCAGGATTCGCTGCAGCCGTCTCCAAGCGGGGCGATGAAAAAGACATCGCCCCCCAATACCTCAACCGTGTCGATGTCCTCTTGGGCGGTGGCTCTGGGTACTTCGATGCCAAGGAGCGCAGCGACAAACATGACCTGTTAGGCGATTTCGTGGTGGCAGGCTATGAAGTGGTTAGAGACCGCACCGCGCTGCTCGCCAGTCGCGAGCAAAAGCTGATCGGCACCTTCACTCGTGGACACCTGCCGTTTGCAATCGATCGTGACCACGACCCTGAAATCGCTGCCAGGATCCCAACCCTGACCGAGATGGCCCAGGCCGCGCTCACCCGATTTCTCGCTAGCGGCACGCCATTTCTCCTCCAAATCGAAGGCGCCCGCGTTGATCACGCGGCCCACCTGAACGACATCGGTGCCCTGCTTGGCGAACAACTCGCATTCGATGATGCCTTGGCCGCCGTGATGGCATTGATCGGCCACCGCGACGACATTTTGTTGGTAGTCACAAGCGACCATGGCAACTCGAACCCAGGCCTCAATGGAACGGGCAACAGCTACGCTGAGAGCACCCAGCGCTTTGGGAAGATACAAAACTTTAAGGCCTCACACGAGCGGCTTTTCGCGGAGTGGCAAAAGACCGAACCTCGCACGACCCGGCCACTCACCGACTTGATCCAGCAGCACCTCGGGATCAAGCTAAAGACATCGGAATCCCTCGCGCTGTTAGAAATCTTCGAGCAAGAGCCAGTAGTCGAGTGGAGCGAACAACTCCGAAAACCCGAAGGCCTGCTCGGTCAATTCACCGGAAACCACACAGGGATCGGCTGGACAGGAACTTCCCACACGTCAGATCCCACGATCCTTTCGGCCATTGGCCCACAGGCCGATCGTTTCACCGGCATGGTCAGAAACTCGGATGTGTTTGGTCACCTGTGCGAATTGCTTGGCTAGCAGCACCGACCCCACCCATTTCTTTGCCGATCCATGGCAAAGGTTGGTGTTGCGGAGTGAGCGAAGACACCTAGTCTAGGGCAAATGCTGAACCGCTTTTACGGAGCCTTTGACACCGAGCGCCGCACCGGATCTGACGACCGCGCGGATTTTCGGACGCCATTCCAAATCGACCGCGACCGCGTGTTGCACACGCCGACCTTCCGGCGGATGCAGAATAAAACCCAAGTCTTCTGGAGCGGTGAGTATGATTTCTATCGGACACGACTGACCCACTCCCTCGAAGTCGCACAGATCGGAAAGTCGATCGCTTGCTGGCTCAAAGCGCAACCCGAGAGCCCTCTTGCCCATGATTTCTTCATCGATCCCGATCTCGTTGAAGCCATCTGCCTTTCACACGATCTCGGCCATCCACCCTTTGGCCATGCGGGAGAACGGACCCTGAACCACCTGATGAGTGTCCATGGCGGGTTCGAAGGAAATGCCCAAACCCTGCGACTCATCGCAGACAGGATCTTCTCAGCAAAACGCTGTGGTATGGATCCTACCCGCGCGTTCCTCGACGGCGTGCTCAAGTACAAATCGCTCTGGACCGAGCTCAAAGCCGCCAAGAACACTTGCCCAGAACACCACTTCATCTACGACGAGCAACATGCACTTCTCGACTGGGCCATGGGCGGTCATGACTTCCCCCTCGAGCTCCCACCCGGTAGCACGCGGGATTGTTTCAAATCGATCGAATGCCAAGTGATGGATTGGGCGGACGACACGGCCTATTCGCTCAACGATCTATCCGATAGTGTGCGAGCCGGATTCCTCAACGTCGAAAAGATCGAGGCATGGGCCGAGAAACAAGGCCAACCGATCGGAGATGCCACGCCTCTGGGAGATCTCATTCAAGCAATCCGCCGGAGACGCGTCGACCCGTTCGTCGGCAAGCGCATCGGCAAATACATCCAATCCACCCGCTTGGAATCAGACGTTAATTTCCTCAGCAGCTCGACCAACCGTTACCGATTCCACCTCCACATCGATCCATCCGTCAAAGCGGAATCAAAGATCTTCAAGCGACTCGCCTTTGAGGTGGTTTTCCTTTCCCCCCAGTTGAAGCAACTCGAACACAAAGGCAGCCGAATGCTCCGCCAATTGTGGGAAGTGCTCGGAGAGCGCTACATCTCCCAACAACGAATCGACGGCCAAGACTTCCAACTCCTCCCCGCCGACACCGCGGCGGAAATCGCCGCTGCCCCCGATGAAGCGTCACGCGCGCGCTTGGTCTGTGATTTTCTCGCAGGCATGACGGATGGCTACGCCGCAAGGACTTACAAGCGGTTGTTCTCACCCGACTTTGGATCGATCGGCGACCTCATCGGCTAACCGCACACTTGGGCTACCGACAAAAAACCCGCCACAGCCGAAACTGGGCGGGGAAAATTTTCGTTAGAAGAAACGAAACTCAGATTTACCAGGTCTTGACGTCATCAAGTGATTTACCAGCTCCAGTGAGCGCACCATCCGCGCCGTCACTCCAAGCTGCGGCCTTGCGACCATTGAGGGTCACCAAGGTCCCACCGCCCTTCGGCTTTGGTGCAACCTTCTCATCATAGTCGCAATCAAGCATGACCTTGTAAGTTCCACCCCATGGGTCGAAGAGTCCCGTCACGGTCGTTCCTGCCGAATTGTAAATCAGCCCGTTTTTGTTCGCCTTTCCCTCTTTCGCTGAGAGGAACTTGATGCCACGGGTATTCAATGGAGTCGATGCGGTTTCAATGCCAAGAACCACGTTAAGAAAATCGGTGATGTTGAGCTTGGTATCCATCGCCGTGTCAGTCGTTAGCGCGGTCGGCATGCTACCATACTCGGTACTAAAGTTATTCACCGCCGATTCGAGCGCGACACAGGTGGCGAGCGCCGTGGTCTTCTTGGCTTTCTGGATTGCGGCATTGCCAGCGGCAAATCCGGCTCCAGCAAGTACCGCGATGATCGCGATGACCACAAGAAGTTCGACAAGGGTGAATCCGCTCTCGCGGCGAGACAATTGGGTTTTCATGGTAGGATTGAAGTTCAAGTTCACGGGTTGAGAGCAAATAGAAGGATTGCGCGACTGACAACCCCTCAATCGAGCTCGAATCTATATCGTACATACTTTATTTCAATTTTTATTTAAGAAAACCCATCTGCTTCCATTAACCAGACCAATTCATAACCCTTGGGGCCCACCGAAAGACTCGGCAGCCGACGCACTTAGTGAGCTCTGGCGTCCAAATCCCCCAAGAACATCCAGTCGCCCACCCTTTCCCGTTGCGAAACGAAAGATCTAGCGGCAAACTTCGCCCATGTCCGGCAATCCTCTGCGAGAGTCCATTCTCGATGCCCTCCGCTCCGCAAATGGGCTTCCCCTGTCGAAGTCCCAACTCGCCCGCGGCCTGAAACTCCCCGGCACCCGAGTGACAGAGCTCCGCAGTACCCTCGAGGCTCTCACCAAGGAAGGCCTGATCCGCGAGGGAAAAAAAACCTGCTACCACCTCGCTGGAACCCCGAAAAACCAGCTCACGGGCGTCCTCAAGTTCCACCCAAAGGGCCACGCATTCTTCTTCCCCGAAATCACCGACGACCAAAACATCGCAACAGGAATCGACTTCACCCTGCACTCCCGCATCCTCATCGACCGACGCAATGTCTCGACCTCTCTGGATGGCGACCGCGTGCTGGTTTCTCTCATCAAGCCCGTCGCCCGCCCGTTCCGCACCCGCAGCGAACTCCTCCCCGACCCAAGCGATGAACTCCGCGGCAAAGTGGAAAAAGTGCTCGCACGCCGCTCCGGCCGACTCGTCGGAATTTTCCGTAAAAAAGCGAATTTCGGCTGGGTCGATTGCGACGACAAGGCAATCGAAGGCAAGGTCGACGTGATCGGCGAGACCACCGCAATGCCAGGCCAAATGGTGGTGGTAGATCTAACCGATTGGGCGGATCGCACCGCCACCCCGCGCGGCAGGATCATCGAAGTGCTCGGTTGGCCCGGCGACCCAGGAGTCGATATGATTTCCGTGATCCACCGCTACGGATTGCGCACCTCGTTCCCAGACAACGTTTTGGCAGAGGCACGCTCGGTACCTGAAGAACCGACTGCTGCGGAAATCGCACGCCGCAAAGATTGGCGGGACAAGCTGGTGATCACCATCGACCCCGCAGATGCGAAGGACCATGATGACGCGATCTGGTTAGAAAAAACCGCCAAGGGCTGGTCACTTGCCGTCCACATCGCGGATGTATCGTACTACATCAAACCTGGCAGCCCGATGGATCAAGAAGCCATCGAACGCGGCAACTCGACCTACCTCGTCGACCGCGTCTTACCGATGCTACCCACCGAGTTGAGCAATGGCATTTGCTCGCTCGTCCCCAACGCAGATCGTCTCACGAAATGCGCTCTGTTAGAAATTTCTAAGGACGGCGAGATCACCAAAGCAAAATTCATCGATGCCGTCATCCACAGCCGAGCCAAACTTTCCTACGAACAAGCGCAAGCGATTCTCGATGGTAAGCCAGCCCCAACAGGTTCCGATCCGAAACTCGCCGAAACGGTCAAAGAGGGCTGGAAACTCGCCTCCGCAATGCGCACCCGCCGGTTTGCCCAAGGCGCACTCGACTTGGAAATGCCAGAAATCAAGATCCGCCTCGACTCGGATGGACGCGCTGAAGTCGCCGAACCGGTGATTCATACCGAAAGCCACCAGCTCGTCGAGGAATGCATGCTCGCCGCAAACGAAGCCGTCGCGAAGGTCCTCAAAGACCGCATGAAGCCTGCGATCTATCGAATTCACGAGGATCCCGATCCCTCTCGTTTATTAGATTACACTGAGACCGCCAAGGCGCACGGCTACCGACCCGGCGATCTCACCAACCGCGCCCATATCCAAAAGCTACTAGATGAATCAAAGGGCAGCCCAGAAGAGCATGTGATCAAGCTGGGCCTACTCAAGAGCCTCAAGCGAGCAGCGTACTCTGCAGAACCGATCGGGCACTATGGACTCGCCAAGGGCGATTACTGCCATTTCACCAGCCCGATCCGCCGCTACGCGGATCTCATCGTCCACCGCGCACTTCAACCACTACTCGAAAACCCACCCAAACCCCACGACCGTACACCCTCGCAAGCTGACCTGCGCGAAATTTCCCGCCACATTTCCGACACCGAACGCACATCGTCCGATGCAGAAAGCGAGACCAAGCAAATCAAGCTGCTAGAATATCTCGATCGCGTGGCCAGCTCAGATAAGCCGCCGTTGTTCGACGGCCTGATCACCGACGTGCGGCCGATGGGACTCATGGTCGAGATTCCGGCCATGGGAGTCCGTGGTGTGGTTAAGCGCGAAGATCTGCCCGATGGCCGCTGGCGCTTCGAGGCACACCGAATGGCATGGGCGTCGATGGACGGCAAAGTCATCCAACTCGGCATGCGCATCCCACTGCGCGTGATTCACATCGATTTTGACAAACGCTTTGTGGATTTCGCCGTCGCAGGCAAACCCACCAGCGAGGGCACCCACGTCGCATCCACACGCCCCCCAACCGCAGGAAAAAAAGGCAAACCGCATTCCAAGCCCGCAGCAAACCTCGGACCACAAAAACGAGGGAAATTTAAGCCAGACGAGAAAAAATCCACCAAACGCCGCAGGCGGAAATAGTCTCAATCGCCTTGCCAACTTGAATCTCAATGATTCAATCACCGCCATGAAAAAAGAAGACCGCGAGTTCCTATTTAATTTGTTAGAAACACCGAGCCCCACCGGCTTTGAAATGCGCGGCCAACAGGTTTGGGCGGACTGGATCAAAAGCCATGGACTTGAGGTGGCCTGCGATGCATACGGATCCACATGGGCAACCCTCCCCGGGAAATCCAAACGCATCATCATGCTGGAAGCCCACGCCGATGAAATTGGCTACATGATCAAACACATTGATGATCGAGGTTTTCTCCGATTGGACCGCGTCGGAGGCTCGGATGCGGCCACAGCCCGAGGTCGTAGGCTCACGATCCTCGGCGACAAGGGATTCGTCTCCGGCATCATTGGCAACACGGCGATCCACCTCCGTCGCGATGAGGCAGGCGCTGAAAAAGCCCCGAACGTCCACGATCTCTGGGTGGATGTTGGCGCTTCTAACAGAAATGAAGTCGCAGAACTTGGCATCCGCGTCGGCCACCCAGCGGTCTATCAGGATGGACCGCTCGAAATCGCTCACCACCGACTGATCGGCCGCGCCTTGGACAATCGAATCGGTAGCTACATCATCGCCCAAGTCATCAAGCGCATCTCAACGCATAAGAAAAAGCCTGCACTCACCTTGATCTGCCTCAATGCCGTCCAGGAAGAGATCGGCGGCCATGGGGCGATGATGGCAACTCATCGACTCAAGCCTGACCTTTGCATTTGCCTCGATGTCACCCACGCAACCGATACTCCAGGACTCGATCCCGCAAAACATGGGAGCGTCAAACTCGGCGGCGGACCAACCCTGACTCATGGAACATCAAACCACCCAATCGTCGTTCAGCGCCTGTTGGATGTGGCACATAAAGCCAAAATCCTAATTCAGCATGAGGCCAGCAGCCGCTTTACCGGCACCGATACCGACAAGATTTTCCATTCCCGCGACGGCGTACCCTCCGCGCTCGTGTCGTTGCCACTTCGCTGCATGCACTCGGTCGTCGAGACGGCCCACCTTACCGACATCGAAAAAACCATTGAACTCCTCACCCAGTTCGTGCTTTCAGTCTCGGAAAAGGAGTACTTCAGCCAGTCGATCGACTAACCAAATAATTCTGCTAGAAAAAATCGGCGACCAACCGAAGTCAGCCGCCGATTCCAGATTTCCCGCATTTCTAATGGATTTTCACTTCGATCTGCTTGGATTTGACCTCTTTGTTTTTCGGAACGTGCACGGTGAGCATGCCATCCTCATATTCTGCAGTCATCCCCTCAGGCTTTGAGGATTCGGGTAGCGTGAAGGTTCGTTCAAACGAGCCATAGGATCGCTCAATCCGATGGTACTTTTTGCCTTTCTCTTCCTTCTCGAACTTCCGGTGTCCACTAATCTGCAAGATACCATTGTCGATGAGGACTTTAACATCTTCTTTTTTGACCTCTGGAAGCTCAGCCTTGATCAAAAACTCTTTCTCATCCTCAGTCACATCGACAAGGGGGGTCCAATCAGAAAACCCATGATCTCCCTCTCCTTCGATGCGCTTGGTTGGGTGCCCCAGCAAGGTTGTAAGCCGATTTTGCATTTCGTTCAGTTCGCTGAACGGATTCCATTTTGCGAGTGTGTTCATGATGATATTTTGGTGACCCAGCGGTTGTTTTCTTGTTCAAGATCGCCCGCCAGATCGAACGCGACTTGAAGGAAATTCAGTCAACATGCCCCTGTGGCAGATCTCCTATATTTCCCAACTCACTATCGCAGACATCCCATTGAATTGCTTTGCCGTTTTTGCCGAAGACCTTGCACATCTTGCTCTCAGAAGGTGCGCCGTGGCGCCTCAGTTGGAATCGCTTGATTTCAAGAATGCTTAACACCGTGCGCTGGCAATAATCCCACACGGTATTCCTTCGGTGAGCAGCCTACGATTCTCCTGAAAGTCCGGTTGAAATGAGCGATCGAACTGAAACCCGATTCGCATGCAACCTCCGAAACCTGCACGCGAGGCTCTCTCAATCGCTCCTTCGCCCCATCGATGCGGACACGATTCACATACTCCGTAAATGTCAAACTCGTGGACTCCTTGAACTTCCTGCAAAAATAATAGCTGCTCATATTTGCAACCTTCGCAACCTCAACCAATGTCAGCGAATCCTCTCGGTGCTCCATCACGTACTGACATGCTCGACTGATGTTAGGATTCTCCCTTGATCGAAACTGAAGGATCATGTTTCTCGCAGGCACGACGATTTGGCTCGCAAAACATTCTAACAGAAAAATTATTGAACCGTGTGTGATGGGATCGATCACCTTCAGGTCGAAGTAGCCATAGGGAGCCACCCGTCCGTCAAATCCCGCATGATGCTCGTTGAGGTGCCGTATGATTTTTCCAAATTTGCTCTGGCTTGGTTCCTTGAGAAGAACACCACCCATTCTAAGAAAAATTGGAATATCCTCGCCCAGTTGGATCGCCACACGACTCTCGAAAATGTCAGTAAAACAAGCGATCGTGCACGATGAACCATCGCTACCAACTGTCTCGGCCTCCCACCAAGATTTACAGCATTCGCATGCCTCGCGATGTCGGACGATCAACTGATAGAATGGATTCCCAGCGGACCATGCACCCTCCGAGCGCCACCACAAATCACCTACGGCGATCCCAAGAGGTAGGCCGGTCACACGCCGAAACGCAGATGCGTAGTTCCGAAATATTACGGAATTCTCCAATTGCTCAGCGATGAACAATGCCTCTGCCGAACCGTCAATTTTTCGAGAATAGACCGGACAGTTCATGGGAAAATCAACCATGGGACATCATGCCAGTCGATTCACCCGAGACAATCCAAAACCACAATCTACGCCAAGTACGCCGCAGGAGTAACCTAACGACCATCGAAATCCTGAGTTATAGCACAACCAATCGCGCAAAATACCTCATAAGACTATCGGCAGGTCCTAAGCAATTTGCATCTTTCGAACCGCTGAATTCTACACCTTCCCTAAACGCCCTTGGGCATCAACCGAGAATGCCACGCACCACCTTGCTGTTAGGCTTGGTGATATTGGAAAGCCGCTGCTCTGCACCTTGAGAAAGGTAGGTAAACTTCTCGTGATCAAAGCCCATGAGATGCATCATGGTGGCATGCAGATCATGGATCGAAACCTTATCCTTAATCGCCTCGTATCCGATCGGATCAGTCTCTCCAAAAGAAATCCCAGGCTTCACCCCCCCACCTGCCATCCAAAGGGTGAATCCACCCGGGTTGTGGTCCCGTCCGACAAATGGATTATCATTGCCTCCGCGATTTTCTAGCATCGGTGTTCGGCCAAACTCTCCTCCCCAAACCACTAGAGTATCTTCTAATAATCCACGTTGCTTAAGATCCTTAAGGAGAGCGGTCATGGGCCGATCCACCTCTTTGCAGCGTTCGTTAAAGCCCTTGTTGAGCGCTTCGCTTGCACTCGCACCATGTGAATCCCACCCCCAGTGAAACAACTGAATATAACGAACACCCCGTTCCGCAAGGCGGCGCGCAAGCAAACAATTATTGGCAAAGGATTCCTTGCCAGGTTGGGTCCCGTATAGTTGGTGGATGGAATCCGGCTCCTGTTTTAGCTCGAATGCATCGGTAGCATGCATTTGCATCCGATAAGCCATCTCGTATTGTGCGATGCGCGTCACGGTTTCTTCATCACCAACATCCTCGGCGATTTTCTGGTTAAGGCGGTCCAAGACATCAAGCGAGCGACGCCGCATCGAACCAGAGATTCCCTCTGGATTGCGCAGGTACAGAACCGGTTCCCCTTCCGAGCGGCATTGCACCCCTTGATACACCGATGGCAAATAACCCGCACCCCAGACCGACTTGCCCGCATCCGGATTTTTTCCACCCGAAGTTAAAACGATAAATCCAGGGAGATTTTGATTTTCCGAACCCAGCCCGTAAGTGGCCCATGCACCGATCGATGCCGCGCCGAGATTTTGGCTGCCAGTATGCACCAACAATTGAGCGGGCCCATGATTGAACTGATCCGTGTGCATCGACTTGATGAAACACACGTCATCGACCACTGAAGTGAAGTTTGGGAGCCGATCCGAAACCCATGCTCCGGATTGGCCGTATTGGCGAAAGGGAAACTGGGGACCCAGCATTTTAGGAACGCCCTGGATGAACGCAAATTGCTTGCCCTCAATAAATTCCTTTGGGCATTCCTTGCCATGCAGTTTCTGTAATTCAGGCTTATAATCGAACAACTCATGCTGGGATGGAGCACCTGCCATGTGCAAATAGATGACCCGCTTTGCCTTTGCTGCAAAATGCGGCAAACTGGGAGCCATTGGATTGGCGAAATCTCTCACCACCCGGTTAGGTTCGCCCCAAGCCCTGCCGGTCATTCCACTCAACCACATGGCACCGAGGCCCGTGGTGCACTTCGATAAAAAGTGACGACGCGTGAGATGCTCCAATTCGGAGTGCTGCAGGCGAGCAAATGATTCTGGGTTCATCGGTCTAACGAGTGAGTGCGGAGTCAATGTTCAGAATCGTACTTGCGATGATGACGAAGGCTGCAGCCGCTGGGGATTCCGCAAGTTTTACCGCTTCGGCTGGATGGCTTTCATAATCCATGACGCTTGCGTTATAAAGCGACACAAGATCATCGAGCATCTCAGGAGTCGGGACTTGCTGGGTGGCAAGCTGGACACCATAGGCAATCTGTTCCGCAAGATCGCCCCGATTCGCAACCATCCGTTTTGCAAATCCCTTGGCGGCCTCAATGAATACCGGATCATTTAGGGTTACGAGCGCTTGCAGCGGTGTATTGCTGATCACGCGCCGCGCACTGCAACGATCCCGGTTCGGAGCGTCAAACATCAGCATACTCGGGTATCCACTAGTCCGTTTCGAATAGGTGTAAATTGCGCGGCGGTAGCGATCCTCTCCCGTGGATTCGACCCACCTGCTTTCGCTGTAAACTGAATTCCAAACGCCATCGGGCTGCGGCGGAAAAACCGGAGAACCATACATCTTAGGCGATAAAAGTCCCGCGACAGCGAGCGCCTGATCCCGAACCATTTCTGCCGAAAGCCGGTTACGCGGTCCACGAGAAAGAAGCTGGTTGGAGGGATCTTTTTCTAGGAGAGCTTTGGAAGCCTTGTGCGTCTGCCGATAGGTGCTCGAAAGCACCATTTCGCGAAGCATCGACTTCACTGACCAATGAAAGTGATCCTCGAAGCGCACTGCAAGATGATCTAACAAATCAGGATGACTTGGCGGCGTTCCCGAAGTTCCGAAATCTTCGGTGGTGAGGACAATGCCACTTCCAAAAAGTTGGCTCCACAAGCGGTTCACCATCACCCTAGCAGTCAGTGGATTCTCCCGACTGGCAATCCAACGTGCCATATCTAACCGATTCATGCCTTGCGTTGCAGCACTTCCCGCAAGCAACTTCGGAACCCCAGGCGACAAAACTCGGTCCTTCACCAAACGATTTCCACGCGCAAACAAGCGCGTCTCGCGTGGCGCACGATCCACCATGACCGGCACCTTTACTCCTCGAATTTTTTGATAGCTCGCATCCATCTTGCCCATTGCTTTCCATTCCGCAACACGGGCGGATTGATTCACTAAGTCACTCCATTCGGGGTTGTTTGAGCAATCGATTGCGAACTGCCGGACTGGCGTGGCCTGCTGCCCCGCGGTCTCACCATCTTGAATCATTCGAATCTCTAGCTTGGTACCTGCACGTGGCTTGAACGCTTTTGCTGGAACGAAAACAAACCAACGAGGCCCTTCAAGCTTTGGAAAGCCACCGACGTTCCCACTGGGCTCCGGCGCCATCGGATCACCCAAATGATCCACAAAGACTTCTTTCATTTCGACTCGTGTCACAGCACCAACCTGATCGATCTCATTTACTTCAAACTTACTAACCAATGAGCCGCGCTCAGGCCACTTCTTGGAATCGTCGCTGTCTGTTAGAATGCGAAGGCGCAATGCCGTAAACGGAATAGCGCTGCCTGAAACCTTATGCATGTTTCCCGTGGGTAAGGTCCCGTGACTGCGGATGATGCCATCTGGGGCGATTTCCAAGGTCCCGTGACTTGGCGCGAAAACATCCGGCCTGAAGGATTTCCAGTCCGCTGTTGTGGTCGCCAACGCGTGCCCCGGCTGGTTTAACTGCTCTCGGATGATGCGCATTTGCAACTCCAACCGAGACGCCTCATCCGTTGCCGCGGGATTCTCGGCCACCTTCATGCGCGGAAAGTCATTATCTTGATCACAATCTTCCGTCCCGTTAAAAAACGCGAAAAACTGATAGAACTCTTCGTGTTCGATCGGATCATACGGGTGGGAGTGACACTGAACGCAACCAAAGGTGGTGGCTTGCCATGTCGTCCAGGTGGTACTGATGCGGTCGATCACCGCGGCGACGCGGAATTCCTCGTCATCGGTTCCTCCCTCGGTGTTGGTCTGAGTGTTGCGGTGAAATGCCGTAGCCAGTCGCTGGTCGGCCGTGGCATTTGGCAACAAATCACCTGCAAGTTGCTCGATCGTGAACTGATCGTATGGCATGTCGGCATTGAACGCACGAATGACCCAATCGCGATAGGGCCAGATGTCGCGGCGCGGATCTTTTTCAAAACCATAAGTGTCGGAATAACGTGCCAAATCTAACCAAACCGAGGCCCAGCGTTCACCGAATTTGGGAGATGCCAGCAAACGATCGACCACCGCCGCTCGTGCTGACATTGGGTCCTTTGCTGCCGCAGTGATAAAATTGGCAAAATCTTCTGGTGATGGGGGTAGACCTGTTAGATCGAATGAAACCCGTCGCAACCATTCACCTACTGACGCCTCAGGCGAGGGCTTGATTTTCTCATGGTCGAGGCGGTTGAGGATAAATCGATCAAGAGGCGCGCTCGGCCATTTTTCATCCGAAACGGCAGGTGCTAGAGGGTCGACGGGAGCCACAAATGACCAGTGATCCTGCCACTCAGCACCTTGAGCAATCCATCGCTCGATGAGCGCAATGTCAGCCTCCGGCAACGGCGGACCATGCTTGGGCTTCGGCATCACCTCATCGGGATCGCGACTGCGGAGGCGCCCCACCAGTTCGGATTCAGCTGGTTTAAATGGCACGATCGGTCGCAATCCTGACTTTGCCGGAGCGAGTGCCTTGGCTCGATAAATAAATGAAACTCCAGCGGCTTCCTTGACACCGCCATGGCACGCCGTGCAGTGCTTCGCGAAAATCGGCCGGATATCTCGGTTAAATTCCACGCGCGCTCCATCTTCGGCAAACGCGCTGGAAATCATGATCTGCACAAGAATGTAACGCCGAATCATCATGGCCTGCGACGCTGTTTTTCCATGAAAATGTTTTCAGTTAAGGAATCAAAAAATCTCTGACCACCGCCATGTGCTGCATGTTAGGAACCCCGCTATCTCCTGATAGAACCGGCGGCACGTCATTGAGCGGCGCAAACGTGCGACTATCAAAAACCAACCCGTGCGGAAACTTTTGGCCCGCAACGATGGTCGGGATTTCCACCTTCGTGAGCGGGGCACTCGTAAGGACCCAATCGTAAGGATGATTGCGGTTTGCATTGGTCATATTCACACCATGTTGGTCAGTGGGCGGATTTTCGGGAATGTTTACGATGGCTGACAATTCTTGGAGTCCCTTTTCGTGGGTATTGGTCGTGTTCAAATCCCCCCCGATGATCACCATCGCGTCTTTCGGGATATTTTTGATCACATTGCCCACCAGCGCTTTGGCTTGAGTGGCGCGCGAGACCTCACCTTTTGAGTGAAGGTGGACACTGATCACCCACAGATCTTGATGATCTGGCAGCCGCAGATGTGCCCAAACAAACTCGCGGTTATTGAGCACAGGATCATCCCAAACCCCCGACTCGAGTATCGGAAAGCGACTGATGATTCCATTGGGGATTTGCATTCCATCTTCGCTGATGAAACAAAATCCTTCCCCAAACGTCTCGTTGACCCACTGGCGCTTTGGGATCGTCGTGTTGAACTCTTGGATCATCACGATATCTGGCTTCAGCCCTTTCAAAATACGCGCACCAGCACCCTCTGGGTTGCTGTGATTGCCGTTGTCTGGCGAATACGATTGTTTATTTTCGGACGTGAGGTTGGCGGCGATTGCCCTGACGGTGACCGGCTCGGCGCTTGCAAACCCCAGAATAAACCCACTTATGATCAAATATCGGATCACCGCCGAAATGCTGTCTCGCATCCTCTGCCGCATCCAGCAAATTTCAGGAAATTTAAATCTTGCTGAATCCGCGGTTGGCGAACGCGTCGAGCAGGTTTATCGTTCGCTCTGTGGCCGAGAATCCATTTCCTCATGACCGTCCGATCCAGCTCCAAGGGCAATTGCTCTTGGCGGATCCTTCGTTGCGAGGCAGTTCCTTCCATCGGTCGGTGGTCCTCGTTGCTGAGCATGCTGCCGACCAAGGCGCGTTTGGCCTCATTCTCAATCACCCACTCGGCAAATCGGTCGGCGATTTTCTCGAGGGAGACGAATTCAGCCCATTGCAGAAGCTTGAGGTGTATGATGGTGGCCCCGTTGGGCACGACCAGCTGACATTTTCCTCGTTCTGGTGGAATCAGCAGTCAGGCCTTCGCTGGGCACTCCGGCTTTCAGTCGAGGATGCGATCGATCACGCACACCGCTCAGGCCGAGTGGTGCGTGCCTTTGTCGGTTATTCGGGTTGGACTGCTGGACAACTGGAACATGAACTGCGCAGAAACTCGTGGGTCACGGCGCCAGCATCTGCCGACCTGCTTGGACGCAGTCATGACCTTAACCTGTGGGCTGGCCTGATGCGTGAGGTTTCGCCGCTCCACCGCATCCTTGCCGATTCGCCTGAAGATCCGACCCTTAACTGAAGCAATCCCCTTCGCACCTTTTGATCAATCCATGTCTGACACCTCTCTCCAATTCAGTAGCATTCCTGAAATCATCACCGAACTCGCCGCCGGCCGGTTGGTGATTGTCTCTGATGACCCAGCTCGAGAAAACGAAGCCGATCTCGTCGGGGCAGCATCCCTCTGCACGGCCGACATGGTCAACTTCATGGCGCTTCATGCCCGTGGTCTCATTTGCGCACCCATCAGTGCTGAGCGCGCGGAGGAACTCGACTTGCAACAAATGACCCGACGAAATCGCGAGGGCCACCAAACTGCATTCACCGTCAGTGTCGATGCCGCCAAGGGCGTGACCACTGGCATCTCGGCAGCCGACCGGGCGCTCGCGATTCAGTTACTAGCCGATCCAGACGCCACGGCAGATGATTTTGTCCAACCGGGGCACATCTTCCCTCTGCAGGGTGTGCAAGATGGCGTGCTTCGGCGCGCCGGCCATACCGAGGCCGCACTCGACCTCGCAGGTCTCGCCGGTCTACCCAGAGCGGCCGTGATTTGTGAAATCATGAACGACGACGGCACGATGGCCAGAGTCGGCCAACTCGGCGACTATCAGAAACATCACAGCCTCAAGGCCTGCACGATTACCCAGTTGATCGAATATCGCAGGCGCTCGGAAAAACTCGTCGCACGCGAACAAACGATCAAAATGCCTACGGATTTTGGCGAATTCGATTGCCATCTCTACCGGATGTCCACCGATGCAAGCCACCACCTCGCATTGACGAAAGGGCCGATCGATTCTGACAAGCCAGTGCTCGTCCGGGTGCATTCAGAGTGCCTTACAGGCGA
The DNA here is from genome assembly GCA_903837825.1 of Akkermansiaceae bacterium. Classification (GTDB taxonomy): domain Bacteria; phylum Verrucomicrobiota; class Verrucomicrobiia; order Verrucomicrobiales; family Akkermansiaceae; genus Luteolibacter. The sequence continues at coordinate 17,928 of CAILVZ010000057.1, read as the reverse complement.
TGTCTTCCAGTCGCAGCGCTGCGACTGTGGCGGCCAATTGTCAGCAGCTCTTGAACGCATTTCGAATGAAGGCGGCATCCTCCTCTACCTCCGCCAAGAAGGGCGTGGAATCGGCCTGCCGGCAAAAATCCATGCCTACAAGCTCCAAGAAGAGGGCCTAGACACCATCGAGGCAAATGAAAAACTTGGATTTAGCTCGGATCTTCGAGATTACGGCATGGGTGCCCAAATCCTCTACGATTTAGGCGTACGCAAGATGCGCCTACTCACGAACAACCCGAAAAAAGTCATCGGCCTCGAAGGCTATGGGCTTGAAATCGTCGAGCAACTGCCGATCCGCCAACCCTCAAACCCTCACAACGAAAAATACCTCGAAACCAAGCGCACGCGCATGGGCCACACGCTGTGAACTTGCGTCCGATTTCGAGAAGACCCATCGGAATACCATTGACCCAATTGTCAGATTCTGACAAGAATAGGGCCCTTATGAGATTCTTGTCAGCTTTTGTCTGCCCTATTTTGCTTGGCCTAGTTGCCTGCAGCACGTCGAGCATCCCAATGGATGACGATGGCTTCAACCCACTAGAACAACCCGGCAACCACAGACGCCCAGCCATTACCCAGACCAACGGGTTTTCGGCGGGTCAATTTGTCCAAGCGGCCGTGGACAACACCGCATTTTTCAAAAGCAATCCAAACAGCAACTCCAGCGCCGACAAGCTCCTCAGGCAAGGCACTTCGATGAAGGTGATTTCCGGCGATTCGGTGAACGTGAAGGTTGAGCTCGACAGCGGCGAAATCGGGTACGTTCCAGCGGTCATGTTGTTCAATCCGAACTCCGCACCGCAACCCTCGGAAACCATCACCCCCGGATACCCACCGCTGCCAACCAATGGCAATGGCAATGGCGAACCACTACCGGTGATCGACCCATCCGAACAACCTCCAAACAACGCGACTCCCACCCTTGCAGACCCCAGCGCTCAAAAAATTGGAATCCCTGTGCCGCCTGTAACGGCACCGACCCACTAATCCCTCCCGCACCCCAAGGCAAATTCTTGCTTCTTGAATCTGTCGCACCACCCGCCTTAACTCATGGCGTGATACGTTACTTCAGTCTTCTCGCAATCGGGCTTTTGGTTGGATGCACCGGACCTCACCAGGCCCTCACGGTCCAGCAATTCCAGCTTCTTGACCAAAACACGCTGATCACGGATGAGCCCATGGTCGCGATGGAAAAGCAGCGGCGCTTGCACGGGGCAGTGAGCATGGCGGAACGCCAAAACCGCCTAGGGTCTTACTACTCGATGTACTGGAACGATGCCGCTGGAAAGGGCACCGGTGAGGTCAAAGTAACCTTCCAATACCAGCAAGGGGCCACCGCCAGCCAAATCAAACAGCTGACTCAAACTTTCCCCTCCTCGGATGCCAGCGGCACCGCAGAATTTGCCATCATTGGCGAAAATTATTCCAAGCACGGCAAAGTTCTCGCATGGAAAGCGACCCTTCAACGCGGCGACCAAGTGATTTCAACCCGCAAGTCGTATCTTTGGCGCTGACTTGCTGAATTTTTAGATGGATGGTTGACCTAAGAGCTCTGCGATTTTATACTCGCTAAGTACTTGCCGTTCAAATGACGGCTCTTTCATCTGTGAGCGCGGAATGCCCCATTTTAGTTGGAATCTTCGAGGGATTCACCTGGATCCGTTGTGAAGGGAAAGGTTCATTCATGACCAGCCCTGCCATCAAGGAATTTGGCATGGAACGCATCGCTGCGGGAGAAAAACGGATCGTGGTTGATCTCGGAGCCTGCACTGGGATGGATTCTACCTTCATGGGAACTCTTGCCGGTCTAGCAGGTCGCTTGCCCACGCAACCAGAGAGCGGCATCCAAGTCGCAGACGCTGGCGATCGCAACCGCCGCTCACTCGAAGACTTGGGATTAGACTTCCTCATGGAAATCGACCCGCAGGAGGCCGACTGGATGCAGACCATCGCTTCGATTCGAAGCAACCTCACCCGGCTTGATCCTCTCCCACCACCAAGCCAGTTTCAACAAACCCGACACGTGCTTGACGCACACCAAGTTCTCTCAAAAACCAACGAAAAAAATACCCGTGCCTTCGCCAATGTCGTCACGCTGTTAGAATCCGAGCTGGCGGAGAAACCAGAATCACCCAACAAGTGATCCCCCGCGCGATCATGCATCTGACTCACTGACCACCGACGATGCAAGATCCCACCGCCATTTTGTTCATTGCCTTTACGGTGCTCATCATTGCCTTGTCGCTCGCCCTACAAAACCAACGGCGCAAGGCCCGAAAAATCCGCCAACGCTTCGGCGACCTCGAACGTGGCGAACAACGCATGTTTGCCTTCCTCCATGACTTGGGGCTGGCAATCGAAAATGAACCCGAACCATCGGTGATCTCCCGCATCATCGTGGAGGGCGTGGACAAAGTCGTCAGTGCCCGCGGCGGAGCGATTTATTTCGTCAATGCCGATGGGAATTTCCTCAACCCAGCCTACATCTCGGACGAATGCCCACCCTTGGTCGGAATCCCGATGGAAATCCGCAACCGAGCAAAACGGGACCCACGCGCACTGGAGAGCCACCTTCGCTTGTCCCGACTCTCGATCGATGAGGGGATCCTTGGCCACTGCCTGAGCGTTGGGGAGCCGATCCATGTGCCAGACATCAAGAACCACCCGGCATTTCGTGACGCCTTCATCGGGTACGCCGACGACGTCTCCGCGCTCGTATCTCCCTTGCGCCATGCAAACAAAGACATGGGAGTCCTCGTGGTCGCACGCCGCCACGCAGATGGAAATTTCACAAGCAACGACTTCGCGGTCTTCCGCTCGATCGCCGAACAATCGTCATTCGCCATCGGCAACGCTCGCATCCACCGAGAAGCTCACGAAAAACGGGCCATCGAAGGAGAGCTTAACAACGCACGCGAGGTCCAACGCGTCTTGCTTCCCCAAGAAGATCCTTTGCTCCATGGATTTAAAATCAGTGGAACCAACGTCCCCGCACGAATCATCAGCGGCGACTACTACGACTACATCGACCTAGGTGACCAAAAATTTGGCGTCGCCATCGCGGACGTCTCAGGCAAGGGCGTGCCAGCTGGCTTGTTGATGGCGATGTGCCGAAGTTCGCTGCGATCCTTTGCTTCAAGTGAGGCATCACCCTCCAGTGTCATGGCCGCAGTCAACCGGCAACTCTTCCCAGACATTCGCGAAGACATGTTCATCAGCATGTCCTATGGCATCATCAACACAGCCAACGACACGCTCACCCTCTCTCGCGCGGGCCATGAACCCGCATTGCTCTTCCGGCGAGAAACCGGGAAAGTCGAACTCCTCAGATCACCTGGCCTCGCTCTTGGCATCGATAGTGGCTCAGTATTCGAACGGATCACCCGAGACCAAGAAGTCGAACTCAAGGCCGGCGACTGCGTGCTATTCTACACCGACGGCGTCAAGGAAGCCATCGACAAGGAAGAAGAGGAATTCGGGATGGAGCGGATGTGCGAATCGTTCAGAATGGCAGCACCGCTCGGGGCTGAGGCCATTCTCAATCGAATGCAGGAAGAACTCGCTCAGTTCACTGGCGATGGTCCACAAATGGACGACATCACCCTAGTCGCGATCGAAAAACGTTAGCCTCTCCCCTCCCCCTAATCACCAATGTGTCGTGGCTCGAAAATCCTCGATCCGCGCTTGTAGCTCATTCGCATCAAGAGTCTCCATCCGGCGGGTCGAAAACGCTTCGCAAGTGAACGAAGCTAACATCGATCCATGAATGATCGCTTGGCGCAACGCAGGCGTCTCATACGGTGGATGACCTTGCGACGCCAAATATCCGGCCATGCCCCCCAAGAATGTGTCACCCGCTCCCGTGGGATCGGCCACAGCATCTAACGGATAGGCAGAGCAACGAAAGATCTCACCATTTTTAGAAAATAGCATGGCTCCAAACTCGCCGAGTTTGACCACCACGTGGCGCGGTCCTTTTTCTAGCAGAATTTTTCCAGCCTTCACTAGATTCGATGTACCCGCGAGCGTACGAGCCTCCCCTTCATTCAATACAAACAAATCGAGTCGCGGCAAAACCTGATGTAGACGCTCATTGGCAATGTCGATCCAGAGATCCATCGTGTCAGCGATCACAAAGCCTGGACACTGCGTAGCATCGGAACCGCCAACACCGCACTGGTCGAGCATTTCAAGCTGGTTATCCGGAGACATGTTGGCCAACACCACGATGGGAGATCCTGCAGAGGCCGCAGGAACCTTGACCTTCCAACTCTCTAATACATTAAGTCCCACATGGTGGGTGGTGCGCTCGTTCATGTTGGCGTGATACTCGCCAGCCCAAGTGAAGGATTCGCTTTCAGAACGTTCCACCCCATCGAGCGAGACGCCCCTGCCCTCCAACATGTCGAGATGCTCTTGCGGGAAATCATGACCGATGATCCCCACCAAGTCGATAGGGCGACTGAAAAAGGATGCCGCTAGAGCGGCATAGGCTGCGGACCCACCCAAGAGGTTGCTTGCCTCCGCATCCGGAGTTTTAACGTGATCGATTGCGATGGTGCCGCCGATGACGACACGGGGTGAGGACTGAGGACTGGACATGATGATTGAAAGATCCGGAAAGCGGCGCTCGGAATTTGAACGCGAATCGCCGTTTCAAGCAAGCCACAATGCATGAGGGACAAGACATCCGTCCCCTTGCCGTTACTCCCAATCCATCCGCCAAGGGCATTTCATCCGCCCCTATGAAAATCACGACTTGGCAGAATCACAAATCCGAGTGATGGATGGGGGCAGACCATGGACTACCCAGACGCATTGGATTGGCTATTTTCCACCCAGATGTTCGGCATCAAGCTAGGCCTCGATGGATCCCGCCAACTTCTCAAAGAATTTCTCGCCTACCCGTCCCACGGAGTGAAGGTGATCCATGTGGCAGGCACCAATGGCAAAGGGAGTACCTGTGCGATGATCGATAGTATCGCGCGCGCCTGTGGCCAGCGCTGCGGGCTATTCACCTCGCCTCACCTCATCGACTACCGCGAACGCATCAAAGTGAGCGGCGAAGAGATCCCCGAGGAACCATGCGCTGCAATGCTAACAGAATTGCGCACGCTGTGCGAATCGATGGAACACCATCCGACGTTTTTTGAGATCACGATGGTTCTTGCGATGCGTTGGTTCCGCATGCGGGAGTGTGAGATCATCGTTTTGGAAACCGGCATGGGCGGCAGGTTGGATGCAACGACTGCAGTGCCTGCTGACGTCTGCGTGATCACACCGATCGGACTGGACCACATGCAATGGCTGGGAAACTCATTGGAGGAGATTGCCAAAGAAAAGGCCGGCATCTTTGTCAGCGGGAAACCCGTGGTCTCAGCACCCCAAGCAGAATCCGTGCAACGAGTGCTAGAGCAGGAGGCCAACGAAAGCCGGTCGCCCCTAGAATTTCTAACAGAACCTCTACTGGGTTATCCCATGGCGCTCGCTGGAGATCATCAAACGTGGAATGCCGCACTCGCCGTCGCAGCACTTCATCGCGTAGGGATTGCTCTGAGCTCAGACGGCGTCCGATATGGTCTCAGCCATGTGCAATGGCCTGGTAGGTTCGAAAGGATCCAGCCGGGCATCGTGCTCGACGGCGCTCACAACCCTCAATCCGCAGAAGCCCTGCGCGCCACCTGGGAATCGACCTTCCCCCACGAGAAGGCCGCACTCGTTTTCAGCGCGGTGGAGGGCAAGGACATTCCCAGCATCCTAGCCATTCTGGCACCCCTCGCCACCACCCTCTTTCTTTGCCCCGTTGACACTCCACGAGCTTGCGGGGTCGATGAACTCGCCAGCTTCCTGCCGGCGGATGCCCCTCCGCATGAAAAATTCAAGTGCTTGAAGGACGCCATGGCCGCCGCAACCCTAGAGGGTAACAAAATTCTAGTGGCGGGCTCCCTCTTTCTCGTCGGTGAGGCACGGGCAATCCTAACCTCAGGACACTTTCAGAGCAGTTCGCAGTGATGTGATACAAAAACGACCAGCCTTTGATCACAAAGACTGGTCGCTTGAAATGAAAACGATTTGGTAGGTGGCTAAGGATCAATCCCAACCGCCACCACCGCCGCCGCCTTTGTAGCCGCCGCCGCCACCGCCTTTGTAGCCACCGCCGCCACCGCGACGATCACCACCGTAGCCGCCGCCACCGCCACCACGACGCTCACCGCCGTAGCCGCCGCCACCGCCACCACGACGCTCACCGCCGTAGCCACCGCCGCCACCGCCACCGCCACTTGGACGGAAGCCACCGGGACGTGCTTCTTTTGGCTCAGAGGCATTCACGCGAAGCGCGCGGCCCTGATAGTCGTAGCCATTGAGTGCCTCGATCGAAGCGTTCAGTTGACTCTGATCGCCGAGTGTCACGAATGCAAATCCCTTGGATCGGCCTGTTTCACGGTCGGTGATGATTTTAACCCGTTCAACGGGTCCATAAGCGGCGAAGAGTCCTGTAACGTCTTCTTCAGTAGCGGAGTAGGGCAAGTTGCCCACGTAGATGTCCATTTTTGTCTATTCTTATCACGCCATCACATTCAACACTTCCCGAGACCATGGCGTAAAAGACCAGACAAAGTGCGCTCATTTGCGAATTTGCAAAATGAACGCCATGTCTTTAGCCACTAAAAAATGACTTGGCAAGGATTGATTTTCGCCAAAAAAATGCATCTTTTTGCCCCCAAAATCCCTAAAAAACCGACCCCGGCCGCCGACCCAATGCAGAAAGATCGCGCGCCGATGCGACACTTTTCGCTACGCACCACCTGAAGATCACCCTCACTTCGGCCCAGTCAGAATCGTGTTCGCCGCGGATGGTGGGGCGTCTTTTCCTTCGGAATCGTTGGTGATGATGAAATTGGCTGGAATGGTGCCTGTGGGAAGCCTGAAGCCTACGGATTCGTATGCCGCACTGCTTTGGGGAATTCTACCCAGCAAAAACGGTTGTTCTCCACCCCTCGGGATAACCCATAAATTCGTGTCTGACACATTGCTTGCGACAAGAGTTCCCTCCCCCGTCGCCGGATCATAAATCGGTACGGCAGATGGAGGTTTCACATCCCCCTGCGCTGCTGGATCCGCTACAGAAGCTGACTTTGCCGCTAGCGCATCACCGAGCAACCCCACCACTGAATTGTCGGCATCATTTGCAGCGACGATCTGGGCCGTGGCCTGTGGTGGCCTCATCGTCATCACGATCGGCCACGCCAACCCTTGAACTGGCTCCAATCGTTGCTGTTCACGTTTTTCTACGCTCTCAAGTTTCTCACGTAAGACTGTGATCTCACGGAGAAGGTCTCTCGTTTCAGCCTTCGCCACCGACTTCGTATTGCTCTCATCGGTGGCGACCTGTGCCTTGGCTGTTTTATCTTCGCCACCAAGCTCTTGGTCCACCTCGGGGTCGACTTCCGGAGCCTGGTCTGGGGACTCATCCGCAGTAGCCACTTGCTGCGTGTTTTTTTGAATTCGGTGCACCTCAGGCTTGCCGGCATGGGGAGGGGCGCTGTTTTTGACACTTTCCATCGGCGCGGGCGATTTTTGATCCACGATTAGGATGAACGCAACTGCCGCAGCCGCAGCAGCCCAACCTGAGACACCCAGCCAATTCGCCGACTTTGAAGATTGAAGACCCAAGCGAGCTTGTATCCGTTCCAATTGTCCTGCACGGGGGGTGATCGGCGCGACGCTGGCTGCCGCGATCGCAGCGCACAGATGGTTTATTTCGCCGTAGGCGTCTCTCAACTCGGAGTCTTGGCGCATGGCCTCGTCAAAGCCAGCGGCTTCGTCCGAGTCAAGCATTCCAAATGCCCGCCAGGCGGCGGCTTCGTGAGGATCAGAACTCATAACTTGATAGATGGTTGCGCACCTTGTCCAAGGCACGGCGGAGTCGGTTTTTCACTGTCCCCAACGGAGTGCTTAAGTGCACAGAGATTTCCGAATGGGTGTATTCCAAGAAAACTGCAAGCTCCAAACATTTGCGTTCTTCGAGCGGTAAAATTTGCAGCGCGGTACGGATCCGGCGCCAGTCATCTCTCATCATCACCTGCGCCTCCTCGCTCTCTTCGGCAGGCACATGCAGGTGGATGGGCACCACGCGTGAAGAATCGCGCTTACCCCGGTGCCGGTAGCGCAGACGGTCAATGCAATAGCCTCGCATCACGGCGAAAGCCCATGCGAAGGGCGGGGACTGAAGCGGATCATAGTCAACCGCGCGGTGCCACATCCGAACAAAGGTATCTTGGACGATTTCCTCAGCCTCGTGGCGATCTCCCAGCATCCTGACAGCTGCCCCTAACAGAATCGGGCTCCACATACCATGAAGTTCCGCCAGAGCATCACCTTCTCCCCTCGCCATCCGATGGATCAACACCGCTGCATCACCCGCCTGGTCTTCGCCCACCGAAATGGGAAAATTCGAGATTCGGGTGATCTTTGACTCGATCATGATGTCGGGTATGGACATGAAGAAATTGACGCGCGGGTCGCTCTAAAAAGGTTAATCCGCTATTTCTTGATATTTGGACCTCCGAATTTCAATAAATCATCAAAAAAAGCGGTATCATTCGAAAACCATCGCCCGCCCCTACCTAAAATCCTGCTAATCCGCCAAAATCGCATCGATCCGCTCAAGTTCCTCGGTCGTGAATGGTGCCGAGCTCGCGGCGGCCACGCACGGGTCGAGCTGACTGGTCTTGCTTGCACCGATGATGGCGCTCGTGACTCTTGGGTCGCGGAGTACCCATGCGATAGCCATCGAGGCGAGCGGCTGCCCGCGCTCGGCCGCCAGTCCTGCCAGAGCGCGAATTTTTGCCAGTTTGGCCTCATTGACATCGTCTCGTTTGAGAAAACCGTTCGGCTTGGCCGCACGAGCATTCGATGGAATCCCTTGCAGGTAGCGGTCAGTAAGAAGCCCTTGTGCGAGCGGCGAAAAAACCGCAGCGCCGATTTCTTCCCTGCCAACGACATCCAGCAAGCCCCGCTCAGGCGTCCGCTCGAACATGCTGTATTTCGGTTGGTGAACAACGCACGGTGTGCCCAACTCATGCAAGATGGCACACGCGCGTGCGGTATCCTCAGGAGAATAGTTTGAAATCGCAGCGTAGAGCGCCTTGCCGGATTTCACCGCAGTCGCAAGCGCACCCATGGTCTCTTCCATCGGGGTGTTCGGATCACGCCGATGGCTGTAGAAAATATCCACATAGGGAATACCCATCCGCATGAGGGACTGATCCAACGATGCCAGTAAGTATTTGCGCGAGCCAAAGTCACCATGCGGCCCTGGCCACATCGTGTAGCCTGCTTTGGTCGAAATAATCAATTCATCGCGGTAATCGCCCAGGTCCTCGCGCAGGATGCGCCCGAAGGTCTCCTCGGCCGATCCGGGAACCGGCCCGTAGTTGTTGGCCAAATCGAAATGCGTAACTCCGAGATCAAAGGCGCGGAGGGCAATCGCACGCGCATTTTCCGCATCGTCCACACTCCCAAAGTTGTGCCAGAGACCGAGGGAAATTTTGGGCAAATGAAGCCCGGAATTCCCGCAGCGGGCTTGAAATGACAAATCCGCGTAGCGCGAAGGACAGGCAAGGTGCATGAGCGCAATCAAGCGAAAATCCGACGGATTGGCCAGCGGCAAAAGCCAGAGAACCATCCTCCCTGCCCTTCTCCTGCTTGCGCATGGCCCATCTGCCACCTACACCTTGGTCATGACCATTCGGACTCGATTCGCACCATCGCCTACGGGGTACCTCCATGTTGGCGGGGCACGCACCGCATTATTCAACTGGTTGTTTGCTCGCAAACACGGCGGCGTTTTTGTCCTCCGGGTAGAAGACACCGACGAGGCACGAAACACGGAGGAGGCGCGCCAGGCGATTTTTGACGGCATGCATTGGTTAGGCCTCGACTGGGATGAGGGACCCCAAGTCGGCGGAAATTTCGGACCATACTACCAAAGCCAGCGCGGGGAAATTTACGACCGATGGTTCGCCAAACTCGTGGCCGCGGGCCGCGTCTACGAGGATGGTGGCGCGTGGCGATTCCGCTTCGACCGGAAACCGGTAACCATGCACGACTTGGTGTGCGGAGAGGTCACCATCGACTACCGCGACGAATCGAACACCCCAGACATGGTCGTGAAGCGCTCCGATGGTTCCTATGTGTTCCACTTCGTCAATGTGGTGGACGATCTCGAAATGGAAATCACCCACGTGATCCGAGGGGAAGACCACCTCATGAACACGCCTAAGCACCTGCAACTCATCGAGGCCTTTGGCGCCAAGCCACCACAATACGCACACATCCCACTCATCCTCAACCCAGACGGGTCTAAAATGTCAAAGCGCGATGCAGGTGCCGCGGTTTCGGACTACCCTAGGCAAGGATTTCTTCCCGGAGCTGTCGTAAATTTCATCGCATTGCTCGGATGGAACCCAAAGACCGAACAAGAAATTTTTACCCTAACCGAATTGGTCGAGCGCTTCTCACTAGAACAAGTCAACCGCTCGCCCGGCCGATTCGATCTCGAAAAATGCAAATGGGTGAACCAACAACATATGATCGGTATGAGCGTCGATGACTTTGCGGCCGCTGCAAAACCCATGGTCGAGGCTGCCGGCTTAACCATTCCTGCCAACTTCACTGAGGTGATCCAAGCCGTCAAAGACAAGGTCCGCCTGTTCAGTGAAGTCCCCGCGGCATTGGACTTCCTGCTCAACGATGACTTCTCTTACGAAGATGAGGCCATCGAGAAAGTTCGTACCAATGCCACGGCAACCGCTTTATTTGGAGCCTTGGCGGATGCCTTCAAGGATATTCCTGAGTGGTCAGCAGACGCGGCCAAAGCCGCGCTTACCACCACCGCGCAAGCGGCTGGAGCAAAGCCAGGACAGCTGATGTTCCCATTGCGAGTTGCGCTTTCTGGACGAGGCCATGGGCCCGACCTTGGCGACATGCTTAATCTGTTAGGTCAAAATCGCTGCGTGACACGCATCCGCCAACTCATGTCAATGATCTAACACTAATTCATGAAACAAGTCTACACGTTGGAGGATTTGGTCTCACGGGATCGGTTAGACGCCGGTTGCACCAAACCGGCACGCCTTGCCGTGATCGGCCACCCAATCGCACACTCTGCATCTCCTCGGATGCACCAAGCGGCACTCGATTCTCTCGGAATCCACGCACGCTATGTGCGCATCGACATTCAGCCTGGGCAAGTCGCGGTAGCCTTTGCCCAAATGCGCGCTTTGGGCTTCATCGGTTGCAATGTCACGGTCCCCCACAAGCTTGAGGCCATGGAGTGTTGCGATGTCTCACCCGAGGCATTGGCACTCGGAGCGGTCAACACGATCCGTTTCGATTCCGACACCACCCGCGGCTTCAACACCGATGGCCCAGGATTCGCCCTCGCCATCGAAGAGGATTTCAAAGTTCCATTGGCATCGTTGAACGTCCTAATCGCTGGCGCTGGCGGTGGCGCTGGACAGGCAATTGCAGCCCAATGCTGCCTTCAATCGGTTAGAAAAATTGTCTTGGTCAATCGCAGCTTGGACAAACTTGCAAACCTAACCAAAAAGTTGCATGCCGTCAGTCCTAGCACGGAAATCAAAACATTTTCATTCGATGACCCAGCCCTTGCGGAAGCCTGTCTGAGCTGCGACTTGATCGTAAACACCTCATCGGTGGGACTCAAGCCAAGTGATCCATCGATTCTACCCGTCTCCTGCTTGAGCAGAGATCACTTGGTTTACGACACCATCTACCAACCTCCGATGACGCCACTGCTAGTTGCAGCAGAGAGCCTCGGCTGCCAGACAGCCAATGGCTTATCCATGCTGATTCATCAGGGCGCATTGGCATTCCAGTATTGGTTCGCTGGAGCACCACCACTCGCCGTGATGCGCGATGCAATGCGCACCCTCGATTGACCGATTTCCGGAGGCAATCACTGGCTCACTTTGTCGGACTATCCTCTGGAATTTCGACTCCAGGAACATCCGTCGAAAACCAGTGGCACGCAATCACCTCCTCGAGTTCAAACTGGTTTTTATCAGCTTCCTTGATGCGACGAACTTTCACTCGAACTCGAACGAGCCCTTGGGGATCGATACTAGGAAGTATCGAGTCAAATACATGCTTGCCATTCTTATTCAACTTAAACGCGGCATCGAGCATGCGACCATTTTTGCTGCTTCGTTTGATGAGGAACTCGGGTGATGCAAGTCCAAGTTTGCCCGGCTCACCAAAATAAGGCGCGTAAAGCGCGATGCTGATGGTATCCTCGTTTTTCCTCTCGTCCGCCAACCGCTCGCGCGCGAGGAGACGGAATTCACCCACCTCATCGCCACCACCCGCCAAAAATGACGCCCATGGATAGTCGCTGTACCTAACATAGTGATTCCAATCGAGTAGCCACTCACCATTTTCTTCAACAAAAACAGTATCCAGCACTTCGCCACCATCGGCACCCCAGTAACACTCAATCGCCTTACCCGCAGGCAGATTGACAATTCCAAAATGGGTCAAATTCAACCTCTCCGTGACAACATTCATCCGAGGGTTGAAGCTATAGTATCGATCGATTCGGCCTGCAGCTGCAATGGGTGCGAGAATAAACTGCGACCACTCTTCAGGAGTTCTCGCATCGACGAAACTACCAATCGTTTTTTGCAATAGCGGCATCGCCCTATTGATCAAGGCGGCATCCGCCTCGGAAGCGGTAACTTGGCTTTGGGGTGCAGATTCAGGCTTTTTCGTCTCAAAGCCAGTCCCAACCAGAAATTGAGCACCAACCACAATCACCACAACCAATGCCAACCAGCCCAGAAGCACCTTGGCCATCACTGGAAGCATCTTGCGCTTTCTTCGTGAATTTCTCGTATCGTGGCGGACTTGGATATCTGCCACGGCAGGCTGCGCTTGAACTTCCGGAGCTACAGCCCCGAAACCCAAAAATGGGCTTCGCCCGCAATTGGTGCAAACCCTGACATCAGTAGCCAAACTACGCGCTCGGAACAACGAGCCGCAGCGTCCACAGTGGAACCAATAACTATTTTTTACCATCGCGGCTTAACCTTTGTTAGTGAAATCATGATCGTGGAGGATGACTTTGATCAAGTGCCGATTCATTTGTCGGCGACCAACTGTCGGTCCAATGCGGAATCCAATGCTTGTTCCACCAGTCGTGCCGCAAGTGACTCTGTCGCAAGATCCAACCGTTGTACCGCTGGTTTGAGAAGATTGGCCGTTCCATCCAAAAGTCCAGCGCGAACCGCTACGAGGGCATTCTCGATTTCCCCGCGCTCCTCAGCGGTAGCTAGCCCCTGACTCAATGCCGCCTCAACCGCCGGAATCAACTCCTCAGCCTTCAGCTTTGCCTCGGTGAAAACCCGCTGAGCCATGTCGGCGAAGGCATGCTCAACGGACTGGCTCACCATTGCCTCAACCGCAGCATCATCGACATTCACTGCGGCACTCTCGATCTGGATCACCCGGTCAATCCCAGTTGAAACATCCCGAGCGAGCGCCTCAAGGATGCCATTTTCATCAATTTTGAATTGCACGCCGACACGCGCCTGGCCTTTTGGTGCAGGTGAAAATGGAACATCGAAGCAGCCAAGCTCCCAGTTATCCTTGGCCATTTCCCTCTCGCCTTGGAGGACTCTCACACGCATTCCCAATTGCTGATCCGCCGCATTGGTAAACAGTTCACCCGCTTTGCAAGGGATGGTCGTGTTTCGTGGAATCAAAACATTCATCAGCCCTCCAAACGTTTCAATCCCAAGGCTCAATGGCGTCACATCTAACAATATGATCTGACGCATCGCACCACTGAGCACACCGCCTTGGATTGTTGCGCCGAGAGCAATCGCCTCATCGGGGTGCTGGGAAATATCTGGCTCAAGACCAAAAACCTCTTGGACTGCTCGTCGAACTGCAGGAATCCGGCTACTCCCCCCCACAAGCACCACTGCATTTAGATCAGAAGCCTTAAGTGCAGAATCTGCTAGAGCTTGGCGGCACAAACGCACGGTTTTTTGAATCCATGGAGCGGCGATTTGCTCCAGCTCCAAACGACGGATCGTTTGTTCAAGGCTGCGGACGCCATCATAGAACGGTACCCGAAAAACCGCCTGCTCATGCTCGGAAAGCGCCAGCTTGACTCGATCTGCCTCAGCGAGTAACCGAACCCGAGCCGCAGGATCTACCGAGGAAATCCCTGCCCGCATCATCATCTCATCAAGAATCATTGCATTGAGATCGTCCCCCCCCAATCGAGTATCACCATGAGTCGCCAGCACCTGGAAGACCCCATCCTGCATTTCCAAGATGGATAGATCAAAAGTGCCGCCACCCAAGTCATAGACGGCGACGCGAGCCATGTCTCCCAATCGATCGAGCCCGTATGCCAAGGCCGCTGCCGTCGGTTCATTGAGAATTCGAATCACCTCAAGCCCAGCCAGCTCCCCAGCACGCTTGGTTGCTGCACGCTGGGCATCATGAAAATACGCAGGCACGGTAATCACCGCCTTGGTAATTTCAGCACCCATACGCCACTCCGCGATGCGCTTCATCTCGCGAAGAATTTCAGCGCTAACCTCCTCGGGCTTTTTGCCCAAAACCTGCGGATAACCATCGGGGCCGTTGGTGACGGCAATCGGAAAATCCCCCCCAAGCTCACTCGTGCGGCATCCCATCAGCCGCTTGATACTCGTAATGACCCGCTCAGGCTCAGCCGCCTGGCGACGCACGGCCTTCTCTCCCACCTCGACCGACCCATCTGCCCCGATCCACACGGCACTCGGAGTGATGCGCCGACCGTCCTCATTGGCCAAAAGTATCGGGAATCCTGAATCGACGATGCCGACAGCAGAATTCGTCGTTCCTAAATCAATTCCCAGAATCAGCTCACTCACTGAAAAGAGTTTCGAGTCGCGAATCCCTCAAGTCAACTGCCGACTGGCCAACTCATTGCGCCTCCGGAGATCCCGCAGCTGACCTTTCGTCAGGTGGGAGGATCTCATCGGCAAGACGCTTGTAGCCAGCTTCAGCGAGATTGCTCTGAGGATAAATGCTCCGAGCCTTGAGGTACCACGATAGCGCAGATCCAACCTGCTTAGGCGTTCGACTCTCGAACTGACGAGCCTTGTCCAGAGCACGAGTGAAATCCGCCACCTTGGGAGCTAACAACTCTAGCTCTCGGCCCAGTTTTGGGTCATCAGGAAAATCCTCACGCAACTTGGCAAGCTGCTCCCAGGCCGCATAATCTTGGCCCATCTTGCTGAATTCCGAGGCCTTCCCCAGCGCCGCTTCAATCTTGGTGAGATTGACGATGATTTGCTTAAACGCCTCCTCGCGTTTTGCGTCGCCTTGGATCACCGGAGCGATTTCATACTGGCGGCGCGCCACTTCACGGAAGTTATTCTCACTGAGCAAGCGATCAAAATCGTTTCGAACGCTCACGAGCCCACCGCTGTTATTCACTAGATTTCGGAACTCCTTGAGCTTAGGATTCGTCGGCCAAATCTCGGCAGCCACACGGATTTTTTCTGCCGCTTTGTCACTTTCCTTCGCGAGAAGGTGCGCCTTGGCCTCCTCAACTGCTAGATCGGACGCTAGCGTGTAAGCAGCGATGGCACTGTCAACCTTGGATGAAGGGAAGTCCTTCGCGGTTTTTTTCAGACGCTCGGCGAGCTCCATGGTCTTGGTGTAGTCGTGCGCCTGCAAGGTTCCGTATAGTTCGTGCAAATCACGGACGTAGTCTGCGACGCGGCGCTTTTTCTCTAATGAAAGCGTCGCGAGCGGCTCCAAGTATTCGCCGATGGCATAAGCCTCCATCAACCGCTGCGAAGCATTGTGCAATTCATCGCGCGAGAGCATGAGCTCAAAGGCCTCAATGTATTTGCTGGACTCACGGATCGCTTCGTTCGAGAGCGAATCCAATGATGACACGGTAGGGCTAACTCCGACCGACTCAGAGAATAACTTCGAAACGTCCGAATTCTTGTCGATGCGTAAAGCCGCATCGCCATCCTTCCAGATCTGGTTGTAGAAACGGGCCGCCATGAGAACATGCTCATAGCGCCGCTGCACAAACCACTGGATCATGCTGACTTGGTACTGCGCCTTCGTCCGCAGGGTTCCCGCCTCGGTGCGGGCAATGTTCGATTTCTTCAGCACCTCGATTTCCGCGATGCGACGGAGCGTCTCAACATACTTGAGCGAGTTGACACCGCTGCCCGTTTGCGTGGCCGCCTTGGGCTTCTCCTTCTTATCCTTTGAGTCTTTAGTGTCTCCTAGGTCATTGTCCCGCTCGTGACGTGCCAACCAGTCACCTTCGGCGATGATCGCCTTCTTTTCTGACTCGATGGAAAGGTTGAGTTTGTTGAGGCCATTCACATCCTGCTTGGCGAGCATCGCCATGTAGATCGACTCCGCAAGTGACCCGCAGAGATTCGCATCGCCAGGATACGCTGATGCCCCAGGCAGCAACTTGAATGCAGAATACAAATCAGGGCCGCCCGACTTGAATGGTGAAATAGTACTAAGGATTTTCGCGATCGTCTCGCGGTATTTGGCGGCCGCTTGATCGCTTTCTGGCGGTTGATTCAAAAACTTTTCAAACCGAGCTTTAAGCAAACGATTGTCGCCAAGCGGAATCGCAACGCCACCCACGGTGATCGTCTCTGCCGATGGGTCGAGCATCGGAATTTCCTGCCCGAGCGGACTGGCGGTTGGTGGTTTTTCTTTGGCAGGTGCTGGAGCATCGGTGGGCGTGGCATCCTTGGCGGGCGATGCTGCAGGCGGCGGTGTATAAACTTGGCCATGAGCCATTCCCACGCAGCAGATGAAAAAAAGAATCGTCGATTTCATTAGAAAGTCGGGAGGAGTTAGAGACGATTTAGGCCAGTTGCCACAGGGATGCCACCTTGCCGAAATTTCACTCGGAAAGCATATTTCTGTTTGGTGTCGATGTTCAGCCTGTTGAATTCCTGCGGAATCTCGACCCCTACGAAATCATCGCCGCTCGGCGTCGTCACCCGCACACTCACCAACTGACCACGTCCGGTGGTCCACTGGAGTTTTTCGTCGATCTGCCCCTCGATGACGTATTCATTTCCACGCAGGCTGTTGCCGTTCTCAAGAAGATCGCCGACACTGAGTTTGCCAATGTCGCCAAAACTTGCGGATTTTTTCCCAATGAATGATTTTCCCGCAAAAACTGCGACGACCATGGCGGCAAGCGCTCCAATGATCATTCCGGGATGAAGTTGTGAACTAGCGCGGCGTGCCATATTTGATGCGGGTTTGAGAAGTCAACGTAATTGGAAAATCCATAAAATCGAGAGAGAAAAACCGCTCAGTCCCATTGAGGGCGACGAGCACCCGCCCAGGTGGCAATCAGCGCGACCGCAATGTGGGCTCCTAAAACGTAGTAGCAAGCCTCCTGAGCCGAAAGACTGGTGTCCACCACCGACTTAACTGCGTCGTGCACTTGGCTTTGCAGGGCTTCGACGGAGCCTGACCATGCCCAATAAGCAGAAATGAAAGGGCGAGTGAACACCTCGATATTTTCAGGCAATGCCAGCACCGCGCCCGACAACGGAAGCTGAAATCCCACCAAATAAATCGATAACAACGACGCCTGCTCGGCCGTACGCATCAACGAAGAAATCGCCAAGCAAATGGCCGTCATGGCTGCATTGACGAGCAACAAAAATCCCGCATGCTCGACAAAACTGCCGCGGAAGGCACCAAAAAAATTCACAAAGAACGCCATCCAGAGCGACTGCCCGATCACCAAACACGTCAAAAAAACCACCTTCGATGCCAGATAGGCCGAGG
>CAILVZ010000056.1 GCA_903837825.1 Akkermansiaceae bacterium | reverse complement strand
GAGCTACACGGCCAGTATCCATTTCTCCAACAGTTCTTAGGTGATCTTCGCTCGGCGGATCCGCGGAGATTGTACACCATGACATCCAACCGTCTTTGGGTCTTCGACGCACCACCCAAGGTCGGCCAGTCCGATGGCCCATCCATCGTCGATGACTTCCTGGTCGAACGGGCATTTCGAACCAATGGCAAGCTTGAGGGCATGCGTGGCCAGAGTTTCTTCAATGAGATGCCTAACACCACCTCTGACTTTGGCAACGTCCTCATGAAGACTTCACTACCCCTCATCACGCATGAGATCGGCCAGTGGAATGTATTTCCTAACCTAGCAGAAATATCGAAATACGGCGGCGTTCTACGCCCCATCAATCTTGAAGCGATTCAAGAAGATCTCCGTCGAAGTAATCTAATCACTCAATCCGCTGAGTTCACCCAAGCATCGGGCAAATTTTCTGCAGAGCTATACAAGCAGGAGCTGGAGCTCGCGATGCGCACCCCAGGCTTAGCCGGTTACCAGTTGCTCGATCTCCATGACTATCCGGGCCAAGGCACTGCCCACGTTGGTTTGCTAGATTCTTTTTGGGACTCCAAGGGGATTGTAGATCCGGCGTGGTTCCGTGATGCCTGCGCGCCCGTTGTACCACTCGCACGCATGGCGAAGCGGGTATATAGGAGTCACGAAATCTTTCACGCATCGGTGGAGTTTGCCAATTATTCAGAACATCCATTTTCTAACATCACACCGCACTGGGAAATAGTCACTCCGAATTTGGGTATCATTGCACAAGGCACGCTCCCCGCTCGGTCATTCCCGGTTGGCGCTGGGATTCGTGCAGGGGAAATCACTGCGTCCTTGGAGAAAGTAACCCATGAGACTGAGGCAACTCTTCAGATCACCGCCCCTAGTGCAGGCGCGGTCAATCACTGGAAAATATGGATCCTGCCGCCACCGCCCAGACTCGACGCCAGCGATGTCCTCGTGACCCAGTCACTTGCAGATGCAAAAATCAAACTGCATGAAGGGGGTAAAGTGCTTTACTGCCCACCCTCCGCCTCAATCCGCCAACGCCAAGATACTGGTTTTCTTCCCTCATTCTGGAGCCCAGTCTATTTCACCAACCAAGCCGGAACCATGGGCCTCTTGATCCAAGACAATCACCCAGCCCTTGCCAATTTCCCAACCGCTGACCATACCGACTGGCAATGGTGGAGCATCCTAACCCCCTCACCCGGTGCGATTGTTCTCGATCAAGTGGCCTACCCAGCAAAGCCCATCGTGCAGGTCATCGATGCCTTCTCCCGCAATCAGAAACTCGCCCTTGTTTTTGAAGCTCAATTGGAGGAAGGCCACCTCGTTGTGTGCGCGGCTGACATCGCGCATAGCGAGATAAAGGATCCGATGCTTCAGCAACTCAGGTACAGTCTCGTGAATTACCTACACACCTCCACGATTCCAAAGTTGCCGCAACTTACGACCGCAGATCTCGATGTCTTATTCCTTGCAGCTCCTCCGAAAAACCGTGACGATTCCATTCAATGGTCGAAGGATCTCGAGCCACCGCCCGAAAAGAAATAATCCAATGGCCCAGGGAACCCATACCAAGATCAGGTCAAAATTCTGCCATTGGCAGAAGACAAGATTTTCCGGACTCCACCTGGCTCTTGCATCCCTTCTAGCATTTTGGCTCACGGCACCTCATGCGCTCAGTCAACAGGGAGTCCGAAGCTCGCTTTACACCGTGCCTAACAGCACTTTTTATCAACAAACCAGCGGAGAAAGTATCGTCACGATCACTGACACTTCTGGATCAATCGCAAGCCTTCAAACGCAGATCGATGCTGCACGCGTGAACCAACCGACCAAGATCATCCTGATTTGCCTGAAGGCTGGTGCAAACTATCAAGTCACGAACAACCCACTAACCCTTGGTTCAAAAATGTGCTTGAAGGGATTCGGCGCAACACTCGAAGCGGCATCAGGGAACTTTACGTCTACTGCATTGATCCGAATATCTCCTGGCGCTAACTATGCAAGCGTCAATGACGTCAGCCTGATTGGTAATACAGTTGACGCATATGGCATCGAGGCTGCGGGCGTCAGTCGGGTGAATCTTGATGCCATCACGGTCACAAATACGGCACGGGATGGGATTTTTGTGCAAGGTCTCGGGAGTGGTGTATTTGACAACGAAATCACCGTGACTCGTTGCAAAGTTTCAGGGGTAACCAACCAGTCGGGAATTCATTTGGCCGACACCACACAAGCGATTTGCATCGAGAATCAATGTGATCGTAATCAAAATGGAATTTTAATAGGGACCAGTTCTCGTGCAGCAATTGCCAATAACCAATGCAGAAACAATGCTGCAGCGGGTATCGCCCTACCTGATTCGAACTGGATTCGGGTGAGTAATAATTTCTGCAGTGGGAGCCCAGTGGGCATTTCATTAGGCGCTTCCAGCGAGCGAAATATGTTAGTATCGAATGATGTTCAAAGCGTAACTCGTGGAATCGACTTGGGTGGTAATGGACAAACCATCTACGACAACAAGTTCACCAACGGAGTGACAACTCCCCTCCTCGTTTCAGGCGCAAATACCAATCACAACATCATCTCGACCAGTGGGTCACTCTCAGCACCCAATCAACGCTATTTCTACCCACCAACGAAGCCGAATGATCACTCCGAGGTGATCATGAATGGCAAATCTCGTGTTGAGATCAATACATCAGCAACCACCCTTTCGCAGATTCAAAGCCAATACGACGCATCGCGGGCTGCCAATTCGGACGCTGTCACCGTCCTGAGGCTCAACGCTCCCCAAGTCACTGGCGATGCCACCCTAGTGCTTTCATCCAATACCTGCGTGATCATCAGTGGCACGATCACTTTAAATAGTGGAATCACTGCGATGACCGGATTGAACCTCGATTACGTGTCAATCTCGGGGGGCACGATCGATGGGGCAAATACGACAGGCAGAAACGGCCTTGCGTTTGAGGGTTGCTCAAGAGTTCTTCTCGACCACATCACCCTAAAAAACTTCGGCGCCAAAGCCACTCGTGTCGATGGATCGGACATCATCGCATTCAATGGCGGCGGCACGCCTTGCATTGTTGGCTATTGCTCGGTCGACGGAGGCGCTGCACGGGGAATCTGGACCAAAGGCGGCTCCGCATCGTTCATCATTACTGACAACATTGCATCAAACGTGAACATGGATGGGATTGATATCGATGCTTTTACCGGAAGTTCCATCGTCAAGTTCAACACCACCAGTGGCAGCGTCCGCACTGGCATCTTTATCGAAGAATCCGCCAAATACAACCAAGTGTTCGGCAATGCCTGCAATACGAATACTCTGGGAATCAATATTCAATCAACAGTCGTCGGTCCAACCTCTTACAATACAATTTTTTCCAACAACATCAACGGAAGCACCAGTCGAGGAATCCGTTCAGGAGCAGCTTCGACTTTATCCACCGAACACAACTTCTGCTTCAACAACGCGATCACAAACACCAATGGCGCAGCAATAGACTCGCAGGGAGTAGGAACGGAGAACTACTGGTCGCAAAATTATCTTTCGGCCAATTCATCCACCATTGGTAGCACCACCTCCGCAGTATTCTTCAATTCACCCAGTGTAGCCATCAATACGGCTCCAGCGATTGGATTGATCAGCGACCAGAGCATCGATGAAGACAATTCGACTCTAACAATTCCTTTCACGCTCAGCGACAGCGAAATGGCAACGAGCGCACTGACACTCACAAAGAATTCATCAAATTTGACTCTTGTTCCCCTAGCCAACGTAATACTGGCCGGAACGTCATCAAACCGCACCGTAACCATCACCCCTGCAGCGAACCAGTCCGGGGCAACTCTGATCACCATCTCAGTAAGCGATGGTCTCCTTACCTCCAGCGAGAGTTTTACCGTTACCGTATCCCCAGTGAACGACCCACCTGTCATCGCTGCAGTAGTCGATCAAATTGCTGACGAAGACACAACAAGCTCTCAGATCAGCATCAATATTTCTGACATTGATACGAATGCGGACTCGCTCATTCTCTCAGCGACCTCATCAAATACTTCACTGCTGACAAACTCCAATCTAGTTCTGTCTGGTTCTGGCGGATCGCGATCGCTGACCATCACGCCCTTACCAAATCAAAGTGGTTCATCCACCATCACTCTATCCGTTAGCGATGGACAGCTTGCGGCATCAAAGGCGTTCGTGATGACCTTCAGACCCGTCGAAGATTATCCGATCGCAAATGTTGGTGCTGCGCTCTGCTATACCAATCAATCGATTGACTTTGACTTACGCACGGTTGCGTCGGATGCAGAAACCTCCTTGGAATCGCTAAGATTCAGCGTAACAGATGCAACCAATGGGACTGCTTCTCT
Organism: Akkermansiaceae bacterium; assembly: GCA_903837825.1. Classification (GTDB taxonomy): domain Bacteria; phylum Verrucomicrobiota; class Verrucomicrobiia; order Verrucomicrobiales; family Akkermansiaceae; genus Luteolibacter. The sequence goes on along the minus strand of CAILVZ010000056.1, from coordinate 1,240 downwards.
GCTCGCTGATGGACACACTGTCCGATTCACCCCAATTCAAAATTACCAAGGAAATGCCACATTTAACTACAGCGTCTCTGACAAAGCCATGGATTCAAGAATCCTTGCGAATTACGATTTTCAGGCGCCGGATGTTACCACCGACAGCCTCGCAACGGATGTATCCGGTGCTGGTCGAGATGGCACTTTGACCGGCTTAGGAAACGGCACGTTCTCTTACGTTGCAGACACCCCCTCTCCGCTATCAGCCTACCATGCCCAATCTCTTAGCCTCATTCAAAGCGGTAATGGCGGCGCTGCAAGGCTCCAACGTGCATATACATCGTCAGAGTTGAACTTTAAAACTGGCAACTGGACCGTCTCAGGGTGGTGCAAGCGGGCTAGCACGTCCGATCAAGATATTGTTTTTCACCTTGGCGCAAATAACGGAAATGGGTCCACTAACGACTTTGCTCTCTCGTATCCAAGTGGGAACAATACGCTTTCCCTCAAAAACTGGAGCAATACTGCTAATGACGTCTCGATCGGCACACCGCTAACCACTGGCACTTGGCACCATTTCTGCGCTCTAGGCCTTCTACGCTGAGGCTTTCCCGGCCCGCGCCTTCCCGAACACCACGGCCGTCAGCCAGACCGCTGCAACGCCGACGACGAGTTGGAGTCCATGGCGGATCCAGTCGAACCCACCGGTCTCCTTGACGCCGATGAGGCTCGACAGCCAATCGCCGATGAACATGCCCACGATGCCGGCGATGATCACCGACCACCACGGGATGTTCTGGCGGCCGGGGAGGATCAGTCGCGCGATGACGCCGATGATGGCGCCGCCGATGATGATCCAGAGGATGTTGCCGATGCTCCAGTCCATGTGAGCGCTCCTTCTGCTCGGGACGGTCGCCCGCGCGGGCGTCAGTCAAGCGCAGGTTCGACGAGAAGACGAGTGGTCGCAGCGCTGTGCCGGCGTGATGTCTGGCTAAGAGGGGACAGTCGAGGGCCCTACGGGACGAGACCCTCATTGCGTGCCATGCGATACATGTCGGTCTTCGTGGGAACGGGAGTGCCAGCCTTCAGGTACTTGGCCCGTACGCGCTTGATGTACTCCTGCGCCGTTCCCTCGGTGACGCCCATGCGCCTGGCGACGGTGCGCATCTTCAGGCCCGATGCATAGAGCACCATCGCGCGACGCTCCTGCTCGGACAGTCCGACCCTCGTCGTGGCCGGGCTGGACAGCAGGGCTGCT
>CAILVZ010000055.1 GCA_903837825.1 Akkermansiaceae bacterium | reverse complement strand
GTGGTTCAACCGAACGCACGAGCGCAGCGGCACGCTGTGGGAAGAACGCTACAAGAGTGTGATCGTCGAAAGCGGGGTCGCCGCCCGGACGATGGCGGCGTACATCGACCTGAACCCCGTGCGAGCGGGCATGGTCGAGGATCCCGCGGAATACCGGTGGAGCAGCTACGGCGAAGCCGTGGGTGGTGGGCCGAGGGGAAATGGCAAGAAGTCGCGTGAAGGTCTCGTGAGAGCGTGCATGAGCCACCACGGAGCGGGATTTGAGGCCGAGCGATGGAAGGAAGTGTCGCGGATTTATCGGCGGACGCTAGGCCTGGCGCTTGAACAAAAGAACGGCCGAGCCGAGGTGAAAACAGGCGTGGTAAGACCGCAGATGAACGACGCGGAGGCATTGGAAGCCGCGGACAACGGCACCGTTTTACCAGACCTAAAGATGGCGGCGATGTTGAGGTGTCGGGTGAGGTATTTCACCGATGGAGCGGTCATTGGCAGCAAGACCTTCGTCAACGAGGCGTTTGCCGCGACGCGAGAACGTTTCACCGAGAGGCGAAGAGATGGTGCGCGGCGACTGAAGGGAAACGGCACGGCCGCGGCTGGGGTGTTGTGGAGCGTGAGAGATTTGCGGGTCCGGGTGTGATCTGGTCCTGAGTATCTTTGCACTTGCAGAGACGCGAAGCACCCAAGAAGTTTGTGAAGTGATTTCGCCAAATCCTGTCATGACATCGGTGCTGCCAGTTTACTTGCTGCTCATCGCTGGTGCTGTCTTGCGCTGGATTGGATTGATCCGCAGAGAACATGACGAAGGAGTGATGCGTGCCATTTTCTTGGTGATGCTTCCGTGTTTTATTTTAGATAAAATCCTCGGAAGGGAAGAGCTGAGATCGGGTTCAGTGGTGCTGTGGTCGATCGGCCTAGGCTTTGGAATGATCATCGTGGGAATCGCGATCGGCTTGGTGATGGGACGCTTGCTGGGCCTCGAACGCGGCACGGGAATGCGCACCTTTGCTCTGAGCGCAGGTTGCCAAAATTTTGGATTCACTGCCGCTCCCGTGATTGAAATCCTTTGGGGACCAGGAGCGCTCGCGCTTTTGTTCGTTCACAACATCGGGGTGGAGTTCGCGATTTGGTCGGTCGGAATCATGCTGATGAGCGGTGAGCGCGGGATCCCATGGCGCAAACTCGTAAACGGCCCAGTGGTCGCAGTGACCATTGGCCTAACGCTTGTTGCACTTGGACTGGATCAACAGGTGGTTGGCCCAGGGCGCAAGGCAATCTCCATGATTGGTACCGGGGCGTTCCCTCTCGCGATTTTCATCACGGGTTGCACCATGATCGACTTGATCAAATCCGAGAAACCCAGCTGGAAAGTGATTTTAGGGGCAATCCTCGTCCGCTTAATATTGGCGCCGATGGCAATCTTGTCTGCCGCCAAGTTCTTCCCGCTGTCCCTCGGATTGCGGCAAGTCCTCGTCGTCCAAGCGGCAATGCCTGCTGGACTCACATCAATTCTGTTAGCTCGAATTTACGGAGGGCGTCCTGCGGTGGCCGTTCAAGTCGTGATCGCCACCACGGCACTCAGTTTGCTAACGTTGCCATGGATCATCACTTGGGGCGGGGCATGGGTTGGGCTGAAAGCATGGTTGCCATGAGAGGCCGGGCCATCGTTTAATCCTTTCAATGAACGACCACTCGGCCATTCTGATCGACCTCGCGCTTGCTGAAGACCTAGGCAGCGGCGATGTCACTTCGCTGTATTTTATTCCAGAAAACCGCAGGGCTCGTGCATTTGTGGTCGCGCGCAAGGATGGTGTGGTTTCGGGTGTAGAGTTGGCGGCCCGAGTTTTCGGCCAGGTCGACCCGATGCTTGAAGTGGAGGTTCTGATCGCCGACGGAAGTCGAGTGGGCGCTGGAGCGCTGCTCATCCGCGTCGAGGGCTCGGCACGCTCCATTCTAACCGCTGAACGGACCGCACTGAATTTCATCCAACATCTCAGCGGAGTTGCGACCCTAACTGCCAAGTATGTGGGAATCATCAAAAACACCCGCGCACAGATATTGGACACTCGGAAAACTACCCCAGGCTATCGGCTGCTTGAGAAGCAAGCGGTTCTCCACGGCGGCGGTACCAACCATCGTCTTGGGCTATACGACCGAGCCATGGTTAAGGACAACCATCTCATCGCAGAAGGTGGCCTCGAGGCGCTCCAAGACGCCATTCATCGCCTCAAGTCCGAACGTCCGGACGTTGCGATCGAATTGGAAGCCGATCACCTTGAGCAAGTCCTTTCCTTTCTGAGCCTCGACGGAGTGGACTTTATTTTACTCGATAACATGCCACCTTCACAGCTTCGTGCGGCAGTGATGATGCGCGGCGAGAGGAGCAAGCCTCAGCTTGAGGCCAGCGGCGGGATCACGTGGGAAAGCCTCCGTGAAATTGCCGAAACGGGTGTCGACTTCATTTCGGTGGGTGCCCTCACCCACTCGGCTCCGGCCCTTGATGTTGGCCTCGACTTCGACATGCTCCCATGACGACTGGCCTTTACTCCCCTGACGATTTTCATGCGGCAGCGAACGAATTTCCCGAGCCATTCCGTTTGCTCATTCGAGAATCCGTAGGGTCGACGAACGACGAAATCCGCTTGCTAGCCCAAGCCGGTGCCGCCGACGGCCTGATTTTACTCGCCGAACAGCAGACCGCAGGGCGTGGGCGCCGAGGCGCGGCCTGGTTCTCTCCCGCCGGAGAATCCCTCGCATTTTCGATCCTAGTCCGCCCCACCGCCTCCAAGGCACTCTGGCCTCGCTTGGCATTAGCCGCTGGCGTCGCCGTTGCGGAAGCCGTCGAAACCTTCGGGCTGCAAGCTGGAATCAAGTGGCCCAATGACGTCTGGATTCGCCAGCGCAAGGCTGCTGGAATCCTCGTTGAGGCTGGGCCAGATTTCGTGGTGGTGGGTATCGGATTAAATGTCAACACCACCAGCTTCCCGCCCGAAGTCGCAGAAATCGCAACCTCTCTGAAAAATGAAACCTCCCAGTCGTTTTCAAGGGCAGCCGTCTTGGGGGCGATCCTTAGCAAATTTGCGAGGCGCCGCCAAGAAATTGACGAGGACTTCGGGAGCTTGATTGCCGCGGTGCAGCAACGCTGCGTCCTGACCGGCTACCGAGTGAAACTTTCCACCTCGACTGGCGAACAAATTGGATGGGTCGAGGGGATCTCATCCGCAGGGGAATTGCTGCTGCGCACCGAAGCTGGACTCGATCGCTTGATCCAAGCCGACGAAATTCGCATCATTTGACCATGAAACCCTGGGTTTATTTCAGCACAAACCGAGTCAATCGTGATCCGATGACACTCACTCCTGCCCACTGGATCACGGCCATTTGCTGCATTTTCTTGATCTCGTGCGCTACATTTCATTCCAAGC
>CAILVZ010000054.1 GCA_903837825.1 Akkermansiaceae bacterium | reverse complement strand
TGAGTAACGATCCTTCCATCATAGAAAAAGCGCGTCTAATCCGGGAATACGGATGGAAGGAGCGTTACATCAGCTCGATCGCTGGGATGAACACGCGCCTGGATGAGATTCAGTCAGCCATCCTGAGTGTGAAGCTGCCTCATCTCGCTGCAGAGAACGAACGCAGGCGCCTGATCGCCTCACGGTATTCAGCGCTGATGGCAGGTTTGCCAGTTCAACTCCCCACGGAGCAAGGACCCGTGAAGCACGTTTTTCATCAGTACGTGATTCGTTCCCAACAAAGGGATGCCCTGCAGGGGTGGGCCAAGGAACTAGGCGTGGGAACGCTGATTCACTATCCGGTGCCGGTTCATTTACAGTCCGCCTACGCGGGCAGGCTGTTTCTGGCACCGGGAGGCTTGCCGCAAACTGAATTGGCTGCCCGAGAGGTGTTGAGCCTGCCAATGAATCCGCACTTGAGCGAGGACGACGTGGACTATACCGCACAGACGATCCGCGGTTTTTTCGAGCGCTAAATCGAGGCGAAAGGCGACTGAGCGCCGGACGACGACTAGGTCACTTGAGACTTGTCGAACCGGCGTATTTTCAGTTTGGGAAAAAGCATTTCCCGCACTTTTGGGCTTCCTCCCTCGAGCAGTTCATATCGTAATCGAAAGCGCCAGTAGCCGCCCAAAAACAACTTGCGAATCCTGTACCAGCGCTTCGCAAGCGACAGGCGAAAAGACTTGGAATCAATGTCTGACAAAGCATTTTCTCGGTGAGTCGCTTGGCCGGAACTCAAATTTTCCCCATGCCACAGGAAAAGTCCGATTGGCTCTCTTTCGACGGAGAGGTTTAGGCCCATTTCCATTTGGCGGCGAAACCAGACATGATCGGAAATCAGTCGGTATTCGGTACTGTAGCGCTCTCGGTTCCAGAGACTCTTTCTGTACAAGAACGAACAGGTTTGGATAGGCATGTGCCAGTAAACGTCCTGCAAGCTCGGCTTCACAATTTGGTTGAAGAGTTGCATGAATTCCATGCGCCCATTGAGCATGACGGTCGGTCCCATCACGGCGTCCAAGGAAGGGTCGGATCTGAGGCGGAGGAGTGCTGCGAGCAAGCCGTTTCGAGAATACTGTTCGTCGCTGTTAAGGTGTCCGATCACATCTCCGGAGGCGAGGGCGACCGCCTTGTTCAAGGCATCGTACATTCCCGAATCCGGCTCCGAAACAAGTCGGATATCGGGCTGTTTGCGCAGATATTCGAGCGTCCCATCCGTACTCACCCCGTCGACGACAATGTGTTCGTAATCGATGCCAGAACAGGCGTGCCTCACCGATTCCACGCAGTTCTGAATGTAGCGGATCGAATTGAAGCAGGGAGTCACCACTGAGAATTTCATGATTAGAGGGGGGAATCTCTCGTTGAATTGAATATTCCTGCCATCTGGAGCACTCCAAACGCGGTTAATAAACTCATGAGACCCTGGGTGCGCGTACAACCCTCGAGCCATTCACCCGAAAGTGCCTTCCAGCCATCGATTGAAAATGAGCGCGTATCCAATGCCTGAAGCGGCGGAATGGGGACCCTATTTTATGAGGTTTTCGTAGATTCGAATCAGCCGCCTCCTTCATC
>CAILVZ010000053.1 GCA_903837825.1 Akkermansiaceae bacterium | reverse complement strand
TCTCAACCCAAGCTTGTTTCAGCTGCGCTGCGGCCCGAAGCGGTAGCCAAGGCCCTTGCTGAAATGGCGCCCGTGCGCTCCGTGGACGGCGAGTTCGAGCTCGTTTTCATCACCGACTCCAAGGTGGATGACGGTCGCTATGCAAATAACGGCTGGCTCCAAGAGTTGCCGGATCCTGTCACAAAGTTGACTTGGGACAATGCCGCGCTCATCAGTCCCGCCGCTGCTCGAAAGCTCGGGGTAGACACTGGCGACGTGGTTCGGATCACGGTGGGCGAAAAGAGTGTTGATATCGCCGTCCTTGTTTTGCCAGGGCACGCCGACGACTCCATTTCAGTGGCTGTGGGTTATGGCCGGAGCGAAGCGGGCAGCATTGGCAAGAGTGTCGGGGTGGACGTGTTTCCCCTTCAGACCACACTTGAGAATCGCTTTCGCACTGGGGTATCCGTATCCAAAACAGGCAAGCGTCATGCGCTGGCGGTTACGCAGGAGCACGGAGCTCTTGAGGGGCGCGGTGCTGACATCACGCGCCAGGCGACGACACAGGAGTGGACCGCTAACGCCGACAATAAAGATTACTTCAAGAAGATGGGCATCGACGCCCATGCCCCTGCAAACTTCTCGCTTTACACCCATCCACCGTTGAACGACGTCCACGCTTGGGGGATGGCAGTCGATCTCAATAGCTGCATTGGCTGTGCCGCCTGTATGACGGCCTGTCAGGCAGAAAACAACATTCCGATCGTCGGCAAGGAGCAGGTCATCAATGGGCGCGAAATGCACTGGATGCGCACGGACCGGTACTTTGCGAGCGAAGGTGGAGATGCAGACGAGCCTGAAATGGTGAGCCAGCCCCTAATGTGCCAGCAGTGCGAAAATGCCCCATGTGAAACGGTCTGTCCTGTTAATGCTACCGTGCATTCCGAGGATGGGCTGAACGTCATGGCCTACAACCGTTGTATCGGCACCCGTTACTGTGCCAACAACTGTCCGTTCAAGGTTCGCCGCTTTAACTTCTTCGATTACAATCAGCGCTCGATCACCAGCTTATATAAGTGGAATCTTTTGAGTGAGAAGGGAACTCCCGACTCAATCCAAATGCAGAAGAATCCGAACGTCACCGTGCGTATGCGCGGCGTGATGGAGAAGTGCACCTTCTGTGTTCAGCGTATTCAGGAGGCGAAGATCACCGCCAAAGTTCATGCCAAGGACAGCGGAGAGGTGCCTCGCGTACCTGCCGACTCTTTCACCTCAGCTTGCGCCCAGGTCTGCCCGACGGACGCGATTGTCTTTGGCGACATTCGAAATCCTGAAAGCCGGATTTCAAAACTCAAGGAAGACCAGCGTGGCTACCGCTTGCTGGAGTATCTAAACACTGAAAACCGAGTTTGGTATCTAGCGAGGATCCGAAACCCCAATCCAAAAATGCCAGACGCGGCACGAGCTGGTTCCGCTTCTAAAGATGCGCATGGGCATGGAGGATCGAATGAGCATTCCAGCCCGCAAAAAGGAGGACACGCGTAATGGCTAAATCAAGCGTCACACTGGAAACGCCGCACGAGCTCGAGCGGCCTCCCTTGGTTAATCACAATCGGTCCATCAAGTGGGTGACACACAATGTCTCGGACATTGTCGAGTCTCCCACCCCAAAGTGGTGGCTTCTGAGTTTATGCGTCACCTCGCCCATCGCGCTGATGGGGTTGATCTGTATCATTTACCAAATCTCTAACGGGGTGGGTGTATGGGGTGAAAACCATCCGAATGGCTGGGCTTGGGACATCACCAATTTCGTGTTCTGGATCGGGATTGGACACGCTGGAACCCTGATTTCAGCAGTTCTGTTTTTGACGCGCCAGAAGTGGCGTACCTCGATCAACCGGGCTGCCGAAGCAATGACCCTTTTCGCTGTGGTTTGTGCGGGGATCTTTCCAGCAATTCACGTGGGACGGGTCTGGTATGCTTGGTTTTTGGCTCCCATCCCCAATACAAACGCGATCTGGCCCAATTTTAGGTCTCCGCTCTTGTGGGATGTGTTTGCCGTTTCCACTTATTTCTCGGTTTCCGTACTGTTCTGGTTTGTCGGGTTGATTCCTGACTTGGCTACACTGCGTGATCGTTCGAAGTCGAGGGTTGGTCAGATGATTTACGGCGCTCTCGCGCTCGGATGGCGCGGTGGCAACAGGCAGTGGAGGCACTACGAAATGGCCTACCTACTGCTGGCTGGGCTTTCTACTCCCTTGGTTCTTTCGGTGCATTCCATTGTATCCTTTGACTTTGCCACGTCAATCATGCCGGGGTGGCACACAACGATCTTTCCTCCTTACTTTGTGGCGGGTGCAATTTTCGGCGGGTTTGCCATGGTTTTGACGATCATGCTGCCTGCGTCACGGATATTCCCGCAGATCAATGACATGATCACGCGGAATCACGTTGATAAAATGGCTAAGATCATTTTGCTGACTGGTTCCATCGTTGGTTACGCCTACTTGATGGAGTTGTTTGTCGCTTGGTATGGCGCCAACAAGTTCGAAGGGTTCACCTTCTTTACCGCCCGTGCGAACATTGATGGCAAGGGATGGTACCAGTGGTCCTACTGGATCATGATGTTCTGTAACGTGATCTCACCCCAGATTTTCTGGTTCAAGAAGATGCGGGCCAACTACATTGTGGTATTCATCGTGTGCCAGTTTGTGAACGTGGGCATGTGGTTTGAGCGGTTCACGATCATCGTGACTTCTTTGGCCCAAGATTTCCTTCCCAGTTCGTGGGGGCATTACTCTCCCTCGACGACCGAAATTCTGACCTTCGTTGGTACTTTCGGGATCTTCCTGACGCTCTTCCTGTTGTTCATGCGCTTCCTGCCCATGATCGCTATTTCTGAAGTCAAGGGTGTTACACCCGAGGCCGATCCCCACCACCATCACCCAAAGCACTAGTCGAGTCATGACACAGAAAAGAAAAGTGTATGGCCTGGGAGCCGAATTTGACAGCGCAGCTGATCTGATGGCTGCGGCCGAAAAGGTCCGTGATGCCGGATTTTCACACTGGGATGTTCACACTCCCTTTCCCATCCATGGGATGGACAAGGCAATGG
>CAILVZ010000052.1 GCA_903837825.1 Akkermansiaceae bacterium | reverse complement strand
TGTTGAGGCACCTCGAGGGAGAAAGTTCTCCGCTCGCTGGTGACATTCACCCGAATTTGCCGCTGGTCTAGTGAGGACTTGCGTGCTTGAATGAACCAACTTGCATGGTGATGAAATATAAAACTTTGGTCTTTGATTTTGACGGAACCATTGCGGATACCTTGGGAGAGACTCGCCAAATTTTCAATAAGATCGCGCCAGACTATCAGATTCGTGAGGTCGCCCAGCATGAAATCGAGGGGCTGCGGCATCTTTCCTTGAAGGAATTGATTGAGTATCTGGAGATTCCGAAGCGCCGAGTGCCTTCCCTGATTGCGAGGGGCACCAGCATGATGCGAGCGAATATCACTCAGTTGCAGCTGATAGAAGGGATGCGCGAGGTGATCATGAGTCTGCGAAGTCATGTTGGGAGCTTTGGAATCCTTACCTCCAATGCCACGACCAATGTCGACCTTTTTCTTAAAGCGCATGGGCTGCGCGAGCAGTTTGATTTTATCTCCTCGACGTCGAAGTTGACGGGGAAATCAAAGCATCTAAAAGCCATTCTCAAGACATTCTCGCTTGAGGCCAAGGAGGTGCTCTATGTTGGAGATGAGTTGCGTGACGTGAAGGCTGCGCAGAAGGCGGGTATCCCGATTGCGGCGGTGACTTGGGGCTTCAACTCGCGCCAGTCGCTCGCGGCCTTGCACCCAGACTACCTTTTTGATAAGCCGAATGATTTCATGGGGTTACTGGGTTCGTGTGAGTGAAGCGGCGGATTGACATCCTGAGGATTGGATGAGCATGCTTTGTCCATGTCTGATGACAAATTACCAAGCACGGCAGATGCGGATGACAAAGGTGGAGATGAATACGCGCATCCTCAGAAATCCAATCGTGCATCGCCGGTAGTTGTTGGGCTTACCATCATCGTGGTGTTGGGTGCTATCCTGTTCATGGCGCTCAATAAGCGAGTCAGCCATTCGGCCGGTGGAGTCGATGAGATCGCTCAACTTCAAGCGGAGGCGGATGCCCTTCGCGCTGCTCATGACTTGCAAAATTCGGGTGCAGGGTCGGTCTTATCAGGTGAATCACTTGATCAGATCGCGGATCGGATGAAAAAAGACACCGATTCGCTGGTTGCACTCGTTCGAGACCAGCAGAATTTGTTAGATCAGAAAAGTGAGCAGCTTGTTGCTCGCAATGCAGAGGTTTTAAGGGCCAGTGAGGCCAGTCAAAATCTAGTGGCGGAAAACGCTACGCTGAAGAGCGAATTGGAGCAAGCCTTGGCAAACCGCGAGGAACTTGCGCCCGTGCGGCAAGAACTTGCAGAGATCAAGTCCCAGCGTGACGCGCTTTCGGTCGAGTTGGCAGATGTGCAGCGGCGTCTTGACGAGACGCTTCGGGCGAAGAATTTTTTTGAAGGGCGAGTGAAGCAGCTCGAACAGGATTCATCGAAGGGGAAATAAGCTAACTGCTCGCTCAGAGGCATGAATTGGACATTTAAAAGTGTGGCGGTGGTGGGATCGGGTGCGATCGGGCTTTATTATGGGGGACGTTTGGCGAACGCAGGTGAAGATGTGCGGTTTCTCACGCGGTCCGACTTCGATACCGTTTCGCGAGACGGACTTCAGGTTGAGAGTGTTCATGGGGATTTCCAGTTGCCTCGGGTTAATGCCTACCGAAGCCCAGCAGATATCGGTCCGGTCGATTTGGTGATCGTGGCGTGGAAGGCAACATCCAATGGTCAGTTGAGTCAGGTCTTGCCGCCCTTACTGCATTCCAACACGCAGGTGCTGACGCTGCAGAATGGCTTGGGCAATTGCGAGAGCCTTGCAGAAATTGTCGGGCCTGACCGAGTGTTAGGTGCTTTGTGTTTTGTTTGTATCAATCGGATTGCGCCTGGGGTGGTGAGTCACTCGGCGGGTGGGAGTATGTCCATCGGCGAGTGGCGACCGAATCACCAGGGACGTGCGGTTGAATTGGAGCGGCGCTTCAAAGCTGCGAACATTCCAGCCACCGCCGTCGAAAGTCTTGAGCAAGCCCAGTGGGAGAAATTGGTTTGGAACATTCCGTTCAATGGGCTTTCGGTTGCGGATGGTGGTGTGACCACCGATTATTTGTTAGAATCACCCGAGCGGGAGAATCACTTGCGCACATTGATGGCTGAGGTGATTGCCGGAGGCCGTGCGCTTGGCCTTCATTTGGACGAGGGTCTGATCGATTACCATATCAATCGCACCCGCCCGATGGGCCCCTATCGGACCTCCAGCATGATTGACTACGTTGAGGGTCGCGATGTTGAGGTCGTCCCGATTTGGGAGGAGCCGCTGCGACGGGCGCGTGAGGCGGGGGTGGAGATGCTACAGACCGAGGTGCTGCTAAAGCGGATTCGGGAACGGTTGGATGCGAGAGGGTGAACCTGTTTTGGCTGACGCATTGGTTGGGATCGAGCAGGCGGCTTCCATGATCACTTCGAGTCTTTAGGTTCGGACCCTCAAGGAGTTAGCGTTAGACCATTGCATTCCAAAGCAACCGGCTTGGCTACTAGGTAGTCTTGTAATTTCTAACAAAAAACGGCGGGCCTTTGTGGGGCCCGCCGTTTGAAGTGGTTCATTCGATTATTGGAGCACTTTCAGCTTCTTGATGCCGAAGACTGCGTCATCGCCAAGTTCTTCCTCGATGCGGAGGAGCTGGTTGTATTTTGCGATACGGTCCGAGCGGCTCATTGAGCCGGTTTTGATTTGGCCGCAGTTGGTGGCGACGGCGAGGTCAGCGATCGTGCTGTCTTCCGTTTCACCTGAGCGGTGGCTGAGGACGGCGGTGTAGCTATTTTCCTTGGCGAGTTCGACGGCGTCGAATGTCTCGGTGAGCGAGCCGATTTGATTCACCTTCACGAGGATGGAGTTTGCCACGCCAAGTTTGATACCTTTGCTGAGGAAGTCGACGTTGGTGACGAAGAGGTCATCGCCGACAAGTTGGGTGGTTTTACCGAGTTTATCGGTGATGATTTTCCATCCATCCCAGTCGTTTTCTGCACAGCCGTCTTCGATCGAGATGATCGGGTAGCGCTTTTGGAGGTCGGCGTAGAACGCAACGAGTTCTTCGGCCGATTTCACGGAGCCATCGGATTTTTTGAAAACGTAGGCATTTTTGGAAGCGTCAAAGAATTCTGAGGATGCCACGTCGAGCGCGAATGCGATGTCGGTCCCGACCTTGTAGCCTGCGAGTTCGATGGCCTGGCAAATCGTGGCGAGAGCGTCTTCTGCGCCTGCGAGTTTTGGGGCGAAGCCGCCTTCGTCGCCGACAGCGGTGGAAAGGCCGCGGTCATGGAGCACCTTTTTCAACGCGTGGAAGACTTCTGCGCCATAGCGGAGTGACTCACGGAAGGTGGGGGCTCCGACAGGCACGATCATGAATTCTTGGAAATCGATCGGCGCGTCCGAGTGTGCGCCGCCGTTGATGATGTTCATCATCGGAACGGGGAGAACCTTGGCGTTCGGGCCGCCGAGGTATTTGTAAAGAGGCACACCGAGCTGGGATGCAGCTGCCTTGGCAACCGCCATCGACACGCCGAGGATTGCATTGGCGCCGAGTTCCTTTTTGGTTGAGGTGCCATCGAGCGCGAGCATGGTGGCATCGATGGATGCTTGTTCGGTGGCGTCGTAGCCAAGAAGTGCAGGGGCAAGCTTCGAATTGACGTTCTCTACTGCCTTAAGCACCCCTTTGCCGAGGTAACGTGACTTGTCACCGTCGCGGAGTTCGACAGCTTCATGCTCGCCAGTGGAAGCACCGGAGGGCACCGAAGCGCGGCCGATGGCTCCACCTTCAAGGTGTACGTCAACTTCGACGGTAGGATTGCCGCGGGAATCGATGACTTCGCGGCCGCGGATTTCAACAATGGTAGTGTAGTCCATGAGGTATGTTTGGTGTTAGCGAGTGGGGTTTTTGAAATTTAGGGATTGAATGGGACAATGGCGGTGATGGTGAGATCACCCATTACCTCAGTCACTTCATCACGGACTTGGACCGCGTCGCCCACTTGGCGGCCGACGAGTACTTTTCCGACTTCTGAGAGGTATGAGACTGTTTTGGTCTCAGGCTCCGAGTCCCATGCGCCGAGGACGGTCATGGTCAATTCTGCACCGCTCGATGACTTAAGGGTGACGATCGTTCCGATGTTGACCTTGCTGGCGTCTGAGCCTTTGAAATCCGTGCCACGGGCAAGAGAAATTTCCTTCTCGAGCGCGTTCCGGCGGTGGGCGAGGTATTTCTCGAGGTCTTTGGCAGACTTGTATTCGAAGTTTTCGCGGAGGTCGCCGTAGGAGCGGGCGATTTTCACATCGTTTAGATTCTGAGGGATCTTATTTCGGATGAGATCATCGAGTTCGGCCTTTTTCTTCTCCAGGCTTTCCCACGAGACCAAGAGGATTTCGTCGGGGCGTTTGGTGTTCACGCCGCTGACGAGTTCTGCGGTTTCGGGGCGAGCCTTGATGATGCGGGCCATGAGCGACTTCTTTTCGAGTTCGCCGAAGACTGGGCAGTCAAGAAGGCGTCGGCCGAAGTTGCGGGACTCATTGACGTCCATGATGCTGACAAGGTCGGTGAGCAGCGTTTTGTCATCGCCGAGCAACGATTGGAGGCGTGACGTTTTGCGTGGGCCGTCGGACAGGTGGTCGTTTTCTAGCAGGTTCAGCACCGAGGCGCCGACATCTGCACTGAAAATTTCAGCAGAAGGTCCTTTGCGTTCGCGGCAAACCCAGATCAATGCGTCGGGCCCAAGGGCTCTGCGGGCGATGGCTGAACGGAGGTGGGTGATCAAGGTGGGCATTGCATCGCGCTCGATGAGAATGCGGGCGATCTCGGTGACGCCGCGTGCACCTACGCGGTCGAACACGTGAACGATCTTGCTGACCCATTCCTCGGCGAATGCATGAGGGAATGCTTCGTAAACGGCGCGTTGGCGGCCAGAGGGAAGGGTGCCTGCTTCATCTGCTAGACGCGTGGCATCGGCGGTTAGAAGAAGGTCGGAGAGACGGACGGCGCTGGGGTCGAGTTCGAGCGCTGGAGAGGAGCGGATGACCTCGTCGCGGGCAGCGACCAATTGCAGCGCTTGGCCGAGTTGCACGCGGGCGGCTTTTTTTGCGCCTTCGTCGATGTCGTTGAGGAGGCGCTTCAAGCTGTCGGCCTCATTTTCGAACGCGCCGATGTCGGCCGCGATGGCTTCAAGCGCGCGGATCATGCCTTTGATGTCACGGGCGGCCTCGAAGTCGGCGATGAGTGATTCGGCAGGAGTGCGATCGCCAGAGCGGAGTACGATGGGATCGGTGCGTTTTTGAGGAACGATGGCGAGGCGGCTTTCGCGCAGGTTTTTTTTGGCGGTGTCCCACCATTTTTTGAAGTCAGGCTCGGGGATGACGGTTCCTGAGAGTTCTTTTTCGAGGGCATCGCCGGTCATGCTACCCCCATGGCTTTGCAGGAGGTGGACAATCGTTTGGATTGGATCCGATTTGATCAAAGTTCGGAGCTCTTCCAATTGCTCGATTTTTTTTGCCCTGAAGTCGTCGGCAGCGATCCATTCGGTTTTTTGGAAAGCGAACTGCAATTCCATCGTTTGGCCGGTCGATTTTTCGAAATCGATCGTGACTTTTTTGGAAGGGAGATCCCAGTCGATCACCTTGCCGGCGCCGAATGATTTATGAATACAAAAGTTTCCGGGAGCCAATTGTGAAAGGCGCTCGCCGACTGTCTTGGGAATGCGACCGGCCTCGACCAGTTTCGCCACATCAGAATGCATGGGCGAGAGGATGGGAAGTCGGTTTGGAAAACGCAAGGTATTCCAGTCAGAAAAAGCGCTGAATTGCGAATTCAGGGGTTTGAAGGCGCTGCGGGCACGACCCTTGGTCGGGGTTGGCGCTGGTAACTGGTGCCATCGAGTGCGTGATCCAACGACCGGCTTAGGACTTGAATCCTTCGGCGCCAGCACTCGGGGACTTTGTCGAGATTTTCACCCTTGGCCAGTTTGCCGTCGTAAATGACTTCTTCTTTCGGGCCGGTGATTTTGATTCGTAGTGAGTCCCCATCCCTTCGGACGGTGGCATTGCCGTCATCGGTCGAGTAGCTGGCGCTTTTTTCTGCGACGTTCACGACGCGCATCGGGCCTGAGCATGCTCCTGGCATGATGGCGGTCTCTACCATTTCTCCCAAGATGGGCTTGCTCATGACGGGGGCCTCTCCGAGCTTGAGTTTAACCTCAAGGGGTTTTCCAGCACGGAATAGCGAGAGTTTCACTTCCTCGTTGGGTTTTGAGAGGCGCAGGAGCGTCGCGAGTTGGGCTTCGTTGATGAGAAGTTGATCGCCAAATTTCCAGACTAGATCGAGTTCGAGGATGCCGGCGGCTTGGGCGGGGCCACCAGGATCGAGAGTGCGGACGACAAATCCGACACCGGGTGGGATTGAGGGGAGGTGAGCGGTGATCGTCTCGTCGGGCTTGGCGACGCGCAATCCGAGCCATGAACTGACGGTTTGGGATTTGGGTGCTGGATGAGGCGCCAAAATCGGGATTTCGGGCTGGTCCGCGGAGGCGAATGTCCCAGCGGCTAGAATCGCAGAGATGATGCAGAGTTTCATATTAGAACGCACTGATCGGGGTGAGGACAAGTTCTTCGCGGAGTTCGGAAATTTGGACGACCATCCCGGACTCCTCGTCACGCAGGCTATTTTTGCCGACGGCATTGACTCGGAGCGCGTGCATGGCGGAGCCGTCTGCTTCATCCTGCCATCCCTCGTCGGTCATCGACTCGATCCGGTCGGACTCACTGATGAGCACCATTTCCGAGGGAGGCAGATGTGATGAGGCGTGGGTGGCTTGTGCGATGGACGTGTTGGATTTTGAAGGGATGAATGCGCAGAGTGTGGCGAGTGCCGCTGCGACTCCGCTGCCGATCAGCATGCGAGAGCGCCACCACGGGGGGTGGGGGAACTTGTGGGCGATCGCATCCGGCCCAGCAAGCTCATCGATCATTTCTTCGATTTCGAATTGCCGGCACTGGCTTAGTGCGGGAGGCATGAGGCGGGCAAGGATCTCCTCGATGGGGTCAGGCGCTTGCATGTCGATCCTCCTTCATACGGCGAAGTTCCTGCGCCAGTTGTTCAAGTGCGTAGCGGTAGCGGGATGCTGCCGTGTTTGGCGAGATCGCCAAGGTATCAGAGATTTGTAAAAACGTGAGACCTCCCCAAAATTTCATCACCACCACTTCCCGCAGTTTTTGGCTGAGATGCTGGACGGCTTGGCGTAGGATCACCGCTTCTTCGTCCTCTTCGAGTACTGGGTCGAGCCAAACGTCTTGGAAGTCGTTGAGATAGATCACGGACTCTTCCCGTTTCCGGCGGCGGGATTCGCTGCGGTGGTGGTTCAGTCCGCAGAAGCGGATGGTTGAGAAAACCAGTGGGAGGTCCGGTGGTGTTGAACCTTTGTCGGCCTGGTGATGCCACATCCGTAAGATGGCCTCCTGCACGAGATCCTCGGCGTCTTGTCGTGAATTGCTCCAGCCGCGGGCAAAAAGAAGCAGGCGCGGGCCATTTTCGGCCAGCCACTGTTTCCAACTGTTTGCGGGGCAATTCATGATTCAAAATAGGAAATGCCTGAGCGGGTGGGTTTTGTCTGTAGTTTATTTCCAAGCTCAGAGACGGCTCGAAAATCAGTCGAGGAAGCGGATTTTTCCGGGGACGGGCAGGCGGCCGAGGGCCATGGCTTCGTGTTGCTCGTCGGTGCAGGCCGAATTGATCGGCGCGTCTGGAGCGGCGTCATTTGCCTCAAAGTAGCCATTTTCCAACATCCATTTTTCCACTTCTTCACCGGAAATGTCGGGAAGCATGTGGCCGTCGATTTCCACGCAGGGTGAGAGCGATTGCCCGCTGCGTTGTTCCATTTCCCAGCGGAATGCAGGGTTTTTGATGATGTCCTTTTCTTCGTAGGGGAGGTCGTATTTCCGCATGATGGCGCGGACGCCTTCGCTCCAGCCGCAGAAGGTTTTAAGATACGCAGTGATTTTTGGTGGTGAAGTGGATTCGGGCATTTCAGTGAGTGGTTGGAGACACTTTAGGGTGACTGTGGAAAATCGCAAGCATCGTGCGCGGCGGTGTGGGCGTGGATTCAAAGCTGGGTACCGTGCTGGAGCAGAACCAAACAGCCTTTAGCGTGAAATGGCCAAGAATCGGGATTATTTTGAGCCGTTGAGAGGGCGGGAAGGCGATTCGGGGGCTGTACGAATGAAAGTGGTTTTCGTTTGCACGGTTGGCGGAAGCGGGTTCATCTATTGCGGTGTCGCGTCAGAAATTGAGAATCGTTCTGTGGGTCAGCGTGTGCGTGGCGTCGGTATTTTCCGCTTTGGGATGGTTTCGGCCCTATGCGTGGAGGCCTGATTCGGCGGCGCGCTGCAAAGTGATCGAGACCCAGATTTCGAGCGATCACGATTATTTTTGGCTAGAATTGCATTTGAAGGTCAATCCAGGCATGGAGCACGACTTGCGGAAGCCGGTATCTCTTCAGACGGCTCGGGGTGGCTCGCTTGAGCCCGCTGACACCCATTTCGCGGGTCAACAGGCCTCAGGCGTGACCGACATTTGGTTCAAGTTTTGGCTCGAGCCCAGTGATCTTGAGGGGGCGCTTACCTTGAGCCTGAACGATGGGAAATTGCTCGTCAAATCCACCCACGGCATCCCAAAGTTGGGAGGAACAAATGGCAGGAATTTCACAACGCACCGGTGGTGACTTATGGCATGGCTTTTGATCGATAACTCAAACACGCGGACCAAGTTTGCGCTTGGGAATCGTGATGCGCTTTTGTCATGGCGAGCGGTGATTCCCACTGGCGAGGTGTTAGAGGATACTCTGGATGCTATTTTGTTAGAGGTTGCGTTTGATGCGGTGATGATTTGTTCAGTGGTTCCCTTAAAGGCGGCGGTTTTCGAATCTTATTTTTCTGGGAAATGCCCGCTGCATTTTCTGACTTGCCGAAGTCCATTAGGAATGGGGATTGATTATCCTGAGCCTTCACAAATCGGTGCTGATCGATTGGCGAATGCCGCGGGCGTGCTCAGTCGGCATGGGGTTCCTGCGATCGTGATCGACTTCGGAACGGCGGTGACCTTCGATGTGATTTCGGCAGAGCCGGCGTATTGCGGTGGAGTGATTGCCCCGGGGCTGGGCGCGATGACCGGCTACCTTTCGAGCAAGACTGCCCTGTTGCCGAAGATCGAACTCGCCGAACCTGTCTCCGCGATTGGGAAATCCACCGTGCACGCGATGCAAGTCGGTGCCGTCGTCGGGTACCGCGGGTTGGTGCGTGAAATCCTTCAGCGGATCGGTGCAGAACTCGCCGGAAAGCCAAAAATCGTGGCAACCGGCGGCGATGCGGCCCTGATTGCCGAGGGGCTTCCGGAGATCGATGTGGTGGACCCTGACATCACCCTCGATGGTTTGCGCCAAGTCGCCGCCCGAGTTTTTCTGGAATGATGGTGAATTAAAGACTGCCATTGCCCGAGGAATTCGATATGTACCCCATTGATATGAGTGACAGCCCACTGACCATCGGTATTGATTTCGGAGGCACCACGGTGAAAATCGCGGTAGTTTTTCAGAGCCAAATCATCGACCACGCGCCGCCGATCGCGACCCAGGATTTCGATGGTTGTGATGCATTGATCGATGAAATGGTGAGGATGGTGGAGGAGCTTCGTTCGCGGCACGCGGGGATCGTAGCGATCGGGGTGGGGATGCCTGGGTTCGTCGATTTCGATCGAGGTTTGGTTTATCATTTAACAAATGTTAGGGGATGGGACGCAGTGCCTCTCAAGGCGATTTTACACGAGAAGACTGGCTTGCCAGTGGTGGTGGATAACGATGCCAATTGCATGGGCTTCGCGGAGTGGAAGTGCGGTTCGGGGCGAGGGCTTTCGCACGTGATATTCATTACCATGGGCACGGGGGTCGGCGGTGCGATCATTGCCAATGGGCAGATGATCCGAGGGGCGCGCCACGGAGCGGGAGAGATCGGTCAGACGTCGATTGATTATCAAGGGCGTGCAGGGCAATACGGGAATCTTGGTGCGCTTGAGGACTACGTCGGAAATCGGGAAATCGCTGCGATGGCACTGCAGGCGTATCAGGCAGCGGGGATCGAGCCGACCGAAGATGCATGCACGCCGGCAGGTCTGGCGGCTGCCGCGCATCTGGGGGATCCGATCGCGCTGGCCCAATGGGACATGGTGGGTAGATGGTTGGCCACGGCTGCCATGAACTGCTGCTGGTTGCTTAATCCGGAAGCCATCATCATCGGTGGTGGGGTGGCCCGTGCGGGCGATCTGCTTTTCGAGCCTTTCAAGAAACACCTCTTCGCGCAGCTTTCAGGGCCCTTCAAAGATCATCTGATGGTGCTTTCGGCTGCATTCGGGCACGAGGCTGGGACAATTGGTGCGGCGGCTCTTGCTCGCGAGGAACTTGCGAAGAGTGTTTGATTTTTTCGATAATCGACGTAAGAAGGGATCATGCCTAATCCCTTACCGATCGATCGCCGCCAATTTGTGAAAATTAGCACGCTTGCGGCTTCCGCGGCACTGCTGCCTCAGGCGGCCCATGCAGAAACTCCCGCAGTCTATCAACTGCCCGCCTTGGCTTATGGGTTTGATGCCTTGGAGCCACACATCGATGCGATGACGATGCAAATCCATCATGACAAGCACCACGCCGCCTACATTACCAACCTCAACGCCGCGCTCGCCAAGGCGCCGGAGTTAACGAGCAAGCCGCTCGATCAACTTCTCGCGACTCTTCCAGCGATCCCGGATGAGGCGCTTCGGACGACGATCCGCAACAACGGCGGTGGCCACTGGAACCACGACTTTTTCTGGAAGACTCTGGCCCCAGCGGAGAAATCCGGCAAGCCATCGGCAACGCTTGCCTCCGCGATCGATGCCCATTTCGGGTCGATGGATGCTTTCAAAAAAGCGTTTGGTGAGGCCGCGGTAAAGCGCTTCGGATCAGGGTGGGCGTGGTTGATCCAGCAAGGCGATACGCTGAAGATTGTCAGCACCGCCAACCAGGATCACCCTGGAATGAAGGGCATCGTTACGGATGCGGATTTGGGCACGCCGCTGTTAGGCTTGGATGTTTGGGAGCACGCCTATTACCTGCACTATCAGAACCGTCGCCCCGACTATGTTTCCGCATGGTGGAACATCGTCAACTGGGAGGTGGTTTCAGGGCGCTTCGCTGCAAAAATCTAACATAAGTTAGATGTTGGAGCGATTGCTTCAAGGAGTCAGCCAGACGCGCAAGCGGTAGAACTTCAGTGATCCGCTGGTGGGAGTGGTGTAGTGTACCGCCTGATTGGAACCGGTGATGTTTGAGAATCCCGTTAGGTCGGACCAAGATCCTGCTGTGAGCGTGGTGCTGCTTTGGAGGCTGTAATTCCGTGTTTTGCCAATATAGCCGGTACCGCTTGCTGCGGTGGCGGTGAAATCCACGATGGTTTGACCATTCGCGCGACTGGTGGTGAGGACGGGTGGGGAATTTGAGGTCAGGGGCAAGGTGCCGAAGACGTATTCATTTTCATTGGTGATGCCGTCGCCATCGGGATCGGCCGTCGCTCCAGAAATCGAGGTGCTGGCGAGCTGAATTGAGTTGAACTTGCTCGCTTGCCAAGAGGCGAAGGTGTCGTTCACCGTGACCGTTGCGGTTGCTGAGTTGGCCCCAGCGGTATTGGCGGCATTGGTGACCTTGACCCAGTAGCTCGTCGTAGCTGTTAGAGCGGGCGTGGTGTACGAGGCAGATGTGGCATTGGCGATTGGGCTCGTCGTGGTCCCAGATGTGCCTTGATACCATTGGTAACTCAGCGTGCCGGTTCCAGAGGCGGTCACGCTCAGGGTGGCGTTCGATCCACTGTTGATGCTGGTCGAGCTAGGGCTT
>CAILVZ010000051.1 GCA_903837825.1 Akkermansiaceae bacterium | reverse complement strand
CGGCCGTGCCGGGAAAGTGCGCGGACATCGCGGGTGGCAGGGAGATAAGCCGCTCGATTTTCATATTAGAGGAGTTCGGCGATCTGAATGGCATTGAGCGCGGCGCCCTTCAGCAACTGGTCGCCGCAGACCCAGAAGGCGATGCCATTTTCCATCGCACAATCGCGGCGGAGGCGTCCGGCAAAGCAGTCGTCCTTCCCGGTGCAGTCAAGCGGCATGGGATATCCGTCCTCCACGAATTGGAGTCCGGGCGCATTTTTGAGAGCTGTGCGAGCCTCCTCGAGTGAAATGGGTTTTGAAAACTCGGCACTCACGGCCACCGAGTGGGCACGGTAAACAGGAACGCGCACGCAGGTCACCGAGGCCTTGAAGTCGGGCAGGTGCATGATGCGACGACCCTCATTTTCCATCTTCATTTCCTCCTTCGTGTAGCCGGTATCCATAAAGGAATCGACCTGCGGGATGACATTGAACGCGATCTGGTGCGGGAAAATTTCCTTCACGATAGGGCGCCCTTTGGCGAGGTCTTCGGTCTGATGCCGGAGCTCGTCGATGGCGCGCGCGCCGGCTCCAGACACGGCCTGATAACTCGAGGCAAAAAGGCGGGTCACCCCGAAGGCGCGGTGCAACGGATGCAGCGCCATGAGGGTGATAGCCGTCGTGCAGTTGGGATTGGCAATGATGCCACGGTGGTTTTTGACATCCCCGCCATTGATTTCTGGAACGACGAGTGGCACGTCGTGGGACATGCGAAAGGCCGAGGAGTTATCCACTACCACCGCGCCGCTGGTCACGGCCGCGTGAGCGAAGTCGCGCGAGATCGCCCCGCCAGCGCTGAAGAGCGCAATGTCGATCCCCTCAAAGGAATTCAAATGCAATGGCTCCACCGTGATTTCCTCACCACGAAAGGTGAGGGTTTTTCCAGCGGAGCGGGGGGATGCCAGAAGGCGGAAGCTGGTTACGGGAAAGTTGCGGCGTTCCATGACGCGGAGCATTTCGACTCCGACTGCGCCGGATGCGCCAACGATTGCGACTCTATGGGATTTTGACATACTCAACATTTATGACACCGGAAACGCCCGCACGGCAATCCTCGGAAGAATGGGAGATGCGAGTGGATATCCCACGCCAGATGCTCGACCTGCGACATCGCAGCGAGTTGATCAAATCTTGGCCGGTTTCCACATCCCGATTCGGCTTGGGATTTGAGCCAGGAAGCTTCAAGACACCGACGGGAAGATTTACTTTGCAGGAAAAAATCGGTGCGGGTGCGCCTTTGTGGGCTGAGTTCAAAAGCCGCCAGATCACCGGTGGCGTTGCGGCACCGGGAGGTGACCACGATGCCATCCTGACCCGCATTTTGTGGCTATCAGGTCTGGAAGAGGAAAATGCCAATACCAAAGACCGCTACATTTACTTCCACGGAACGAACCGCGAGGACCTCATCGGAACGCCAGCGAGCCACGGCTGCATTCGTCTTCGGAATGCCGACATTGCCGAGCTTTTCGATCTCGTTCCCGAGGGCACACGGGTCGTTATTGGCTGAAGGTCTCGCCATTAAGAAACCCTTTCGCGGCGAAGCTTTCCTTCTCCAAGCGTATCGTCACCGCCCCCGTGCGGTCTTGCCGGAAAAGGCGGATGCCTAGGCTCTCCAGCATGGAGGCCCAATCCTCATCGATCAGTTCGTTTGAAGGAAATCCGGCTGCCGTTGCAACGATGAGCGAGGGATTCACGGCCCGGAGGAACGAGGCCTCGGGCGAAGCGCCGGAGCGATGGCGCCCGAGAAGAATAATATCCGCCGCGATCTCAGAGCTCTGATTTTGGAGGAGCCAGTCAAATGCGGCAGGCCCTGAGTCCGACAGGATCAATACCCGCGTTCCTGAGCATTCCAGCAGTGCGACGAGGGATTTGTCATCGGAGGTTTTAGCGGCGAGGTCCTCAGGGGG
>CAILVZ010000050.1 GCA_903837825.1 Akkermansiaceae bacterium | reverse complement strand
GCCTTCACCCACACGCCCGAGAGCGGTGAGGAATACTACACCTTCGTCAATGGGCAGAATACCTCACAAGGCGGCACTCACCTTGCGGCATTTCGCGAGGCCTTGGTGCAAGTCGTGCGGGGTTTCTACAAGAAACAATACGAGCCGTCCGACATCCGGGCGGGCATCGAGGCTGCCGTCTGTGTGCGGATCATGGAACCGGTTTTCGAGTCACAAACCAAGACCAAGCTGGGTTCTGCCGGCATCGCGCCCGAAGGTGAATCGCTGCGCACGTTCATTGGGAATTTCCTTAAGACCAACCTCGACAATTACCTGCACAAGCATCCGCAGGTCGCCGAGGCGATCCAGAAGCGCATTCTCTCCGCTGAGCGTGAGCGCAAGGATCTGAAGGGCATCCAAAAACTTGCAAGAGAGCGTTCCAAACAAGCGAAGGTGCACAATAAAAAACTCCGCGATTGCCGCGTGCGTTATGACAGCAAGCACAAGCGCCGTGAAGAATCCACGCTCTTCATCACCGAGGGTGATTCGGCCTCTGGCTCGATCACCAAGAGTCGCGATGTCGAGACCCAAGCCGTGTTTTCCCTGCGCGGCAAACCTCTCAATACCTTCGCGCTGCCGCGTAAGATCGTTTATGAAAATGAGGAGTTTGCCCTGCTACAAGCGGCCCTCAACATCGAGGACGGGATCGAATACCTACGCTACAACAAGGTCGTCATCGCCACCGATGCCGATGTGGACGGCATGCACATCCGCTTGTTGCTGCTCACCTTCTTTTTGCAGTTCTTCCCAGAAATGATCCGTGATGGTCACTTGTGGATCCTCCAGACACCGCTCTTCCGCGTGCGGAACAAGAAGGAGACCATCTATTGTTACGATGACAACGAGCGGAAGAAAGCGATGGAAAAACTGGGCAAGGCTGCCGAGATTACGCGCTTCAAGGGACTGGGCGAAATTTCACCCGACGAGTTCAGTTTCATGATCGGCCCAGATATGCGACTCGACCACGTCGAGTATGAAGAGGGCAAAGGCGTCAAAGAATTGTTAGCCTTCTACATGGGAAAAAACACCCCGGATCGTCAGGACTTCATCATCGAAAATCTACGCGAGGACGTCGACAAGCAGGTTCAGGTGGCGTGATTCACTTGCGCTGGCGTCGTGCCAACCAAGGCAACGCCGCGCAAATGAACAGGAGGCTTGAGGCCTCGGGCACCGTCACGATGTGATCGACGATTCCTGCTTTGGAATAATCGACCGTGTACCCAAGATCATCGAGTGCACCAAGCGTGGTGCGACTCACGAAGAATGGGTTAGAGGCCCAACCGGTCATGAGTTCGCTGCGGAAATCCATGCCATTGTCGATGCTGACGATGCCAGTAAGTCCACCATCACTGTCGACTTCGTTCCAGTGGCCCTCAGCGGTGCCGCTACCGCCACCCATTTCGACGGGGACATAGGTTGCCGATGGCATGCTGAATTCTCTGCGGTATTCGGCTAGTGCATTTGGGCCCACATATTGGCCAGAGCCCGTGGTGTAGAGCGCATATTGAGTTCCCTCTGCATTGCTATTCAAGTTCCAGAGGGTGCCAATGCCAAGGACGTGGGCCATTTCATGCAAGACCACGCCGTAAAATGAATGATTGGCGACTAGCAAGTCGACATCGGCTGAATCAAACTGCATCGAGCCTGAGGACGTGTAATACAAAACGTGCGTGGGAGTCCCCGCGGGGTTGTTATCGTAGTATTCTACGAGTTGTGGCCCTGCACTCCCGAGCGTGTTGCCAACTCCATCAATTTGCGGGATCGACGCATTGATCGTGAGGCTGTGTGGTTCGGGCTGACCATTCCAATTTGAAGTGAGGTCGTAACCCGTGATGGCTGAGTTCCAATAAGCTGCAGCGTCAACAAAGGTCTGCTGCTGAATCGCGCTCATTGAGCCAGAAAAGCTCAAGTTGATGAGCGAGACAGCCTCGCTGGTGTGGAATGGCAGCGCGATGAGAATCCCAAGGATGAGGGGCTTCATGGGATTTGGGTTTGAATCGATAATGGTTAGAAAATCACGCTCGCGCCACTTTCGTTAGAGGAGGTACTTGGATGCTTGCTCCACATCCTTGTCTCCGCGTCCTGATAGATTGGCGATAAGGATGGTGGATTTCGGCAAGCTCCCAGCAATTTTCGAAACGTAGGCCATCGCATGAGCACTTTCGAGCGCGGGGATGATGCCTTCGTAGTGAGCCAGTTCTTTAAATGCGGCAAGCGCTTCATCGTCGGTGGCATAGGTGTATTCCACCCTGCCGATGTCTTGAAGGTACGCGTGCTCTGGGCCGACAGCTGCATAGTCGAGCCCTGCAGAGACCGAGTGAGTGAGTTCGATCTGTCCATCATCGTTCGCCAGTAACCACGTCTTCGTCCCTTGCAGGACACCGAGTTTTCCACCTTGGAAGCGGGCGGCGTGGCGCTCGGGGATGATCCCATCGCCTCCAGCTTCCACGCCGACCATGCGGACGTCTTCGTCTTCGATGAATGGGTGGAACATGCCAATGGCATTCGAACCACCGCCCACGCAGGCGACGAGCAAATCGGGGAGGCGACCTTCTTTTTCGAGAATTTGCCTGCGGGTTTCCACGCCGATGACGCGGTGAAAATCGCGGACGATCATCGGGAATGGATGAGATCCCAGCGCGGAGCCAAGGATGTAGTGGGTGTGATCCACGGTGGCCACCCAGTCGCGCATG
>CAILVZ010000049.1 GCA_903837825.1 Akkermansiaceae bacterium | reverse complement strand
TGCTGCTCAGGATGATGTGCCGCCGATTCCGCGATGAGTTCGTTCCCCACGGTCTGTTCGTAGGTGAGATTGTCGCCCTCCACCCACACGTTGGTGATTTCCGCATTCGCGGCTGCCACGAGGGCGGCGACGGTTTTCAACGGTGGTCGCGCTTCCTTGTTGATCGCTGCAACGGCGGCAAGGAGTTCCGCTTTGTCGGTGGCTTGTGCGACGAGGTTTCCCGCAAGGATCGTTGCGGCCATCAGGCATGTCAGTTTGTGTTTCATCGGATTGGTTAGGAATGGGTGTCAACGGACGCGGCGGGCGCGGATGAAGCCGGCGGCGGAAAGTGAGGAGGTGGTGAATCCGGCATTGGCAACGAGATATACCGTGGTGGTGTTCGTAAGATTGAGGCGCACCTGCGGAGTGGTGAACGCGGATGGAATGACGTCTGAAATGGCAGACGCCGAAGCTGCGAATGTACCGGTCGCGCCCATGGCGTTGTTGGTGGTGCTGATGCCTTGCTGGGTGAAGGTCACGACCGTCGATGCCGCTTTCGTGTAGGTTGCGATTCCTTCGATGTCCCAATCGCCTGCCGGAAGGCTGATCGAATGCACGGTCTTTGCCGTCGCGGTGACTAACGAAACCGTTCCCGCGGTGCCGATGCGATATTCGCCAATCTGCCCCGTGCCCGCGTTTGACCCGTTCATGACACCGGTGAGAGACTGATAGGTCTGGTTCGCATGGCTGACCGTCACCAGCGCGTTGCTGTCGGCGTAGGTTTGCAAGGGGGCTGTCACACTGCCGTCATCGCCAATGCGGAACACGACCTCAGTATGGTTCTTTTTGAACTCAGCGATTGGAGTCCCTTCCCAATCGGACGGCGTGGTTACCAGAAGCGTTGGACTGGAAAATCCTGAAAAGGGCACCCAGGTCGCAGGATCGCGCCCGATCCAAACCGCAGGCGAGCTGAAGGTGGAGAGTTGGAAGAACTTTGCCGCCGAAGCCCCGGTTTCCGAAAGCCCAACGATCGGAATGCCTGCCGAATTGGTCGTCCGCACGATCAACCCGTGATTGTTGGTGTCGGAAGAAAGGATCGACGTGAAGGCATCGAGCCCGCTCATCGAGTCGCGGTCGGTACGGCCCAACAGGATTGGCGTCTGGTTTGTTCGCAGCGTCCCTTCCACCAGCAGGGACTTGCCGCTGGGCATAACGAGGTTGCCTGTCAGACGATTGTCGTTCGGGTTCTTGGTGACGGCGGCCGTCTGGGCGAACCCGCACGCCGTGAGGCCGAGGAGAATGGTGATGCTGTGTTTCATCTGTATCAGAGGATTTGTTTCCAGAAACGGGTGTTGGTCGTCGCGTGATAGTCGTTAGGACGGATGATTCCGGGTGAGGCGCTTGCGCTGGTGCCGCTCTTGAGCTGATAGAACGAAAGAGTGTTTCCAATGATGACACCGATCACACGTTCGAGCGGAAGTGAGGTGGAAACGATGGCGGCCAATGCGTTGGACCCGGTTCCAGCAAGTGCCGTTATGGTCGTGTCCATGAAGGCGATACCCGGGAGATTGGCGGCGGGCACCTTGCCGGATGCATCAAGCGGCGCATATCCATTGGGCTGTCCCTTGTTCGCATTGAGTTCGATGTTGCCGG
>CAILVZ010000048.1 GCA_903837825.1 Akkermansiaceae bacterium | reverse complement strand
GTTGAGGAGCTTTTTATTCATCAAGCCATTCAATCTGGACTGAGAAACTTGAAGTCGCGGAAATACAGCGACTCAACTTTACCTTCGGGGGTGTCGTAGAGAACCACCACGTAGTTGCCAGCGCCGCCAATCGGAATCGGGCTGATGGAGACACCATTCACCTTGGCAGGTGCGTATCCTTGCGTGTAGTTCAAGGGCATCTCCGCGATTGCCAAGCGCTTCACGTAGGCCGATGCAGATTTCCCACCTTCATCCTGCAAATCCACTTTGATCTCAGGGTTGGCGGAAACTGACACAAAGGTCGCCAACCGACCCGATTCGACATCATGCTGCCGCAATCGTAGGATCTGGATTCGGAAATAAGCAGGACGCTTGTCACTCGCAGGAACTTTCTCGGAGAAGGGAATCAGGGTGACCGTCTGATCTTTTTCAAGCACGACGGATGTAGATCCATCCTCAAGCCCCTCTTTCTTGATGACCACCTTGTGGGTGCCCGCACGCAGCCCCATCCCACCCGTCGCATCCCCGAGCTTATATCCTTGGGGGCGCATGTCATCGCCATCGATCATCACATTGATGTTGCCAGGCCCTTGAGCAACTCCATTCACCACGCGGATGAACCCAGTGGGGTTCGCGGGTTTATCTTGTTGCGCCAAGGAAACCGAAATCGTTCCCCCAATCGCCAGCAATGTCTTAAAAATCGTTTTCATTGAGTGTGGTGACTTTAAATTTGGACATATCAATCGATCCATCCGTCTTTCGGACTCCCGGATCCACAAAAATGGTAAAGGACTTGCGCATTTCGCCGAGGATTTCAGGCGTCGTGGTGGTCGCCAAGGTCGGTGCAATCGCTTGGCCAATGACCCAAACTCTGAAGTTGCGCGATCGAACCGTCGATGATTCAAAAACACGCCCAAACAACTCCTCTGCGGCAGCATCCGACCACTGAATCTGGGTGATGTTCGGAGTGCCACTGCTCGTATGAGTCGGATACAGAAACGGATTCCCAAAAACCAATTTTCCATCCGAATTCATCACCGAGGCGAGTTCCGAAGGTGATGCAAATGGCCGCCCTCCCTCGATGGCCTTGGCCACCACATCTGCTTCCTTGGTCAGCGTGGGTGCCGAAAGCGATAATAGCGTGGTCGGTGGCGCAAAGGTGGTCGACGAATGAGTCACTGAGGTCCTTTTCGCCAGCCTAGGATCGGATGCGAGCAGGCCTGCAGCCATCGCTCGGAGGGAGTCCGTGGAGGCGGTGTTGAGGTTGACATGACCCTCAATTCTAACCAGTGCCCCCTCACGATCCGCTTGTGTCTCAGAGCGCGACTTCCCGGCATGGAAAAGATCCAGTAACCGAGCTGCGTGTTTTCCCGGCATGCTTGCCGGAGCATGCTTCGCGGGCTGATCAAAATTTGGATGCTCGGGTCTGCCAATTCGTAACGTATTTCCACCGCCGTAGAAGGTCGAAGCAGCGTTACCCACCTCGACCGAAGGCCAAGAAACACGGCTGGATGGCATGGTGCCCGTAAGTAGCGTGCTTGAATCCGAAGCACTGTCGTAGGTCGGGAGAAACATGATCGGATCGAAGACTCGACCAAGCTCGGTGGCACTGTAAAAGCGACCGCGGTTCGAGAGGAAGGTCGGGGTGTCACCTTCTTTCATCCCTGTTGTCACATCAGGATAAGTCGTGGGATCATAGTTATCCACCACTGGCGAAAGCGGCGACCAAACGCTAACGTCGGCATCATGCCCGCCATCGGGCCATTCCGATGGAAGCACCCGTCCGTAAACACTGGATTGCCCAGAGCCATTCTTATAGATGGTGAAATTTCGAATATTTCTCCGATTCGGACTGATGTTTCCAGGATAGGAATTATCCGAAAGCGGATACGAAGCCTCGCGCAAATAGAGGGCCTGCCTCGAGTCCCCCATGTTGTTTTTATAGTTATTGCTGGTATTATAGATTCCATAGCTGTGCCCTGGAATATTTGCCTTGCCCGATTGTTTGGGAGTCTTCGTCGTGAATTCGAGCTCTGGATTGGTCGGACTTGAGTTGCCCCTAACCAGCTTGTCACTGCGATCGACCTCCTTGTCATTCCACATCATGCTAATCCCCGAAGACCCAAGGTCTTCATAAATCTCAAATTTGCTTTGGAGCGTTTGTGACGATGGTCCCACGTCCATCGTATAATTGATGGTGACCGCCTTATAGAACTTGTATTGGTTCGGTTGCAAATCGCAGGCAATCGCGGTGGACCAGTAACGCCCACCCACGTTGGAGAGAGCTGGCGTCGCCTTCACTTGGTTCGTATCACCCATCAATGCGGGATCATCAAAGCGGCTGCCCACCACGCCTGCCCCGATGGCTGGAGGCCTCATCCCATTTTCATAAGAAACCTTGGCATTACCGGTGACTCGAACGTTCGTGTGATTCCAGAGTTCGACATATTCAATCATCTGCCACAGCAGGACATTCCTTCCTTTTTGAACGGACGACCCAAGATATTTGATGTGCAGAATCACCTCGCTCATCAGAGGATAGGCATCGAGTCCCCGGTAGGCATCTGCGCCCATGATCGAGGACGAGCCGACGGTAGGCTCATTGTTCGTATCCGCATAATCGACCGCATTGGCCGCGAGTGTTTTCAAGTAGTTGTCTGGGAATCCGCCTTTTCGGCTCTCAAAGTCAGGCAGACCTTTTTTCATCCAGGCCGCCATTTCATCGACCGCAGTTGCAGCTGGCTTCGCCAACAAAGCGTTCAAATTGACTTTCGGCTTCCCCGTGACGGAAGCATCAATCCCCTTCGTGTACGGCACCAGAGGTTGCTCATCGTACGGCATGACCGATGCTGTTAGATTTTCTTCGACCGAGCGTGCAACTGGCGACACGAGATGCCCATCGGCACCTCGGGTCAATGGCGGCACCATCCCCGCAGCGGCGAGCGTAGAGTCTGGAGAAACGAGCAGATTGCGCCCCTCGATGATCGTCTTGTCTAGATTCGAGTCGTCGGTGACGGTGACATTCGGATCCAAGGCATAAAGTGCGACCTGATTTAACGGTGGCTCAGCATCCCTCCCATTGGGGCCAACCTTGGATTCCTCAGCGTTCAAGCCCGGGGCTGGAAATTTTGCGAACTTCGACGAATCCCCCGCTTTCCACCCATAGCGTTTGTGAGCCCCGCTGGTATCCTTCATGTTGCCCGCGGTTCCCGCATCGACGCGCCCTTGCAAGTCCTCAACCCAGTAGGCGTAACGCGAAACTACCTTACCTGCCGAGTCCTTGATGTTGACCCAACTCACTTTGGGAGAATCAAACCATGGCAGCGTGGCGAGTTCTTTAGGAGCGGCGCCGATGAGCGAACTGGAATCAGGAGCCTTGAACGGACTGCCTGCTGCAGGCTTTGTCGGGAGACTCTCGGCGCTAAACATCGGCACGTAGCGATAACTCACCGCATCCCCTCCGCCTGAACCTCGTGCGAGGTAAAGGTAGGGGCTAGGGGTTTTTTTCGTTCCCGCAGCCGCAGTGCCGGAATCTTGCAAAATCAAAAAGTCGTCATTGGATGCCTCGGTAGTGAGGATGGCGCGAACCTCATTGAGACCCGCGATGGTGGCGAGCCCAGCCCGTTGGCGGTCGGCAAAGGCACGCGCGGTATTCCTTTCAATTCCGACCACGATCAGAATTCCGACGGCGAGAATCAACAACGCACCCACGACCACTAGGATCGCCGGCAAGGTGAACCCATTGGCCTTTCGCAAGGCGGCAGATTTAGAGCGATGGTCGGTTTCCAAAACGTAAAGATGTCGAGTAGACTTCGAGGTTTTTGTTGCGGCTAACCAAACTGGGTGAGCCGATGAGATTCACGGTGCTACCACCATCCCAGTCGCTCGAGGTCTTCAGTTTGCCAACCAATTCGCGGCGAGCAACGACTAACTTGATTTCCATCGCCTCGGGTCCGATGGTGTCATTCTTCACCCAATCGATCCATTTGCCATCAGCGTCACGAGCCTTCGGGCGAACCTCGAAGGAAATGACCCCGAAGGCAATGGGCTCATCCACCGCGACCACCGGCTTAAAGAGATCGGTGACCGCATTGGTACTGGTGGCGGATGTTCGAAGCGCCGTGAAGACATCTTTACTCTCGCGAAAGCCGCGCATGAGACATCGGACGGTTTTCCCACCCATTGGCAGGTCTTTGATGTAATAATTCACCGCACAGAGGTCCCCAATCCGTCCTGCATCCGTCTGTGCCTGAGCCGGTTGAAGGGTGAGAAATCCAATTTTATCGACAGACCAAGCGGTCGTGGACTTTTCAATGAGGGTGTCCTTGTGAAAATAAGCGGTCGCGAGATCCGATGCGACCTGGGTGATCAACGCGCGAGCTTCACGCTCACTCGCCACATTGCCACCGAGCCTTTCATAGCCATCGCCCGAACTCCGAAGCATCGTCGCCGCCACGATCAAAATCACCGAGCCAATCGCCATGGAAAACATCAGCTCCATGAGGGTAAATCCAGCGGATGGCCGATGATTTCGTCTCATAGGATCCGAGAGTAGAAATCGAGTTTCTGGCGTTTTGCGACGGGTACCGCGGATGGATATTCCAGAGATATCTTCGAAGTAAGCATGGGAACGGCACCCGTGACCGCCGTCGGAGCGACCGCACTGAGTGTGGCCACATAACGGACTTCTTGGCCATTGAGCTGCTTCAGCCCTGCATCATACTGGTTCTTACTGACCTTGCCGATGACCTTGCCATCCCGCGAAAATGCCAGAGCCCAAACATCGCCGCTCGGAGGAAACGTCTGCTTCACCAACGTGGTCGTAAAGAATTCAGGCTTGGCGTCGCGGGACGCGCGAATCTCATTCACGCAAACCGGGACAATCCAAGTGCTTCGAGTCTCGGCCTCCGAGTCCGATCCACTGCTGCCGGACTTCGCCAATGCTCCAAACACCACGGGAATCGCCACGGCGAGCACACCCATCGCGATCACCGCCTCGATCAGCGATACTCCGCGGTTTTTAGGGGATGCCGGTGGATCAATCTTCATCCGTCAATGCGGTAAGGGCGTGCCATGACACGCCCGATTTTCAATCGGTTTTCTGCAATCGTTCGCTGCGAACCTCGCATATTGGCAACCGCCTTGCGCGGGCTTCCACGATAACCACCCTCAGCGATTCGCATGGCGATCGGCGCCTGACCTGCTGGACAATAGAGTCCACCCCGGGTGTTGAACGCAATGAAGTGGACCTTCACGCTGAGATTTTTCGTCCCTCCGTAAGTCAGCGTCACCTCCGGTTGATCCAACGGATTCATGACGCCATCGACATTTCCGCCATAAAGCACAATGCCCGTTTCCAAGGTTTGCCAACGATTGACTTGAACACCCTTAAGCTCTGTGGGCGATGACACGCCTTCAGGCCACTCCGGGATTTTGAAGAGGCTCAACCGACACCGCTCGTCGTCCCCAGGAAGATCACCCGGCTCCGCGACCGCCAGCACCACGCATGACCTCGACGTGATCGCAAGCGTGCGCGCCTGCTCGATCAACCCGGTGAGCAGATCCGAACTGGTCTTACGCGATTGGACACCCGTCCCAGCCAAAAGGCTAATCCCAGCCGTCAGCAAAATCACCGTAATGGCGATCACTGCCAGCATTTCAACGAGCGAGAAGCCCGTCTTGCTGCTGGAATGGATGATTTTTGGTTGCGAAATCACGAAGTTAAGGCGGAGTAAACCGCCAAGAAAGTGCAGAACTCATGCCAACACTAGGTAAAGACAGGAAGGAAAGCGCAAAAATCCCCCTCCCCAACACGGCGATTGTGACAGAACTGTCATCGACACCGAAAGCCGAAACTTCAGCGTACCTCAAAGAATCTTCATTCCCCCCTGACGTCGTACCAAAAATGGTCGGCAGCTTGCCGATCGGTGCCAAGAAAGACCTTGCGCACAAATCGGGGATTCCAAAAAAGATAAGCGTCGCCAAATTGATCAAATTTCCGGCATGAGGTGACCAAGGGAGTCCGAACCAATGTCCCCCACGAGCGCCCCGATTTGCGCCCATGCGCTTTCAATCTCTGAGCAAAATCAATGTCCTCGACCGAAACCAAGCGTGGATCGAAGCCACCGATTGCATCAAAATCCCGCTTAAAGCACCAAAACAATCCGAAACTTACCCCCGTAAATGCAAGGTAGGGCAAGATTGATAGCCCACTCGCGACAATGCCGAGCGACCACCGCTCCGGCAAGACGACCGCGCCGCCGCCGCAGAAACGCCCCGAATCGAGGCGCTTGAGAATCTCGACAAAACTGTCCGGGTGCATCCGACTGTCGGCATCACAAGTGACGAGCGCCTCGCCCGTGGCGGCAGCCGCACCGGCATTGCGAATGATCGAGAGATTTTTGGCATCCTCGCGGACGATCGCACAGCCATGATCCCGCGCGATGTGCTCGGTCTCGTCGCTGCAACGATTGAGGATCACGATGATCTCCACCCCACCATCGATGCGCTCAGACGCCCGATGCACCGCAGCGAGGCAACTAGGCAAAAACGCAGCCTCATTGTGCGCGGGGATGATGAGGGAAATCCGAGGGCTCATGGATCCTCCTTCTGCCGCTTCCGCGGACCTCCATCGAGCAACCCTTGGAGAAGACCATTCACCTCCTTGACGACCTTCTCGCTTTGTTCATTCACCTTGGCACTGTCCTCATTTGACGTTGGAGAAGATCCACCTAGGATGGATTGAGCAAATTTGATCACTCGTTCTCCGCTCTTGGGAAGCTGCTCAAACATCCGGATGCCTGCCGCGGCGACGAGTCGGTCGGTCAAATCTTCCTTTGGATCGTCCATCGTTCCGGTGATGCGAAGCGAAGTCCACAAAAGCCCACGCTCTCCCGGCACGAAAACCTCGGATTCCGCCCCGGGAATGGTCGAAAGCGTCCCGGGCGCAATCCCTAACCGGAATGATCCATCCAGCTGGTTCCCGCGGATTTGAATCCCACCTTCCAGTCGCACCAACCCTTCACTTGCGATCACGAGCTTGGTGAGATTGAGTTCGTCTTTTTGCCACTGCCACTCGGTTTGAGCATCGCTCAAGGTTAGAACTCTGAATCGCCGTGTGTCCGCGTAGGCCGCCATGGCATCAAGGATCGGCAAGGCCGTTAGCACCCCATTCTGAACCACCAGATGACCACTCGCACGTGCCCCTCCCGAACGACTTCGGCGCTGATCCACCATGAAATTGGAATGCACATCGCCAGACAAACGCTTGGCCCAATTCGCATTCAAAAGATTCTCACACTTGACCCCAGTGATGTCTCCCTGCACGGAAAATTTTCCAGCCTCCATGTCCCACTCGCCACTCGACTGGATCCGCCCAGAGCCCCAGACACCCATGATTAAATCTGTTAGGAAAACTTGTTTGTCTTGATAACGCAGACGGACCTGGTCCAACGATAACTCCGGAACCCTTTCAAAGGGCAAGCGGATCGTACCACCCATGGCCTGAGCGCGATAAGCATTCTTCGCACCTGCTTGGGTGACTCGCACTTCCATGCCGGCCGCAGTCGCCACGCCCGCATCAAGAGCCGCACGAACCGCCAATTTCCGAACGTTGATCCCCTGAAGTTCGACTTCATTGGGTAGCCACGCGGAGCGCTTTACCTGCTGCGCCCCAAACGGATTTGGCATCGCCGTATTTCCCTCAAGCGCCATGGGTTGGCGCGCATCCAGGGCCAACTCCAACTGACGCACGTTCGACTCCCGAATTTGCCAAACTCCTCTCCGCACTTCACCCAGTCCCACTTCGGTGTGCAAATCATCCGCCCGCAACGACGTGATCCAACCCGAACCCTTCGCTTCAAACCCATCGGTATCGACCGCCAATCCATCCCAATGAAATGGAGCAAATTCGCCACTCATCCCCGTGGATTTGCTGACCTCTCCCGATAAAAATTGCCGAAACGCATCACTCCGCAAATAGCTTCGTAGCATCCCATAGCCAATCCCTAACAGAACCAGTGCGAGCGCAACGAGCCACGCGAATCCTCTGCCCAGCCAACGGTTTCCGCCCGAGTTCCTGTATCTTCTGGCCCTGCGATTCATCCCCATCAACCTAGCGTGCGCCAAGACGGAAGCAAGCCGAAGAAACAACCCGCCAAGCGGCACCCATCAACGCCTGCGCGACTGCTCTTCGATGAAAATCTCGGCCAATCGGAAGCAACGGCGCGAGAGTTCCTTGGCATCATTGTCACCAATCAACGCAACCCCCTCTTCGCCGATCTCTGCCAAATAAATTTTCCAAGCCATCTTTGTCAGCAACTCGGGGTCGATTTTAGGACGATTCACCGGAGGCTGCTGCTGGACGTGAGGTGCCGGGCGCTGGCGCTGATCTTGACCCGAATCGGCCGATTTACCTTCCACGGGCAATGCCACTGCTGCCGAAGACCCCTCATCTTGGGTCGAGATTCCTTGGTTCATCGCACCATTCGATTGCCCCTTGCCCTTGCGGCGGCGGCGTTTCCGTTTTCCCGCTTCGGAGTTCGAAGACGCCCCGCCTACCGACTCAGCCTCAGGCCAGTCACTCGGACTCGCCTGCGCATTGGCCTCCGGCTTCCTTGAGACAGGCTTGCTCTCTGGCTCACCCTCATGCTTCGGCGCTGGCGGAAATGGAATGCTCGCCGGCTCAGGGACCACATCAACAGAAGCTACCACCTTTGCCGCCTTCTTCGGCCGCGGCGTTGCAACCTTGCGGGCACGAGGGGAAGCGGCAGGGGCGGGGGAATCATTGGAGGGACTGACTTTTTCTTTACTCATATCGGTGGTGAAATGAAAACCCATCCAGTGGATTCGAGTCGAGCACATTCAGACCACCGAACTGCGGAGGATTCAGCGTAGCGGCCAATTAGGCTGAGCTTATCGACAATTTGAACTTCGCAGAATCGGGTGCGTTGGCATCAAGCATGCCATGAAAGTCAGGTTGGAACCGCGATGCAGGGTCGAGAAAATCATCAAGAAAAACTTCGGAACGGTTGTGAGATAAGCGTGAAAGAAAGACTAACAGCCCCCCCTTGATTGTTAACCTATTCTCACCTCATGAACTGGCCTGCTCGCATCCATCGCCTCATGCACATTGATGTGACCCATTGTTTTTCCATGCACTTGAGTTATACTTTTCGGCGATTCCCCCCCATCGGTTCACCGAAAATCTCGTTAGTCAGTGCAAATTGCCTAACCATCCCCCCACCCCCATGCGCTACAAAATCGAGATCGATTCCAATCATTTCATCTCTCAAATCAAAAGCTTGCTGACAGCCCATCACCACGGCGAGACCTGGGATGAATTTGGAGCTCGTGTAGAAACTCTTAGAGAGCGGAACCAGCAACGGACACCTCAGGCCGAGGCTGCAGAGCCAGCTGAGAACACCCAGCCGCCCCCGCACCATTCTAACTGGCATCGCGCCAAGGAACTCATGCATGCGGTTTTCACCGGTAACGATGCCGAGCACGACACCATCCGACAGCGTGTGGAAAATCTGCCACAGCCGTTGGGCCCACCAGCGATTCCCCTTCTTAGCCTTTGGCTTGCAGGAGCGCTGAAAACATCGATCAACATCACACGTCCCATGGTCGCCACGATTCTTTACGCGGTATCAAATTCGGATGAGAATTGGAAAATTATCCAACGCTCATTGCATCCAACACCACCTACCGATGAAACTTATACCCAACCTTAATCACTAAACCCGGCAAAAATATTCACCTTGCTCGAAAAACCTTCACCGCATACGAATCACTCACTGAGCCCGCCCCCTTCGCTTGAATCAAGCCAATAACTGGCCGAAATTCGAGGGTGATCTAACTGCTAAAAAAATCAATTCGTATGCTCAAATTCACCTATTTCGGACATTCCTGTTTTCTACTAGAAGCCCGCGGATCCCGTCTCTTGTTCGATCCATTCATCAGTCCCAATCCGCTCGCAGAATCGGTTCAAATTGATGAAATTCGGCCTGATGTGATCGTGATATCCCATGCCCATATCGACCACCTTGCGGACGCCGTTTCGATCGCAACCAAGACCAAAGCTTTGGTCATCGCCAATTGGGAGATTGCCGATTGGTTGGGGCGCCAAGGAGTCACCACCGCACATCCAATGAATCATGGCGGGTCGTATGCGCTACCATGCGGAAGGATCAAGATGGTGAATGCCATTCACTCAAGTTCACTGCCAGACGGAAGCTATGGCGGAAATCCAGCTGGCTTCGTCCTTGAGACTGGCGATGGAAGCTTCTACTACGCGGGCGATACGGCATTGACCTTCGACATGAAGTTGATTGCTGAGGAATTTTCTTTGAAATTTGCGGTGCTACCGATTGGCGACAATTTCACCATGGGCGTGGCCGATGCGGTGAAGGCAGCGAAGTTCTGTGGTGCCCAGCACGTGATCGGGGTCCACTATGATACCTTCCCGCCCATCCAAATTGATCACGGTGCGGCGATCGCATCATTCGAAGCCGCAGGCATCACCTTGCACTTGCCGAAAATCGGAGAAAGCGTCTCGTTCTAACAGATTGTTAGTGGAGCATCGCTCGCATTGGAGTGAAACTGACCTCAACTCACGCATTAGGGCACACCAATGCAATCGAACTCATAGCGCAAGGCAGACAGACAAAACAATGTTGCCGTCTCGACGCGCAACACGATGGAGCCTAACGAAACCGGGATGAAGCCAGCCTCAAGTGCTGCGCAGGTTTCCTCTGGTGCAAAGTCGCCTTCCGGACCAACGAGCAACGTTGCGTGAGTTGTGCTTGGATGCTCTCGCAAAATGTCGCGCATGGGCCGCGCACCGGGAGCGAGTGACGCAATCAACTTCAATCCAGCCGAGTCATGCGGGTGGGAGATCCAGCGGTCGAATGTGAGCGGCTCGGTAATCTCAGGCAGGACATCTTGACCGCATTGTTTGCACGCTTCGAGGGCATTACGCCGCCATTTACTGGCCTTACCCTCACCCGGCTGAACCACCGTGTAGCGCGTGATCAGCGGTTGAATGGTCGCGATGCCGAGCTCGACCGATTTTTGAACAATCAAATCCATGTTCTTTCCCTTTGGGATCGCTTGCGCAAGGGTGATCACGGGTACTGGTGCGCGAGATGGTAAAATTTCTCCGATGCGTAGGGTCACACGATCACGGGATACCGCAAGAATCTCAGCTGATGCACGATGGCCACGACCATCGAACACCACGATGCCATCTCCCGGCCTTGCTCTAAGCACTTGGGAAAGATGGCGCGCCTCGTCACCGGTGAGCGCCGGATCCACCTGCCATGAATCGTGAGGTAGATAAAAACGAGCCATGAAAGTCTGAGGTGGATCGATCAATCAAGAATCACGAGTGCAAGCGGTTCACCGTTGATCCAAAACCAATCGGTTAGAGATCAAAGAACCGTTTCGCCTTTTTGAAAAAGCCTTCCTGCATGGGAGAGTTGTGTTCGCCGATGGATTCGGAGAATGCCCGCAGTTTTTCCTGCTGTTCGTGACTGAGCTTGGTGGGGACTTCCACTTGCACCGTGACGTTGAGGGCCCCGCGGCGGGTACTCGAAAGCGATGGGATCCCTTTTTCGCGCAGCCGGAAGACTGTTCCGCCTTGAGTGCCAACGGGGATTTTGATGGAGGATTGACCATCGAGCGTAGGGACCTTGAGTTCGCCTCCGAGAGCCGCAATCGAGAACGGCAGCGGCACCGAGCAGTACAAATCCGAATCCTCGCGTTCGAAAACGTCGTGATCGCGGACGTGAAGAAAAACATAGAGGTCGCCGGCGGGACCACCTCGCACGCCTGCGTCTCCATTTCCAGAGGATCGCAAGCGGGTACCAGTATCCACCCCAGCTGGGATGCGGAGCTTGATGCGACTCTCACGCTGGACGCGACCCTCGCCTTTGCAGCTTGAGCATGGATCTGAAATCGTTTCTCCGGCACCGCGACATTCGGGGCAGGTCGTTTGCTGGATAAAGATTCCCGCTTGGCGAGCCACGACACCGCGGCCCGCACACGTCGTGCAAGGTTTGACTCCACCAGATCG
>CAILVZ010000047.1 GCA_903837825.1 Akkermansiaceae bacterium | reverse complement strand
TGGATCCGAGCCTGAGTGTGGGCGGTTGGAACGCCACCTTGGCGATACCTTCCGTAACGAGGCACATCTATCCGACGAGTTACGGATTGCGCTCCAGTGGCGACAAGGCCTCAACCTATTCCCGCTTCATCCTACCTATTAGAGCATTTTAAATAAAACTGTAGCCGTTTCCGGATTCCATGCTAGGGTGCGCCCATGGCAACGATCTCAATGGATCTCCGGCAGCGTATCCTCAAGGCCTATGATCGCGGCGACACCACCCGTGAACAGGTGGCCCGCCGTTTCGAGGTCTCTGTCGGGATGGTCAAAAAGCTCATCCAACAGCGCCGCCACGCCGGTGACATCGCGCCCCGTCACCATCGCAGCGGCCGCAAGCCCCTCATCATCGACTCCCATCGCCGCGAGCTGCGTCTTCTTCTGGTCAAACAACCCGATCTCACTCTTGAGGAGATCCGGACTCGCCTGGGTCTGGGATGCACC
Source organism: Akkermansiaceae bacterium (assembly GCA_903837825.1). Taxonomy (GTDB): domain Bacteria; phylum Verrucomicrobiota; class Verrucomicrobiia; order Verrucomicrobiales; family Akkermansiaceae; genus Luteolibacter. Next base: position 34,909 of record CAILVZ010000047.1, on the reverse strand, counting down.
ATCCAAGCCATCCACTACGTGCTGGTCGACATGGGCCTGACATATAAAAAAAGACGCTCCGCGCCGCAGAACAATCCCGACCGGACGTCGCCCGCGCCCGCCGGATCTGGCGCAAGATTCAAAAAGGGTTCGTTCCCTCCCGACTCGTCTTTCTCGACGAGTCGGCGGCCAAAACGAACATGACGCGATTGCGCGGCCGCAGCCCTCGTGGGAAACGACTTCATGCCAGTGCGCCCTGCGGCCGCTGGCGCACCACGACGATGATCGGCTCGGTGAGGCAAGATGGCACCACCGCCTGCATGACGGTGGAGGGAGCGGTCAACGCGGAGGTGTTCCGCTGTTACGTGCGGGAGATCCTGCTGCCAACGCTCAAGGCAGGAGACATCCTCGTAATGGACAACCTCAGCGCCCACAAGGACAACCAAGCGCTTGATCTGTTAAAGAGTGCGGGAGTTACGGTGAGATTCCTGCCAGCCTATTCGCCGGATCTCAATCCCATCGAACTGATGTGGAGCAAGGTGAAAGCTCTTCTGCGCAAGGCCGAAGCCCGCACCAACGAAGCCCTTCTCCTGGCAATTGGAGACGCGCTCTCACAGGTAACCCAAAAAGACGCCACCAATTGGTTTACTCACTGCGGCTACAGTTTTATTTAAAATGCTCTAAAACGTTCACAGTTAGGCTGGCAAGAATTTTTTTTCTGCTTGCGAATGAGCAAAAGTGGCTGGGGATTTCTGATTTTTCGGCCTAACTCGAGTTGATGAGGTTTTGCGGATATGACTGCGGAGCCCGCAGATAAAAAACCAGATCAGAAAACGATTGAAGCAACACCGTTCTCATTGCGATTGCATGTTGCTGGTGTGATGTAGAAACTTGGCGCCGATGAAACTGATCTCATGGAATGTGAATGGCATGCGAGCGGTCTTGGGCAAAGGCTTCGGTGAGTTTGTCGCGAACGAGCAGCCAGATATCCTTTGCTTGCAGGAAACGAAAGCACGGCCAGAACAAGTCCCGCTGCCGAGTGAACTCGATGGCTACCATGCGTTCTGGAACTCGGCGGAAAAACCCGGGTACTCGGGCGTTGCGGTGTTTTCCCGGGAAAAGCCGCTGGAGGTGAGTCTCGGTCTTGGCATCGATGAACATGACCGCGAAGGACGTGTGCTGACGCTCGAATATACAGATTTCATTCTCGTGAATGTTTACACGCCGAACGCGCAGGATGAACTCCGGCGCTTGTCGTATCGAATCAGCTGGGACGAAGCGTTCCGGCTTCATCTCGAGAAACACGCCACGCGCAAACCGGTGATTTTCTGCGGGGATCTGAATGTGGCCCACCAAGAAATCGATCTGGCTCGTCCCAAGGACAACCGCAAAAGCCCTGGCTTCTCCGATGAAGAACGTGAGAGTTTTGGAAAATTGTTAGAAGTGGGATTTGTCGACACCTTTCGGCATCTCTATCCAGATCTAACCGATGCTTATTCGTGGTGGTCTTACCGTGCGGGCGCACGCCAACGGAACATCGGTTGGAGAATCGACTACTTCGGTGTTTCCAGCGGTTTGGTCGATCGCGTTGCGGGCGCGAAGATCCTGCCAGAGGTGTTAGGCTCGGACCATTGTCCGGTTGGACTCACGCTGGCTTAATGCGGTCTATTAGACCTCGATGCCGAGCTTGACGCGCAAGCGTTCGATTTCCTCCGAGAGTGCCCCCCAGCGGGAATAGCTTGTTTCGAGGGATTTCGCGAGTTTTTCCACCGCGTTGCTGACCTCGCGGAGTTTGCTTGGATCGTTGGTGACGGCTGGGCTGGAGAGTTGCTGGGTGAGCGTCGCTTGCGCGGCCTCGGTCTCGGCGATCTTGGCTTCAAGCGCAGTGAACTCGATCTCCAGCGGCTTGAGCACCTTGGATTTGATTTCGCGGGCCTCGGCTTCGATCCGGCGTTGTTCCTTGCGATTGACGCCCGGTACCGACTGGCGGGAAGAGCCTTTTGAAGAAGGGTCGGGCGCGAGTGTGGCGAGACGTGGGGCCGTGCCTTTTTTCGCCGCCTCATCCTCGGCCGATTTTTCCAAATAGTAAGTGATGTTTCCCGCGTAGAGGACAGGTGCCTCACCGGGGCGGAACTCGAGCGTCTTGGTGACCAATGCGTCGAGGAAGGTTCGGTTGTGAGAGACGATCATCACGCTTCCGGGGTAGTCGATGAGCGCGCGTTGGAGCACATCCTGCGATTGCATGTCGAGGTGGTTCGTCGGCTCGTCGAGGATCAAGAAATTCGCGGGGCGCAAGAGCATGCACACGAGCGCGACGCGGGAACGTTCACCGCCGGAGAGCACGCCGATCTTCTTGAAGACGTCATCGCCACGGAAAAGGAAACAGCCTAACAGATTCCGCGCGTGGGGCATGCTCTCGCGAGATGCCGCAGCTTCCACGGTTTCGAGCACCGAGAGGTTTGGATCCAGTTCGTCCGCGTGATTTTGAGAGAAAAACGAGGTCGCGACCTTGTGGCCGAATGCGTGGTTGCCGTCGTCGGGCGCTTCTTGGCCGGTGATCAGGCGGCAGAACGTCGATTTCCCGGCGCCATTCGGGCCGACAATCGCGAATTTTTCGCCCTTGTTGATTTCGAAGTCGAAGCCCTTAAAGATGTTGAGTGCGCCGTAGCTTTTCGATACCCCTTCAAGTTTGGCCACCGTGTGCCCAGAATTCGGTGGAGGTGGAAATTTGAAGTTCATCACCGCGTCGTCTTGCTCGGGCGCAGGGATGCGTTCGACTTTGGCGAGCAACTTGATGCGGGATTGCACGAGGGTCGCCTTGTTTGCAGACGCGCGGAAGCGGTCGATGAAGCGCTGGGTCTCTGCGATCTCGCGTTGTTGGGCGGTGTATTGTTTGAGGCGGATTTCTTTGCGGAGCACCGACTCGCGTTCGAAGTAGGAAAAATTTCCCGCATATTCTTCGGCCCTGCCGTGTGAGAATGCGATCGTGCGGGTGCAGAGGGTGTCGAGAAGTGCCCGGTCGTGAGAAATGAGCAGAATCGCGCCAGGGTAGTTGACGAGATATTGCTCGACCCAGATTTGAGTGCCGATGTCCAAGTGGTTGGTCGGCTCGTCTAACAGCAAAACCTCGGGCTCTTGGAGAAACAACTTCGCCATCGCGATCCGCATCTGCCAGCCACCCGAGAACTCAGAACAATCCCGCGTGAAATCTTTTTGTTGGAAACCCAATCCTTTGAGTACCGACTCAATCCGCGGTTTCATTCGGGCGGGGTCGGTGGCGTCGAGCTGAAGTTCGAGCTCGCCGATTTCCTCTAACAGATCTCCGTAAGGGGACGAGCGCGGGTCGAGCTTGGTGAGTTCTTCGGAAAGGCGGTCGATTTTCTCGCTGAGGGCCATCGTCTCGCCAAAGGCCGACTCGGTTTCTTGCCAAAGCGTGCGGCCGCGGACGTGGATGCCTTCCTGCGGCAGGTAGCCGACTCGAGTGCCTCGCGGCGCGTGGATTTGGCCGGCGGTGGCGGGGATGATGCCTGCGACACATTTCATCAAGGTCGACTTGCCCGCTCCGTTGTGACCGGCGAAGGCGATGCGCTCACGCGGCTGCACGGAAAACGAAAGGTCGTTGAATAGCACGCGGGGGCCGAATTCAACACGGAGTGACTGGACGGAAATCATCGGACGCGGAAGATGCACGCCACAGCGGTAGCGTCAAGCCCAGTGGGATGGTGAACCATGGGAATTGGCTGAATCTCGATCCAGTAGCAAGCGTTGGCTCCCCTCGTATTGCTTGAGTCGGATCGATGCCGATTCATGTCTCGCGGTTGTGGTTGACCGTCCTGAGGCCGAGCACTCCGAGGAAAAAGCTACCGAATAGGAACTGGACGCCGAGCACGATGAGCGTCGAGGCAGGAATGATCCGGCGGAGGTTGGTGCCATAAGATAGCCCTTGGAAGCCTGCGTGCTCCCAGTCAAGGAACGCCCAACCAAGCAAGCCCAGTCCGGCAAGCGCCATGAGCATGCCAAGTGCGAGTCCCCATTCGAGCGAGAACGCATCGAGGATTTTTCGCAGGCGCTGGTTGGGACGGAGCAGGCCCTCGGCGACACCGAATTCGCGAGTGAATACCGCCAGCCATAGAAGCTGGGTGCCGAGGAGTAACATCATCGATGAGACCATCATTGTGCCGACATCGAGGACGACTCTGCCGAAGATCATGTTTCCAAGGGCGAGAGCGCCGAGCCCAATCGACCCGATCAAGCTAACCAAAATGCCAGGAAATAGAAAAAGCCAACGCGGGCTGAACAGCAGCATGAAACGAAGGTGGCGCCAGCCGTCTCGCCAGCTCCGCAGGTGAGGCGCTCGGGAACGTCCATCTGGATAGAGCGTGATGGGGACTTCGGTGATCTTCAGACCCGTCAAGGTGGCTTTGATCACCATTTCCGATGCGAATTCCATGCCCGTGGTGCGGAGTTCCATGCGGGTGTAGGCTTCCTTCGTGAACCCGCGCATTCCGCAGTGGAAGTCGTGGGCGGGGGCCTTGAAAAAGAGTCGTCCAATGAAGGTGAGGACCGGATTGCCAATCCAGCGGTGCTTCCAGGGCATCGCACCCGGGGAAACTGTTCCTCCACCCGATGGCATCCGGCAACCCATGACAAGATCATGCCCCTGCTGGAGCATGTTGACGAATGCCGAAATGTTCGAAAAGTCGTAGCTGTCATCGGCATCGCCCATGAGGATCCATTTTCCCTCAGCGGCTTCGATGCCGCCGCGCAGCGCGTTGCCATACCCTTTATGCTGAATGGACACCACGCGCGCGCCCTCACGGGTGGCAATTTCGCGGGAATCGTCGGTACTACCATTGTCAGCGATCACGACCTCGCCAGTAATCCCAGCACTCTGGATGCCCAAAAGTGCCTTGCGAATGCAGGTGGCAAGGGTCTCTGCCTCATTGAGGCAAGGCATGACGATCGTGAGGTCCATGAGTGGCGGTGTCGAGGCTGGTGTGGAAATCGAGTGTGCGGAATGCGTTGACTGCAAACCAGTCAGGACAATCGAATCTTGTTAAAGCTAGAATCGGCCACTTCGGTTGTCAATCGGGTCATCTTACGACGAACCGATTTAGGTGAATCCGAGTACGTCGGATGCCTGAGATCTTGCCAATGCCCTTTGGGCGAGTGCGAACGGGTCAGGGCTTTTTCACCAGGTTGATGATTTCATCTGCTAGATCCTTTTGGCCCTTGGCGGCGAGTTGTTCAGCCAGTTCTTTTAAAATGGGCTCGCGGACTTCGGGCGCAACGGACTTCATCGCCGCACTGGCCTCATCGACGGCTTCGCGGAACTTGTTTTGGCCGAAGTAAATTTTGGAGAGTTCGAGGTGAACCAAGTTGCTCTCGGGCGCATCTTTGAGAATGTCCTTGAAAATTGTTTCCGCTTCTTGAGGTCTGCCTTGGGCGATGAGCGCGTATTGGGCGATGTGGAATTTCGCCTCGTTGAGACTTTGTTCTGGGGCGACACGGAGCATGAGCACCATTTGGTTGAGTCCAGCACAGAAACCAGGCACTGCAAACGGAAGCGGCTGAGACCAAATGGGGATGGCCTTGTCGTTGAGAGCTCGCTTGCCGAAGGATTTTTCAAACGTGATGCCTGGGACCGGTTTCGGATACAGGATATGGAAATACGGCTCGATGAAGTTCTCCCATGTCATCATCGAGATGTGGGTGACTCCGTGCTTTTTGATGAAGGCGAGTGCTTCATCGTCGCTTTGGCTGTTGAGGCCCGCCGCCGCCGCTTTGAGTCCTTCAATGTTTTCCCAATACAGGGTGCCAATGGTACGGAAGCCGCCAAACGCCGAGAGCATGCACGAGCTGTTAGGGCTGCTCAACAACACGACGGGGGTGTCACCTGCGCTGTCAAGGATGGCGCGCGCCATCTGGCGATGCAGAAGCGCCATGGCTTGGTCGGTGTTAAGAGTCAGGTTGGTGCCGCCACTGTACTGTTCATAGATCGGCAGGAAGCGGTACCCGAACGCATCGAACGAAGTGAGATAGGCAAAATCGCCGATGAGTCCCACGGCAACCAACTGGGTCAGTCGATTGCGCTGCATGCCCCGCCACAGCTGAGGAATGACGATGGCTGCAAGCGCGAGATAGAGCGGGCCACTCACAGTGCCCCAACGGATCTGATAGAATTGCAAGCCGATGAGGACGATGATGGGGATGGGCATGCAAACCAGCAGTGCCTTCGTTCCGCGCCCGACAGATCGGAAACGCAGCAGAACGCCCGTGGCAATGACGAGCAATGGCATCCACCCAATGGCCTGCTGCCAAGCCAAGTGACGGATTTCGACCAAGGAGGTGATCGGCATGCACTCCACGATGTTCTTCAGCAATTGCCAGTAGAATGGGTCCTTCGGTGAATAGACTCGGGCGTCCCCTAACAGAATCATCGCGGGAGCAATGGAACATCCGATCGCGGGCAGAACGAGGGCGCGCCATGGGAACGGTCCGCGCTCCGCGTCGGGTTGGATAAACCACCGGGAAACCGAAGCAATGATGCAACCACCCCCAAACCATGCCAGCGAATGGAAGGGATGATTGATCTCAAGATGCATCGACATCTCGGAGGGGAAGAACTCCAAGACAAAAAAGATGAGGCTCGCGACGGCACCCCAGACGGACCAAGTTTTCCACAGCTCAGGATGGAAGGTCAGCTTCGATTTTTCAGCGGTTTTAAGTGCCAAGGATTCACGACCAAAGAAAAACACGGCCACTAGAACGCCGAATCCAATGGTCCCAAGAATGATCGCGGTCGAAATCGTACTGATCCAAAGGCCCGCAGCTCCGCAGATGGCGGATAAAATCATGCCTTGTCTCGCTTGTTTCAGTGATCGAGGGCTGGCAAAGTCCGTGCCATCTGGGCTTTGGACCCAGCCTGCGCCTGCCCACGCGATGCCAAACAACGTTCCGAGGCATGCGAAGGCAATGATGCCATGATGGTCCGGGTAGGCCGGCATGAATCCTTCATAAAATGATGCGATGCCCACCATCCCGAACGCGATCACCGAGCCGCAGAGGGGCCCAAATCGCCGAGCGGCAGCGGTGGCAAATGTCGCCAACGCGATCACCAAGAGGATCGGATTCGCCCAGATCGACATCCGGAAAATGCTATGGCGCAATGGCTCATGGGTCACCGAGCGGTAGATTTCACCCAGACCGCGCAAGTACCAAGCGAAGGCGGAATTCCAATAGACCTTGCGGCCGTCAGGCGCGTTGTCGAAGTCGGTATTTCGGAGACGCCATGAGCCATCTTTCCCGAGCATTTCTGCATGGCGGTTCCACGTGTAGCCGTCCATGGCAATCCCATCCAAGAATACCGGCATCCGCTTTTCCACCGGTATGCCTTGGTCGGCAGCTTCACAAAGCCGAGAGGTCACGGTGTCGACGAGAAAAGAATGGAACATCACCGCAGCGATGCAGGAAAGCAGCAAGGCGACGAACCCGCCCCATGCGAGCGTTCGGTAATTGGGCGTACTTGGAGCGGCGGGCGTTGACATGATCGGGTGAGATCTCAGAGTTGAGTTTGTGTGCGAAATGCGCTTGATAAAGTGTTAGTGATTCGCCCTCCAAAGGGAAGTGGATAATGACTCGACCTCGAGCCATCATTCCACCGACTTCACCTGCTTGAAGATCCAGAGGCTGAGTACGCTCACCCCGATGGCGATCCAGCCGAGGCGCTCGAAGTGGAGGAGCTTGCCGCCAGGCCCTTCTGCAATGATGTGGCCACCTAGGCTTGCGGTGAGACCGGAGGCGAGGTCGCGCGAACAGGCGATGAGGCTCATGTAGGCACCCCGTTGCCCACGTGGCACGGCCATGGAAATCGTCGCCTGACCTGGCACGAATCGGCCACTGGCAAACGTGAAAAAGCCAGCGACCAAGAGCAAGGTGTGCCACAAGGGAAGCGGGCCTGCGGTGGTCAGGAGTCGAATCGACACGCATGCCCCGATGATGAGAATCACGAAAATCCGGTAGCGACCGTAGCGGTCTGCCAACTTACCGATGAAGGGCCCCGTAAAGATCGTGACGATCCCTCCCGTTAGGTAAACCAGGAAAAGGTTGCTCTCAGGAAGTCTCGCGTTGCTCACGAGGAAGGTTGAGAAATAAGGGATCACCGTGAAATGACCAAATACGAGAACCATCATCAGGATTAACCCGATCCAAGCATTCGGCTTGCTGAGGAGCCCGATGAAGTTCTTGGCAGAGTTTAATTTTTCACCGGTTAGATGCCCACGCACGGGGGGGAGAATTCGGAACAGGCCGATCCAGACCACCGCGGCGACCGCGGCGACCGCGAAAAAAGGGCCTTCCCATTTCCAGATTTGTGCGAGCTTGAGTCCGCAAGGAACGCCCAAGGCTGCCGCCACCGAGAAGGCGGTCATGATGATCCCCATGCCGCGGGCACGGCGCTCCATTGGTACCACATCGGCGACGATGGTCATGATAGTCGCTCCGCTGACCCCGCCGAAGGCTCCGCAAATTGCGCGTGCCCACAACAAGCTCAAGCCGCTGTTTGATAGCCCGCAAGCGAGGGTGCCCAGCGCGAAGCCCGCATAGCAAAATAGCAGCAACTTGCGTCGGTCGAACCGATCGATGAAGGGTGCGGCAAGGAGCCCGACCACACCCGCCGTGAGGGCGAATGAGGAAATCAATCCGCCAAATTCCTTGGGCGAGATTTGCAGCTCCCGCATCAACTGTGGCCCCAATGGCATCATGATCATGAAATCCATGATTTGAGTGAACTGCACCGTCGCGAGCAGAAGAAGGAGGTTTCGCTCCGATAAAATAGGTTTGTTCAAATGCTTCTGCGGGACAATTTGGGCGCACAGGCACTTTGCTAGGCAATGGGCAGGGTTGCAAGCGGAGGAATTGAAATTTCCTATCGATTGCGGCAGATGGTGTGATTTCTCCCAACGGAACCGCGGTCGATCGCCAGAGTTTCTCACTGCGGGTGATCGCCAGAGCTTGCCCAAGTCCAGACATTCGGTCATCATTCGTGGGTTACTTTTGATTTTCCCATGTCCACTTGGCGTCCCATCACCCCCTCGTCATTTTGGAAGCGATGGCTTCCCGAGTGGATGCATGGCGGGGCGGTGCTTGCATTTCAGCTCACGGTGGTTGGCTCCATCGGGTTAGTGGGTCTTGCCTTTTTTTACTACTCGCTTGCGATGCGGTTCGACATGGCGGAGGTCGCCAAATTGCCGGTTGGGACTCTATACTATGACCGTAAGGGGGTGGAAATCACCGCGCCAGGCGGCGAGGGTCGGAGGCTGGTCAAGCGGGAGGACATCCCTGAGTTTTTGGTGAAATCGCTGTGCGCTCGCGAGGATGCTCGATTTTTTGAGCATTGCGGAGTGGATGTCCGTGGGTTGCTACGGGCCACGGTCCGCAATTTCAAGGACTGGGATTTCACTCAAGGGGCATCGACGCTTAGCATGCAACTTGCGCGGAATTCCTTCAAAATGAAGCAGAAGTCTCTGCATCGGAAATTTTTGGAAATCGCGCTGACGCTGCGGGTCGAGTCTTCTTATTCCAAGGAAGAAATCATGACCCACTACCTCAACCGGATTTACTTCGGCGCAGGGGCGGATGGGATCGAACAAGCCGCACGCACGTATTTCGGCAAGACCACCAAGGACCTCAGCGAGGGCGAGTGTGCAATGATCGTCGGCATCATCCGTGGGCCTCACATTTTTTCACCCTTCCGAAATCTTGATGCGGCAGTTGAGCAACGCAACCAAACGCTCAACCGGTTGATCGCCATGGGAACTATCGACCAAGCCCATCGCGACCGCATCGTGGCGGAACCGATCAAACTCGTCAGCGAGGAGCGGCGTGAATCGCAAACGTCGTATGCGTTGCAGGCGGTGCGCCGCGAGCTGGATCGCATCCTTGAAGATGGCGACATCCGGAGCGGCGGGCTGCAGGTGCAGACGACGATCGATGCAGCTTGGCAGAATCGGTTAGAGTTAGAGCTCACCCGGGCGGTTGAGGATTTGGAGCATGAAAAATCCTGGTCTCACCCGATCGAGGCTGCTCATGTGGCTGGGACGGAGCCTGCCTACATCCAGTACGCAGCGGTGACGACCGAGACACGCAGTGGGGCGACGCTGGCGCTCATCGGCGGAAGGAATTACAGTCACTCGCGATTTGACCGGACTCGCTCGAGCCGAGATCTAGGGTCTGCGTTCGAGCCATTTGTGGCGGCTGCGGCTGCCGAACGCGGCAAGTTGGTGCTCCCAGGCAAGCCGATCCAAACCGGTCGTCAGATCGGTCCAGCCGAGGTCGAACGCCTTGCAAAACGTTGCGGAATCGCAGGGCCATTTCTCCAAACCGAGGATCTATTCCGCGGTTCCGTCGCGGCGACTCCGTTAGAAATGTCGGTCGGGCTTGCCACCCTCGGCAACCAAGGCAAACGCGCGAGGCCCTACGTCATCCAAGAAATCCGCGATGCGGCGGGAGAGGTCATTTACAAAGCCAAGCCTGTGCTGAGTTCGGCGTTGAGCCCCGGTGCCGCCGTGGATGCCGCGAGCGTTTTGAAGAACGCAGGAGGTACCCGCACGTTTACGGGTGCCACGGGATCGGAGCGCGATGCATGGACTCTGAGGCTTGGTCCCGGCGGAGCGACCGCGATCTGGCTCGGCTTCGACAAGCCCACCGTCATCGCGCCCGAGCCGCGACTGAAGTCGCTGTTAGACGAGTTCGTTGAGCGCTTGGGCAATCGATGAGTTCGGAAGCTGGAGGGTCGGGAAGCCTAGTGCAATTTGCTTGGGACTGCCCTTCGTCATGCCATGATCCCCCACTCGTCGGCGGCCAACCGAGATTCTGAGAGAAAACTCACTTTTTGTCCGGGAAAATGAATTGAAAGTGATTGATACTGCCACCCATACGGTGATCGGAAGTCCTATTGCGGTCGGCGCCTATCCGGACGGATTGGCGATCACCCCAGATGGCACCCGGGTCTATGTGGCGAACAACGGCAACCCCGGCAACACGGTCTCGGTCATCGATATCGCCACTAACGCCGTGATCGGCAGCCCGATCACGGTTGGGTCCTACCCGTACGCAGTGGCGCTCAACCCAGCCGGTACCCGCGCCTATGTTGCGAACAACAGCGGTTCGGTGTCGGTGATCAACACCGACCCAACCAGCAACAGCTACAATACCGTGATTGCCACCATCACTGGCACCGGGCCTGGTGGGATCGCAGTCAGCCCGGACGGCGAGACCGTGTGGGTCACCAACCAAAACTCGGGCACGGTTTCGAAGATTGACACCACCACCAACACCATCAACGGCGACCCGATCACCGTCGCCGGCAATCCCAACTATTTGGCGATTAGCCCTGATGGCACTCAGATTTACGTCACCAACGGCCAAGGCACGCTATCGGTGATCAATGGTTCCTCAGTCACCACCACTGGCCGCTAGAGCACGAACTACACCATCACTCAAGCTCCAAGGCAAAAAGAATGCTTCCTCTTGTTCTAACAGGTTTTCCAGCGAAGAGCGGGTGAAGAGCTCACTGCAATTTATTCGAACTCTGAGTTGAGGTTAAAAGACCCACGTGAGGTGAGCCCATTGCTTGGAGCCTTACGGAAGCCGAGCGAGATAGTCCGAGAGGCTGATGGCCGTCACGGATCCGGAGAGTGGATAGAGATCTCCGTGGGGAATGATGCAGTAGCCGTGGGTGGCTTGCAGGGTTTTCATGTTTTCTACAAATCGAGGCATCAGTTTGGGCGAGAGGGTGCGCTTGATTTCGAGGGTGATCGTTTCGCCTGACGGGTTTTCCAAGACGAGATCGACTCCGACACCTGCGTGGGTGCGGTAGTGGCTGGGAGCGGTGCCGGTCGGAAAGCCTGGGCTTGCCCTTCGTCATGCCATAATCTCCGCGTCGAGAGATTGTGTTCGGGATTGCTATCGCTAGTGCCAAGCGACCAAGATGAAACATCGAAAAACCAGAGAGTAGAATGAGAAAGAAAATATCCGGAGTGCTGCGGTTCGTTTGCATGGTGTTGCTTTTCCGCACGGCTGTTGCCGGGACCTACCCAGAGAAAGGGGCGTCACAAGTTTCCTTGGTCCCTACCTTCCACTGCATCAGCATCTATTGGTCGCCCGCACAGGGCGGCTCGGATGATGAAGTTTCTGTCCGGTTCCGCGAGGCGGGTGAGAAGCCATGGCGGGTTGGACTTCCGCTGCGCTCCAATCCAGTCGCAACATCGGAATGCAGGGCGGATTATCGCGGCAGCTTGGTGAACCTGAAGCCCGCCACCACCTACGAGATCGCGCTGACGCTTGACGGGACCGATCTGCATGCCGAGTGCAGCGGAACCACATGGAGGGAAGACTTTCCAGTAGGACCCGCCATTAAGGTATCAAGTCGCCACGCTGCGTTGAAGGTGAGTCAGTCAGGAAACGCTTCTGCCTATGTGCTCTATGATGGCGCGGGTTGTACCATCGACACGGGCAATCAAGATGATGTAGGCATCGCGGTGGACGCCAGCTACATCATCCTGCGAGGTTTCACCATCAGGAATGTAAAGCAGCACGGGATCCGAATTTTCAGCGGCCATCACATCGTGATCGAAGACTGTGATATCAGCCAGTGGGGCAGCGAGGATGAGAAGGGTTGGGGCGTTAACTATCAGGCCGGCGTCTTCAGCAAAAACAAAGACCTTAAAGCCGTGGTCATTCAGCGCTGCAAAATCCATCATCCATCGTGGGACTCCAACAGCTGGGCGGAGAAACACGGCCCATCCACGCATCCAGCGGGTCCGCAGGCGATTGTGTTCTGGGAGTCTGAGGGCAATCACGTCTTCCGTTTCAATGAGTGCTGGTCAGACAAGGACCACTATTTCAACGATGGACTGGGTGCTGGTGAAAACGGCAGCTACCGAGGGTTCCCGGGGGCGGACAGCGATATCTACGGCAACTACATCGCCAACTGCTGGGATGATGGCATAGAGGCCGAGGGCGGGGATCAGAATGTGCGAATCTGGAACAACTACCTCGAGGAAGTGTTGATTCCTATCGCCAACGCACCGGTATCCATCGGGCCGCTCTATGTCTGGCGGAACATCTCAGGACATTGCTACAGCCCTCCGGGCAGCAGCTGGGACATGACCCATGGGCCTTTCATGAAGATGGGCTACGCGGATGGCGAGAAGTGGATGACGGGACACATGTATGTCTTTAACAACACCGTGTTCCAGGACAACTTGGGTGCTAGCGGACTGGGCGATGGCGGCAGGGTCATCAAACATTGCACGACGCGAAATAATATCCTGCACCTACGCGAGGGGGAGCGGTGGAGCGTCGCGGACAGTCGCGCCCATGAAGATAATGATTTCGACTATGATCTCATGTCCGGGGATTTTCCATCAACCCACGAACCACACGGCATACCAGGAGTTCCGCAGTATGTTCCGACCGCAGGATTTGACCCCGAGACGAAAACCGGAATGTTTCAACTTGCCGCCGATAGCAAGGGTGTTGGTACGGCGGCAGTCATTCCAAACTTCTGTGAAGCGGTCAACGGGGGTAAGCCGGACATGGGAGCCCACGACCGAGGGATGGAGAAAATGAAGTTCGGCCTACGAGCTCGATTCAACCCAGTTAGCACACTGACAAAGTTCAACCGCGAACAATCGAACAAGTCGGTGGAAGGTGTTAAAGAATAACCCTCTATCCCGGATCAATAGAGGCTTCACTAGGAAATAGAATTCAAAGGGGAAACGTCACGATTCAATTTGTGTGGAAAATTGAATGAATCCGCCCACTCGTCGGCAGCCAACCCAGATTTTGAGAGAAAATATACATTTTGTCCGGGAAAATGAATTGAGCGGCCGAAACTCCAGTCCGGCAAGGCATCCCGCTCCTCAGTGAACTTTGACAGCGTCCTGCCATCTCAGCGCCTTAGATTCCAGATCTCAGACCAACCCATGGGTCTAAATCCCCCTTTCGTACTGAAATTTCCGTGCAGGTTTGATAACATCCGCATTTTGTCCGGGAAAATGAATTGGCATTACACGTACGATGGCTTCCACCGCCGCGTCCTGAGAACCATTCGCGTGTGGCAGCCCTCCAATCAATGGACCGACCTTGACTCCACGCGCTTCTTTTATGACGGTTGGAATGTGATAGAAGAACACACCATCACCGCAGGCACCCAGACGCTGGCCCGGACTTTCACCTGGGGCAGCGACCTCAGCGGGACGCCGCAAGGCGTGGGCGGCGTGGGTGGATTGCTTCTCGCAGAAGAAGTCAGTGGCGGCAACACCACCGCGCGGCATTACCACTACGATGGCAATGGCAACGTCACCGAAATCACCGACCTCGCCGGCGCAAAAGTTGCCAGCTACCGCTACGACGCCTACGGCAACACACTCGCAGCGACCGGCCCCTACTCCGCCCAGAACCGCTATCGATTCAGCACCAAGCCACTGGATGGCGAGGTGACCGGAGCTCCGCTATACTACTACGGCTACCGCTACTACGACCCCATCACAGGAAGCTGGCCATCCAGAGATCCGATTGGGGAAAGAAGAGGGGTGAATCTGTATGGTTTTTTGAGAAATTGGTCGGTAAATCGTATTGATCGTCTCGGAAACTCGCCATCATGGGCCTTAACAGGACCACAAGATTGGTGGATACACAATACACAACCAGATGGCCCCGGTATTGGAGATCATATAAACAACGACCCGAATGTCACATCGGCTAAAGCTGACTTCGAACGATGGTTGCACAGCGATTTCAGGGATGTGGCGATCAACTATCTCCACAAAATGTACACAAGAATGATAGAAATTGGAGAACTAAACGAACCATGAATACCAAATTAACGAATATCGTATCCTGTCTGGCGTGGTGCCTGTTGAGTTTTACATGCCGGGCGCAGGACGATCCGGCCTTCTCCACTCGTGTGGCCGTAAGTATCTCCGATGATGCAAAAATTCCCGTGCCAAATGCTGACGTCCTTATCGCTTACCTGCACGCTTATGACGGCAAAAGCGACCGGAAACACAAAGGCTCGACCGATGCGGCGGGCCAATACGAAGCGAACGACAGGGTCAATGGCTCGGTACTCGTAAGGGCCTCCAAAAATGGTTGTTATCCGCTGGATTTCGATAGGGTTGTTATCCGCATGGATGTGGACTGGAAAAAGATCAAAAACATTGAGTTGCCATTGTTCATGCGCCAAATCAAGCAGCCCCTCCCACTCTACGCCAAAAAATTATCAGCTATCGTTCCCACCTACGACAAGCCCGTGGGCTTCGACTTCGAGGCGGGCGATTGGGTCGCTCCGTACGGCAAGGGAAAGTCACCTGACATACTACTCGATTTCGACAGGATGCTAGTCGGGTATCGGGGAGATGTTAAATATGAAGACATGGTGAAGGATTTAGAGTCAATCCATAGTGATAACCCGCGCAAGAAAGAGACATATTTCAAAGGTATGGAGAAATTGTATGGAAAGATGGATAGGGCTGACTATCGGCAGACTATAAACATAAACGCAGGAAAATGGGACGGTAAGCTAAGTGTCACCTTTCCCAATCCACAAGAAGGTATCGCGGACGCAAAGAAGGACTACTGCCACTACTCCGAGTTGACCTTACCCCACGAGGCTTACCCAGAGGGCTATTCTAAAGATCTGCACATAAAGACCGACAACTACACGCCAAAAAACACGCCACCGGATCCCGCTTACTTCGTCAGGACACGGGTTGTACTGGACGAGAAAGGGGAGATCGCTTCCGCGAATTACGCGAAGATCACATCCCCGATCCATTTCGACCCGCGAGGGAGAATTGAATTCACATACGTCTTCAATCCCACTCCCAACGACCGGAACCTTGAGTTCGACACCAGCAAAAACAAATTTACCGATCTGAAATTTGAGGAAAGGGTGGTCAAGCCATAGCTGGGGTAAAGTGAATGGGATCAGAGTAATCGGATCAGCATGTTAGATCACCTTCAGCCCCCACTTCAATTCCCCAAAAGATCGTCGCTCAGCCCCACCAAGCATCCCGCTGGCGGCTGATCACGTGAAGATCATTTGAAACGGACGAAACTCGCTGAATACAATCCCATGCAGGCGAATGTGTTGTTCGACAAGTATCTCAAGGACGGTAAGCGCACGATCATCACCCCTGTTGAAGTGACTCAGTAAATCGAGCCTGAACCGGGTCAGCTCACAATTCAAGTTCCAGGACAAACTGAAGACCCAATGAATCGCCGCCACATCATTATAGTATCAACTGTTCTGGCCATATTTGCGTTATTCGTCTGGCCTCGAAGGAATAGCGAATCAGCAAAAAGTAGTAGTGGGGAAATCATTCAATCGCAACCGCCTCAGATAACGCCACCAGCGGTGCCAAGCACTTCCGCAACTGGTGCTCCGCCAAACCCCATGCAGGCTTTGTTACAGACGCCCATCCTGTTTTACGGCATCGTCCTTGATCAAAATGGGCAACCTATTCCAGACGCGAAAGTGAGTGCATCGGTCGTGGATAACGTGATGCGCGGAACACCAGTTTCGACCGCCGCAGATGGCACCGGCAAGTTCACAATCCAGTCGAAAGGTGCAAGCCTGCATATTGAAGTGTCCAGCATTGGATATGTTCGAGTGGAACGGGGAGGAAAACTTAAGCCATCGTCGCAAGGCTTTGATTATGGCACAGATGTTGGGAGAGGCATCCATAGACCTGACCCAGCGTCACCAGTTGTTTTTCAACTTCGTAAACCGCAGGATCCCGTTAGCCTAGAAAGGCTTAGTGCCAACCCATCTGTCCCTCGTGAAAAGAATGTCTCATATGAACCAGGTGATTGGCCGCATCATACCATAAAATTTTCAAGTGAAGGAACCCTCAAAGATATTTTCGATGCGGGAATTCGCCCATATCGATTTCCATCTTTGGAGAGAACCGCACTCGGATTTAAGCATGTCAATCTATATTTCGAGATAAGAACGGTAGAGTTTTCTCCAAAATTTCCTGTGGAATGGGCCGATCTAGATATTTTGAAAGGTGGACTCATAGATATTATTGAAATGACTTCTCCTAATTTGTCGCCTCAACAGGCTGAGTTGGCCATGATTCCTTATCTCAAATATGGAAAAAGAACTGCCGAACAACTAAGAGCATTTTTGTCAGCAGCGGGAGATGATCCGAGAGGTTATGATGATTCGTATAATGGAGATTCTAGTAGATTCTCGATTTCTTGGATTGATACGGATGGACCTGCGTATGACATCTTTTTCAAAAGCACTTTTGATAATTTAAAACCCGTTTCAATAGCTCTTAAGATTTCATTTTTTCCAATCAGAACACCTCTCCAACAGCGTTCTTTTTACGATGTTCCAATTCCACCACCGCCGGGCTATGAACATGTTTCCATGGATGCGCCCAGAAATTTTGGCCCGGACAGCGCGGTTGAAATCGCACGTTCCAAGGGAATCCCAATCACCGGAGATCGCACGCAGGAAGAGTATGAGAAACAGTGGCGCGAGGCAAATAGGAAGCCCCGCGATCCGACGCCAAAGACGCCAGCAGTCGAACCAAAGTCGATATCTCCCGCTCCCCACGAGACTTGGCCTTGGTTGGTAGGCATAATCGGCTTCATCATTGCGACTCTGTTAGTCTGGCGTTGGAAGTCGAAACCCACCCCCTGAAGATCGTCGCTCCGCACCATCAGTCATCCCGCTGCGGTCTGTCACGTGAGCTGCTGGTCCTGCGGGACCATGTGACTTGGGCGTGGTAATGCTGCATCTCGGTAGGTGGGGCCTGCAGCACTTCGCTCACTGCCCACTCTCTACGCAGTCGGCTACGATCACCACCGCCAATATCGCCGTTTCTCAAGGAGAAACCTAACTTTCCGCCAGCTGCTTGAGGACTTGATCGGGGTGGCGTTTCCATTCCCGGGCCATCTTCAATAGCTCCTGGGGAATCAGCGTTTCAACATCCTGCTCGGTTGGATTGCTGTTGCCTGCAATCGCTTGGGTGATCAATCGCGACAAAAACTGCCCACGAAGGCCGATTTTACGCACTGCGAGAGCGTGAAGAAAGTCGTCGATGATGTCTTGGTGATTCTGGTGCATCAGGGCGATGGCGGCGGTCACCGGATGCGGCTTACCGATGAGAAGTTGGTAGCGGGCGAGGCCAATCCAGGCGGCGTTTTAAAGTGGTCTCCTTTTCGTTGCCAGTTTTTTGTCAGGTTTATTGATCCTTTTTACGGGTCCTTGGGAGCGGGTTCGTTTTGTTTGGTTTCGTAGTGGGTGAGGTGCAATGCAGCCACGGAATCACCACCCTTGGCGGCATTGTAATCTGGATGATTAGCCGTGGCACCCAAGTCGTGTACCACAATGCCATCAGCCAGTGAAACAGGCCAATCGAAATTTGCGTGCTGTTAGATTTGGCTTACCATGCCAGGATGCGGCCGATCGCTGCGCGGAGGGCAGCTTCGAGGACGGCCGCTTCACCATGGGTGAGGGGGATGGTGACTTTGCGGAGCGATTTATCGGTCGCGCTTTGGCGTGAAATGGTGAGGAGGTAAGGTGAGCGCTCGGGGTCGTCTTGGTAAGTCAATTCGCAAGCGCTGTTCGCCTTTTCCGACTGGTGGAACAACTTGGCTTGGGGTAGCCGGCCTTGGAGGGTGGCGAGGATCTGGCCGATGTCTTGGAACCCCCACTTCATGGTGAACTTGTTTTCCCAGTCGAATTGTTTTTCGCCGGACTGCGATGCGGCATCGACAAAGATCGAAGCCTTCGCCGGATTGAGGCCGAAACGGATCACGCCGCCGTTGCCGCGGGTGTTCGGCTTGTAGATGGTGTAATCGGTGGAGCGCTCGGTGAGGGCCTGAGGGGCATCGAGGGTGGTATCTTTCATGGTGGGGTAGTGGTTGGGGTTCGCACGCAGCATTTCAGCCCAGATTCCATCTTGCAAGAAAAATATGTTCAAATGAACAACCTTTTTGCGGTTTTGGATTGAATGCGCTTCAAACGCAGTGTTTGCGGGTTGCGAGAATTGAATCTTGGCCCGTCCCGCATCAGCGGGCAGGCTCGGGGGCGTGAATGCGCGTGTGTTAATCGATGGACCATCGGAGCTTGTCTTCGACTACGCCATTCCGTCGGGGCTGGACGTACGGCCCGGGTGTCGCGTGCGGGTTCCGTTGCGCCGGAAGTCGGCGGTGGGCACCGTGCTTGCGACGGGTGAGTCCGAGCAGGCGGATTTCGCGCTGCGTGAGCTTGAGTCCTTGATTGATCCTGAGCCATTGATCACGCCAGTTCTGTTGCGTGCGGCGGATTGGATTGCGAACTACTATGGTTCTAGTATGGAGTCCGTGATTCGATCGGTGCTTCCAGAGGGAGTGAGGTCTGAGGAAAACTCCGCGAAGACGCGCCGCATTGCGGTGTTAGAAATTGCGCCAGATCCTGCGGTGTTGGCGAAGCTTGAGAAGCGTGCGCCCCGACAATTTGCGATTCTTTCTTTGTTGGCGCATGCGCCAGAAATGAGGTTGCCCGTTGCGGACCTTGGTGAGGGCAATGCGGCTGCATTGAAAGCGATGGAGAAGGCCGGTTTGCTTCGGTTAGAATCTGAGGAAGTCCGGCGTGATCCGGATGGCGATTTGGTGGAGGAGATTCTCGAGTCCAAGCCGCTTGCGCTCAACGCTGGTCAAGCCGCAGCCCTCAAAGGGGTCTTGGCGGCGGTCGCGAATCCAGCGCAATCGAAGCCCATTTTGCTGCTTGGAGTCACGGGCTCTGGCAAGACCGAAGTCTATCTCCAAGCGGCCCAGCGCGCGCTGGATCTTGGCAAGACCGTGTTGGTGTTGGTCCCGGAGATTTCTCTAACACCTCAGACTGTGCGTCGTTTCAAAGCGCGCTTTGCGGCGATGCAGGAGCAAGTCGCAGTGCTGCACTCGAACCTCTCACAGGGCGAGCGCTTCGACGAGTGGCATCGGATCCGCAAGGGCGTTGCTCGCATCGTCATTGGGGCTCGTTCCGCGGTCTTTGCGCCGCTGCCCGATCTCGGGTTGATCCTCGTGGATGAGGAGCATGAGAATACCTATAAGCAGGAAAATGTGCCACGGTATCACGGGCGCGATGTGGCAGTGTTGCGCGCGGCCTTCGAGCCGTGTGCCATCGTTCTTGGGTCCGCCACGCCATCGTTGGAATCTTGGAATAACACGCTCGCAGGTAAGTACGAACTTCTTCGCCTGAACGAGCGTGCGGATGGGCAGTCCATGCCGCTGGTTCGCGTGGTCGACATGCGGATCGAGCAAACCAAGCACAAGGGTGGTCCTGCGATTCTATCCGACAAACTGCGCACCGCGCTCGAGCAACGGTTAGAGAAAGGCGAGCAGTCGATTCTATTTCTCAATCGTCGTGGGTTCGCGCGGTCGCTGCAGTGCAATTCTTGCGGGCATGTTTGCCAATGTCCCCACTGCGCGGTGGCATTGACTTATCATCGCACCGACGAGCGCTTGGTTTGTCACGTCTGCGGTTATCAGTCGATTGTGCCACGGAAGTGTCCCGAGTGCCGTGATCCTGGCATCTTGCTCCAAGGTTATGGCACGCAAAAGGTTGAGGAAGTTCTAACAAAAATTTTGCCTAAGGCGAAATTCGCGCGGATCGATGCCGATGCCATGCGGCGTAAGCATGCGTTACGCGACACGTTGGATGCATTCAAGGCGCACAAGATCGATATTCTCATTGGCACCCAGATGATTGCTAAAGGCCTGCATTTTCCGAATGTGACGCTGGTGGGCATTCTCAATGCAGATTTGGGTCTGCATGTTCCCGATTTCCGTGCGGGCGAGCGTACGTTCCAACTCATCACCCAGGTGGCTGGGCGCGCGGGACGCGGTGAGCTTGAGGGAGAAGTCATCGTCCAGACGTTTACGCCGCATTCGCCATCGATTCAGTATGCCCGCAAGCATGACTTCGATGGATTTTCAGAGCAGGAAATGGAGTTCCGTCGTGAGTTTTCGTTCCCACCCTATGGTCACTGTGCAGTTCTAACAGCCCGCTCCACTCACGAGCGGCGTGCTGAGTTCACCTTGCAGACCTTGCATGTCCGTCTAGCAGAAAATCTCCCCGCAGGCATCACCTTGGGTGAGGTTTTGCCGTCACCATTGATTCGATCGCACGGGCAGTTTCGGTTTCAAATCACGCTGCGTTCATCCAAGGCGCGGCCGCTGACTCGCCATGTTCAAGCGGTGCTGGCCAAGACCTCGTTGCCGGAAGACGTCACGGTGGTCTTCGACATGGACGCGCTGAGTTTTTCGTAGGGCGATTCATTGAGTCGTTTGACCTTCACGAATGCCGAAGCGCTTGTGATTTGAAAACTCCATGAGTTGTGCGATGTTGGTGAGATGAAGGCGGCATCATTCAAATCTCTCAGCAATCTATGTTTTGTCCTAGGCTTTGCATCGATTCTTGGCTCGATCATCATTTGGTTCATGGCGGGTGGCAACACGCCTGAGTCGATGGCTCATGCCGAGCGCTTCGGCATTTTCGTCGGCTTGTGGGCTCCGACCTTTCTCATTCTGTCGAATCGTCTCGATCGCTATGCGGCGCGCGGGGTGTGATCAAGCGTGCCGAATGAATAGGTCATAAAGCGTTAGGCCGATCTCGGCGATGATGAGAAGCACGATATACCATTCCACTCGCAATGAGCGGCGGGATTGGACGAGGTCGATGGAGGTTTGGATCGTCCGGCCGATGAGATTGAGCTTTGATTCCACGGCTTCGAAGCGGTCGATGATCTCAAATTCGTCGTTGAGTCGAGCATAGAGGCGTTCGAGCTCAGGGTGGTCCCAGAGCACATCGGGCTTGTCGGTGATCGCGATGCGACCAACCATTTCCTGTTGGTCTAACAGCACATCGCCGAGACGCCTGAGGAGGTTGCGGTAGTTGATGCGGGTGAGTCGCCCGCTGCCAAGGCCCGCGGCCATCGGGTGGAGGGTTTCAAATGCGCTTCCGACCCGTCCTTCGAAGCGCTCGAGGACGACACTTCGAGAGAGCACTTCTGCGACCACTTGGAGGGATGGCATCGAGAAATCCTGAATGAGGATCATGCCCGCTTCGATGATCTCATGGACATTTTCTCCTAGAGAAAGTTGGATTTCCTCGACGATTGGCGCGTCCAACTTTCGTTGGATCCTTGTGCCCAGCTGGTTGAGAAACGCAGCTTCCTCGATCGGGCTCACGTCGAAGAACGTGATCGCGCCGTAGCGGAAGACCACGGCGCAACCGCAGCGCCCTGCCTCAAGCGTGAGAGGAGACGCGGCAAGGCTGCGGGCTTTGCGCAGGGAGCGGGTGTCGATGTTGGCACCGACGCAGATCGAGCGGACAAGGATCGAGCGGCGGCCATCGAATGAAGCGGGACCTGACTGGGGGGAGTCGATTCGGGAAATTTACCTTAATTTCCTTGGCGGTGGCAAGTCATTCCGACCAACCTTCGGTGGTTTTTTGGCGGCACGACATGGCTCGCGTAAAATTTCTCATTTGCTTGGAGGCATGGATCGGTGAGGCTTCGGGCCGATGTTAAAACCCCGATGGAAACGCGATGCGCTTGAGGCCAAGAAGGCCTTTCGTGAGGCGCTTGCGGTTTGGTTTGCGGCAAACGGGCGGGACTATCCTTGGCGGCGAACGCAGGAGCCCTATGCGATTTTGATCTCCGAGGTCATGCTTCAGCAGACCCAGATTGCGACGGTGTTAGGGAGGGGATTTTACACGCGTTTTTTGGCTGCGTTTCCAGATGTGAGTTCGCTCGCGGCGGCGGATGACGATCGCTTGCTGAAAGCGTGGGAAGGGTTGGGATATTATCGGCGGGTCCGCATGTTGAGAGAGACCGCGCGGGCGGTGATTGCCGATCATGGTGGCGAGTTTCCGACGGAGCTTGATGCCCTCATGAAATTGCCGGGCGTCGGGCGCTACACTGCGGGGGCCTTGCGGGCGTTTTCCGCAGGGTTGCCGGCGGCGGTGGTGGATGGAAATGTCGCTCGAGTGCTCGCGCGGTTGATGGGGTTTGCTGGTCCCGTCGACGACGGGGCTGGGCAAAAACAACTGTGGGAGTGGGCGGAGGTGTTAGCGGATCCGGCGAGGCCTCGGGTTTACAATTCTGCCTTGATGGAGCTGGGTCAGACGATTTGTCGGCCGGGTGTTCCGGATTGTTTGAGTTGCCCAGTGGCGGGATTTTGCAAGACCCAAGAGCCCGAGCTTCTGCCGGTGAAGCGCCAAAAGACCGTGGTGACGGAAGTGGATGAGCATGCGGTGTGGTTGCGTGATGATGCCGGGCGATTGCTTTTGCATCGTGAGGGAGGAAAACGCCGGCAGGGATTGTGGAAATTGCCAACGCGGGAGGCGGGAGAAATTTCCGCGCTGCCGGTGATTGATGAAAGTCGCTACATGATCACGCGTTATCGGGTGAGGCTGATCGTTCATGATGGCGATGGAGTTAGAGAAACGTTTCAAGCGGCCCCGGATGAGGTTTGGCAGGAGATTGACGCGGTTTTGGCTCTAGCAATGCCCTCGCCTTTCCGTCGTGCGATTGGCCGATTGATTGCCGAAAGGTAATTTCGAATAGGACGAGAGACCCAATGTGTGCTTAGATGACTGTCGATGGAAAAGCTTCGGTGGTGGTCTTTGGTGGTTCTCTTCGGTTGGCTGGCACAAGCGTGCTCGGTCGCTCCTGCACCCGATGAATTGGTTCCGGGTCGGATGACTCGGATGATGGTCGCTGAGCGGGTGAGTGCCGTCGTGGTCACCGATCAGGAAAATCTGGATCAGTGGATTAAAAGAAATTTTGTCGCATCCAACACACCGAGTGATGCCGATGGAGGTTCCGCGGCCCCCATCACTGGCGATGGCTATTTTCTAACGGCGGATCATGTGTTATCAGGATACCCTGGCCGCAATGTGTTTCTAATCTATGGCCAAGGTGGGCAGTTTGCACATGCGAAGGCGCGGGTTGTCTGGCGGTCTGAATCGTCTGATTTGGCGCTGCTGCACATTCCAGAGAATACCCCGTTCTTTTATGAATGGACGAAACCGGATGGTTGGTTGCCCTCGGGGAATGGAGTCATCCATGGCGGGATCTCTACTGGGTTCAATGCGGGTACTGGCAAACTCTGCACGGCGCTGGGGCCAGAGGGAGCATTCACCGGCACCCGTAAGTTCAAGATCGACCTTCCGCTCCAGCCTGGTGACAGCGGAGGCCCCGTGGTCGACGCCTATGGACGATTGGTGGGGATCAACTCCGCGGTTGAATTCCTTGTGCCAATGGAAACCGCGCTTTTTATCGACTCGGAGGGAAATCGACCCAATGTCCGCCTCCTTGACTCGCTGATCCGTGCCGACCGCTTGAAGAACCATGACGAGTCGAAGTTCGGGGAGGCGCGGCGATGAACCGTTGCAGGAAAACGGGGGGTTGGGGGCTGCTGGGGGTGCTCTTGGTCTCGGGGTGGTTTGTTTCATGTGTGCCGACCTCGGCTTCGCGGAATGCGGCGGCCGCGAAGGATCAAATGATGCTGGTGAGGGAAGAGCCCCCTTCGTTTGGCATGCAGCGATTGGTGACTCAGGCCCATGCCTACCCCGATTTGGCCACCTTTGTCTCCGAAAAGGGCTTGCCCGATTTCTTGGCTGAAACAGGGGATCCGCAGCGCAATTACCTGATCCTCTATTACTTAAAGAATCGGAAGGCATTCGCGTGTCGCACGAATCTCGGCCGCGAAAAGAACCTCGAATT
This sequence comes from Akkermansiaceae bacterium, assembly GCA_903837825.1. GTDB lineage: Bacteria > Verrucomicrobiota > Verrucomicrobiia > Verrucomicrobiales > Akkermansiaceae > Luteolibacter. The sequence goes on along the minus strand of CAILVZ010000047.1, from coordinate 10,133 downwards.
TGCTGGGCCTTATCCGATCAGCGACGGCGAGTTCCAACTGCTGGACGGATTTCAGCGTGGGGTCGCGCCGAAGGCGGGGAAACGTTGATCCGCTTGGGCGGTTTGTGAAGCTTGCGGGTTTGGACAAATTTGATTTGCGGGAAAAAATTTCACTCTTGCATGGCGGTCGCGGTCGAATACTCTCTTGGAAGTCGCTTCGCTTCAAATCGAGGGTGACTATCCTAAAATCCGGGGCACTTGCCCCATCCATAAAAACCAATAATTAGACCTATGAAAACCAACCATCACGCACGTCGTGGTTTCACCCTTGTGGAACTTCTCGTCGTTATCGCAATCATCGCCACGCTGGCAGGAGTCGGCGCGCCGGTCATCATCAGCCAGCAGAAAAAGGGTGCCCGTACCGAGGCCATTAACAACTCCAAGCAAATTGGTGTTGCAATGTTCAACTTCGACCAAGATTACGGTAGCTATCCGAGTGAAGCCACTGGCAAGGAAGTCACGACGAACAATCCTGATTCCGGCCTGACCTTTGGTAGCACCAATTCAAATGACTACTTCCGTCAGCTGATTGCTGCGGGATATATTGACTCGGAAAAGCCATTCTACGCGAAGGCAGCATACACCAAGAAGCCTGACAATGCGATGACTGCTTCCAAAGCACTCGCTGCCGGCGAAGTTGGATTTGCTTATGTGATGGCTTCTGCATCCGAGCCGCTGACCAGCTCTGGTAACTCCGGCCGTCCATTGCTTGTGGCTGCCGTTTACAATGGTGCTTCAGACGGAACCTTTGACACCGAAATTTACGACAAGAAGGCCGTCGTGTTCCGCATCGACAACAGTGCTGCGGTCGAAACCGTCCGTCCTTCCGACAAGAAGGTGATCGTGGGTGGCGGCAAGACTCTCTTGCAAGGTGGCGACAAGGACTCCGTTTGGGGTACCGACATCACCCCAGTGCTCAAGGCTCCTTCGAAATCCACGGGAACCAACTGATCTGAATTCTGTTTCCAACCGGAAGGTCCGTGGTGGCCTTCCGGTTTTTTTATGCCGTTTTTAGTTGCCCAGCGTTGAATCATGGGCGAAGGCAATACCAACGTTTCATCATGTCAGAACCAGAGAATAAGCCATCGAGAGCATTCCTGCCCTACCCCGTTTCGACCTTGAGTCCGCCGATCATTCCCAATGATCTGACGTCATTCAAATCGCGTGGCATTTCTCAAGTCGAACGCGACCTGCAGCAGAAACTTCAGGAAATCCGGGAGGCGTACCTCGCGACGATCGATCATTTCAACTGGAACAAGCTTGTCTATGAGGCCGACATTCAGTTTGAGCCGATCATCGGTGGGACCTATTACCTTTATGAGATGCGCGGGCGTCATCTGCTGTCGATGATTTCTCCAGATGAATGGGCGCAGAAGCACCTTGCGACGGTCCGCTTGAATATGGATCGCCAGTGGAAAATCGTCGAAACCGCAGCCGACGTTGATTCCCGTGAGCTCTTTGGAACGGTCGAGGCAGAATCCTGATCGTCAATTCTTGCCAGTGGGGCAAGGATCTCTAGTTTAACGCTTGTGAGCGAACCCTTCCCAGTTTCTCTGCCGCGCGCATGGGCGGAAATCGATCTCGGTGCGATGAGGCAAAATCTCGCCACTGCGCGTGAGGCGTTTGGTGGGGCTCTGATGGTGGTGGTGAAGGCTGGCGCCTATGGCCATGGGCTTGAGGAGATTGCCAAAGCCCTCGCCACCGAGCAGTTGGCATTCTTCGGGGTGGCCAATGTCGGTGAGGCGCGCCGCATCGCGGGAGCAGGGGTCAGCACGCCGATCTATCTGTTAGGAGCTACATGGGCCGAAGAGCGTGAGGAAATTGTGGCCCGAAACTGGGTGCCTTGCATTTCGTCGATGGCTGAGGCGGAGCACTTCAATCGGCTAGCGGCGGCAAAAGGCAAGTGCTTGAAGGTGCACCTAGCGGTGGATACCGGCATGGGCCGTGGAGGATTTTTGGCAGAGCACTTGAAAGTGCAGATCGGCGAACTGGACGGTCTGAAGAACCTCGAAATCGAGGGGATTGGCTCCCATTTGCCTTCGGCGGATGAAGACGAGGACTTCACTCAGGGTCAGTTCCGAGACTTCCGTGCCTTGGTTGACGTGCTTGGAGGAACTGAGCGATTCAAGTGGCGGCATCTATCGAACAGCGCGGGTCTCCTCGGTTATGAACAAGGGATTTGCAATCTGTCACGTCCAGGCTTGATGCTTTATGGGGTGTCGCCGTTCCCCGGTTTCCAAGAGCGGCTTGCTACGGTGATGACGCTCAAATCGAGGGTCACTTTGGTACGAACCTTGCCTGCGGGCCACGGAATTTCCTATGGCCGACAATTTGTGACCGAGCGACCCACGCGGGTGGCGACCATCGGCATTGGCTACGGCGATGGCTACCCGCGCCATGTTTCGGGGAAAGGCGGCGAGGTATGGATTCGCAACCGGCGATTCCCGATCCTCGGGAGGATCACCATGGATCAAATCATGATCGATGTGACTGCGGCGGATGAGATCCAAGAGGGGGATGAGGTGGAAATGTTTGGGCCTCACCTCCCTGTCGCCGAGGTTGCAGAAAAAGCGGAGACGATCGTCTGGGAGATTTTCACGGGAATCACTCCGCGAGTATTGAGGTGCTACAAGGCCTAGTTTCGTCGTCGGATCTCGATTATTTTCAAAGCTCTTAAAATTCATGGATTGCATCCGTGATCAGATTTAGAAGGATGGTGCGTCATGGAACGATCGTTCCGCAATCACCTAACCCAAAAACCGCCATGCAACCCATTCTTCATCGTCGCGCCTTTCTCCGAAATTCCACGCTGCTGGGTGCGGGCTTAGCAGCAAATTCCGTTTTTGCGGTTAATCTAACAGCGGGAGTCAAGAAAGTGAAGGTTGGGCTCATCGGTTGCGGTGGGCGGGGCGTTGGCGCGATTGGAAATTTCATGGAAGCTTGTAAAATCCTAGGGATTGAGGCGGAACTGGTGGCTGCAGGTGACGCATTCAAGGAGAAGGCGGAAAGTGCGGGGAAACGCTATTCGCTACCCGCCGACCGTTGTTATGGGGGCTACGACAACTACCAAAAAGTTCTCGCTAGCGACTGTGACTACGTCGTGATGGCGACACCTCCCGCATTCCGGCCGGTGCATTTCGCCGCCGCGGTCGAGGCAGGAAAGCATTGCTTCATCGAGAAGCCAGTCGCCGTCGATGCCCCCGGCGCTCGGTCGGTGATGGCGACTGGAGAACGAGCCGCGGTGAAGGGGCTCGCGGTGGTGGCTGGAACCCAGCGCCGCCACATGGCGGAATACCTGACAAACAAGGCCCTCATTGATGCCGGAGCCATCGGCCAAATCAAAGGTGGGGTGGTCCAGTGGAATGGCACAGTGCCATGGACGAAGCGCCGAAATGCGGGGGAATCCGATGCATCTTACATGACGCGCAATTGGCTCAATTTTACCGAATTGTCTGGCGACCACATTGTCGAGCAGCACGTTCACAATCTTGACGTGGCGGTTTGGTTTCTGGGTCGTCCTCCAGTGGCTGCGGTGGGCTTCGGGGGGAGAGCCCGCCGTGAAACCGGTAACATGTTTGATTTTTTCAGCGTGGACTATGACTTCGGGGATGATGTCCACATCCACAGCCAATGCCGACAAATCAGCGGAACTTATGGTCGGGTGGGTGAATCGTTCACTGGCACCGAGGGGAGCTGTTATGGGGGTGGCAAACTGAACGGCAAAAAAGTCCTCATTCCCGAGATTCAAGTCGATTCAAGCAATGGCCAAGTCCAGGAGCATATCGACATGATTCGCAGCGTGAACGCTGGGAATCCTCTCAACGACGCGAAGCGCATCGCTGAGTCCACACTGGTCGCGATCATGGGCCGCATTTCTGCATACACTGGCGAAATCGTCCGGTGGAATGATCTCGTGAAAAACGAACAATCTCCGCACTTTGGTGCGATCTGCACGCCAACGGCGCTCGACTTCGAGCATGGCCCGATCACGCTTCCTGCTGAGGTTCCTCCAGTTCCAGGCAAGGCATGATCATCGTGGCGGCATGCGTTTGCGGATGCGCAGCAAGGCCGCCAGCATGGACCATGCATCGCGTAGCGGCTTGACCTTGCCGCCGGGTTTTTCAATCCAGCTGACAGGGATCTCGCGCCAGGTTGCGCCGCCGTGCTTGAGGGCGCAGAGCAGTTCTGAGTCGAATGCCAACCCGTTTTCCGATAGCTGGTCAGCGACTCGGCGGTAGTCGGGCGCACGCAGCACTTTCGCGCCACACTGAGGATCCTCGCACTGGAGGCCGAGTAGCCACTGTGCCGCTGTTAGGAAACCACGGTGAAAAAGCCCGCGCCATGGGCTCTCCACGATCTCGGTGGTCTCGGTCCGCCTGCGGATGCCGATCACCGATTGGTCGAGCTCCAGCGCAGTGGCGATGAGGCGCAATTTTTCCTCCGGTGTCACACTGCCGTCTGCATCGACAAAGGTCAGCCAGTCTGCATCCGTCCGAGTGGCCCACGCCTCGCGCACCACAGCGCCCTTACCTAGATGCTCAGCGGCGAAATGCAGGTGCACCTTGGGGAAAACTTTGATGAAAGCCTCTCTGAGTTGGTGGAGGGGTTCGCGCTCGTGATCGCCCGAGCCATCGTCGGCGATGACCCAGTGAACCATGAGTGGCGATGCTGCAAGAGCTACCGCAAGCTCCGCCCCGAATGACGCCAAGCGCGACGAGTCATTCCAGACGGGAGTGACAAGAACGATGGTGACGGACGGGTCGTGCATGATTGAATGTGAATCCATCAGAATAACATTGCGAGCTTATCATTTCTTTCAAACGATCCATTCCACAGATGAAACGAGCCGCCATCATCGCCTACTGGATTGCGGTAGTCCTTGCCGGAGGATTTCTTCGCTTCGATGGGTTTGCGAGTCGTCCGTTTCATGCCGATGAAGCGACGGGTGCGCGTCTCACTGCAGTTCGCATGGGGTCTGGCGACTACCATTTCGACCCGACTCATTTTCACGGACCGACCATGGGGTATTTGGCAATTCCGATCTTCCGCTGGTATGGTGAAAACGATTGGGCTGAAATGACGAAAACTCCGCCGCGCCTGCTGATGGCGATCGCGGGCACCTTGATCTTGTTCGTTCCGTTGGCATGGCGGCGGCGCTTTGGCGATGGCCCAACGCTACTCGCTGCGGCACTGCTAGCGACCTCGCCCTTATTGGTTTACTACAGCCGGATGTTTATCCACGAGTCGCTGTTAGTGCTGTTCGGAATGCTGGTGCTGGCATCGTGTGCGCGGGCGCCACGCTGGGGGATTCCTGGGATTTTCATGGGGCTGATGTTTGCCACCAAGGAAAGCTTTGCGATCAGCATGATCGCTTGGGTGGGTGCAGCCACGTTGGTACTCATCGAACAACGGCAAGTCCTGAACCGCGCATGGTGGGCAACTGCGTGGCAATCCTACGGGAAATCGATCGGCCTCTCGATGGTCACCGCCGCGCTCGTTTCGGTATATTTCTACACCGATGGATTCCGCCATCTCGGCGGGGCGGTCAATGCCGTTCGCACTTTCTTTGAATACAAAACCGTGGGGGGGCACGAAAAATCCTTCGGCTATTATTTTCAGCTCGTGGTGCTGCCTTTTAAATCCGGCGGGGTTTGGTGGTTTGGCACACCCGTGGTGCTACTTGCGTTGTTAGGTTTCGTTAGAAGCTGTCAGCGCGATGCGAATAGCCCCCGAACCATCCGGTTTCTTGCATATGCTACGCTTGGCCATTTTTTCATCTACAGTGTCATCGCCTACAAGACGCCTTGGCTTGCGTGCTTGCCTTGGGCGCATGCGTGTCTGTTAGGCGGTCTGAGTCTGGTTGGATTTTCTAATAAGAATAAATGGATCAGGGTGGCGCTCGGCTCGTTAGGGGTGCTCTGCCTCGCGACCCAATGGACCCAAGCCCGATTTGCGACTGGCCGGTTTGCCTCCGACGAGCGCAATCCCTTCGCCTATGTCCCGACCCGAAGCGATCTGGAAGACCTACCTCCGTGGCTGAAAAAGCTCAGTCAAACCGCGCCAGAGAGCGCCCTTGAACCCGTGGCGGTCATTGGAACGGATTACTGGCCGTTGCCATGGTATCTGCGGACCTGTAAGCGTGTTGGCTACTGGGGAAACCCGCCAAACAACCTGATGGAATTTCCATTGGTGTTTGCCATGCCCGAGGTGGAAGATGCTGTTTCAAACCAGCTTAAAACGTCTCACACGGCCATACCGCGGGGGCTTCGTGCGGGAGTTTCCATCACACTTTTTATTAGAAATGAAATTTGGAGCCGCTGGATGAAATCCGCAAATGATTGAACCTGTTCCAGCAGCGCGCCTATTCACTCACGAGGCGATGAACACGACGTTTTTTCTAAGGATTTGCGAGCCTGATGCATCGACGGCGAATGGGATGGCGAGAGAATGTTGCGATCAGATTGATCTGTTAGAATATCGCCTTAGCCGTTTTTTAGATGGCAGCGATGTTTCGAGAATTAACCGCATGAAAGCGGGAGAGACGCTTTACCTCAGTGAGTCTTGTCACCAATGCCTGCTCATCGCGTTGCAGGGGCATTCTCTAACCGGAGGGCTTTTCGACATCACCCTAGGCCGCCGGATCGCCCATTTGAAATCAGGGCTGGATGGCGCCGAGCCTGACATCGTGGGTCAGTTGATCATTCACCCCGACACCCCTGCCATCACATGCGAATCTCCCGGCCGCGAGATTGACCTCGGAGGCATCGGCAAAGGTTTTGCTCTCGACTTAATTCGGCAACTCTTGGTCGATTGGGGCGCGGAGAGTGGCTTGCTCGCCGCGGGTGCAAGTTCACTGATTGCCTTTGGCTCCGCTGCATGGCCCATTGATCTAACAGGAGATCGCGCCACTCAGCGGATCACCTTGATGAATGCCGCGCTGAGCGCCTCGGGTACGGGAATTCAAGGCAGCCACATCGTCCACCCTGGGGGAGAACATGCCATGCCCGCGAACCCGTCCCGCCGAGTTTGGGTAAAAGCACCCACCGCTGCGATGGCAGAAATCTGGTCTACCGCTTTGTTACTTTTGGATCCGAAAGACGTTCCCGCATTCATCGCTGGCGATGGTTCGATCGACGCGGTTTATCTCGATGATGGCGACAAGGTTCAACAGGTGTAAGTGCACGATCTTGGCTGAACTCAGCGATATGGAATCCCAAATCGAGGCCGCCGCTTGGTAAGCTTCCTTGAAAAGATACCTTTTGTTGATGCTTTGGTTTTATAAAAGTTTGAATTCTTAATTGTTAGATAAATTTAAGAACTCAGATTCCATCGCCCGTGAGGATTTATGGAATCTTCTTGAGTTGAGCACGACGATACTCTAATGAGAAGAGAATGAGACTGATTGTCGATTCATTCCGCTGCAGTCATGTTTCATTTGATACGGTGGTGGAGTTTGAAAGTGCGATTTTGGCCGATCCGCTTGTTGAGGTGGCTCGACCGAATGGCCGTTTCCTTGCAGAAATTCAGTTCTTGATTCATCGTGTTGTTAGAAAATTTGGCCATTCGATCATTCCTGAAATCGAGGCCGAGCGCGCCTTGAATCCCATGGGAGATCCGAGGCATTTGTTTGCGGTGCTGATGCGTTTGGATGCGATTCCCTTTGGGGATTATGGCTTGGCCTTCAATGGCAACCGAAGCGCTTTTCTCTTTGATGCATGGCCCGATCGGCATGATTTGATCGAGGCATTTGCGAATGAATATAAAATCAATCATCTATTCGTGTCTGCGTCCCAAGCGGCTGATGCCCTGCGAGCGCGGCTCCCGAAAACCCGTGTCCACTGGATTCCGGAGGGCATCAACCCTGATGAGTACCACTTTCATCAACCCGAGGAAAAGTCGATCGATGTGCTGGCATTGGGGAGGAAATATGATGCCTATCATCAGGCCATCGTTGGGCATTGCGAGGAGCGCCAGAGGCAATACCGATATGAAAAAGTGAAGGGTCAGCTCGTGTTCGATTCTCGTCGCGAATTCATCGAGGGGTTGGCACGGTCCAAAATCGTGATTTGCGTTCCTTCAAGCGTGACCCACCCTGAACGTTCGGGCGCAATTGAGACCATGACCATCCGCTACCTCCAAGCGATGGCCTCCAAGTGCCTGGTACTCGGGCACATGCCTGCGGAGATGGGTGAGTTGTTCGATGATCAGCCTATGATCGAAATCGACATGAAGCAGCCAACCCTTCAGTTAGATTCGATCTTGGATCACTATAACGATTACCTGCCGCTGATTGAGAAAAACTATCAGACCGTGCATCAGCATCACTCATGGAGTCACCGCTGGGAACAAATCAAGGGAACCTATCAGAACGCAAAGCCGACATGAACGCCGGTTGAGATGTAAGGTAGATTCACGCTTATTTCGATTTCGCCGCCTTCTTGGTTGCCGATTTTTTCGCCGCGGTTTTTTGGGCGGGGACTTTAGTTTCGACGGTTTTTTCAGCAGCGGTTTTTTTCGCGGGGCGAGGTGGGAAATCGAAGCCGATTTTTCCGTCTCCCTGATCGAAGGTGAGGCTCGCATCAAACTTCCGTTTGGTGCGGTTTGAGACGAAGCCCTTGAGGACGTCGGTTTTGCCGGTGCCGATGAGTTTCAGGATTTGGTCTTGCGGGATCTCGCAGTGGAGGATGGATTTGCCAATGCGGACGCCGTGGGGGTCCTTTTTGGTGACAATCTCGGGGATGTGGTAGGCCTTCTCCGTCGCGTAGATCTTGAAGGATTTGCCCTCTGCGGTTTGGGCTTCACCGACAAGTTGGTCCTCGGTGAGTTCGGGTGGGCCATCGCGGTCGTCGCTTTCGAAAACGAAATTGATTTTGAATTTCGCGTCGAGTTCGAGGCCGGCATCGAATGGCTTGTTGAACTTCGAGCGGAATCCCGTGAGGGGGCCCACAAATTTTTTGGTAAACAAGTCGGCGGCTTCCTCTTCCGTGAGCAGGCGGCCGGCGATGTGTTTCTTCGCCTTGAATTTGCATTCGGGCTCGCGGCATTCGTAGGTGGCTTCGGTTTGTTTGAGGCTGGGAGCACCGCAGACTGGGCAAGCGACCTTGAGGTCTGGGAAGACCTCGCTTTTGGCGAGATCTGCCGCCTGGCGGGCTTTGGCGCAAATCTCGTTGGTGTAGGCGATGATCTCCTTCATGAAATCGCCACGTTGAAGGAGGCCTTGTTCCATTTGGCGGAGCTTGAATTCCCAATCGCCGGTAAGCTTGGGGGAATAGAGTCCTTCGATCTCCATCTCACGAACGAGCTCAATGAGGCGCATGCCGCTGCCAGAGACAAAGAGGTCGCGACCTTCGCGAGCGAGGTATTTTTGAGAAATGAGGCCTTCGATGGTCGCCGCGCGGGTGGCAGGCGTGCCCAAGCCTCGCTCGGCCATGGCCTCGCGCAGGGTTTCGTCGTCGATGAGTTTTCCGGCACCTTCCATCGCGGAAAGCAGGGTGGATTCGGTCATGCGTGCGGGGGGCTTAGTTTCCTCATGAAGCACTTCGACAGCATCAACACTTGCGGTTTCACCGTCAGCGACGGCGACCAGTTCGTCCTTACCGGCGGCCACCCCGGGGCGACGACCGTAGACTTCAAGCCAGCCGGGTTTCACGAGGATGCGGCCTTCGGTCTTGAAGGTGTCGGTGGCGGCGGACGACGTGATCCGCGTGAGACGAGTCGTTTGCTCAAACTCCGCCGATGGATAGAACACCGCGATGAAGCGCTTCACGATCATGTCGTAAAGCTTTTGCTCGGCGTCGCTGAGCTTGGCGAACTTGCCGGTCGGAATGATTGCAAAGTGGTCCGAGACTTTTTTGCTATCGAAGACGCGGCGCGACTTGTGGAGGCGTGGGCCATTCTCTGCGCTTCCGGCGAGCACGGTTTTCGCGAATTTTGCGACGTCGAGGTCGCTGTTGCCGATGTCTTGGAGTGTCTCACGAACATTTCCCGTGTAATCCTCTGGCAGGTAGCGCGAATCGGTCCGGGGGTAGGTGATCATCTTGTGCTTTTCATAAAGCGCTTGAGCGATCTGGAGGGTTCCCTTGGCGGAAAATGGA
>CAILVZ010000046.1 GCA_903837825.1 Akkermansiaceae bacterium | reverse complement strand
AGCCATAGGTTATCTCACCCGTGATGGGGTGGCAATTGATGCCTCCAACTTGCTGGAAATAGGTGAACACCGTGAACCGGATACTCTTGGTGTTGCAAGCCCATGATCTCCCCCTCCTCTGTCCAAGCCGTGATTTGCAAGCAGGCTGGGAGAGTCTCACGTTTCACAATGAGCGAGTGATAACGTGTCGCATCGAATGGGTTCGGCATACCCGCGAAAACACTTTTACCCGCATGCTGGATCGGAGAGGTCTTCCCATGCATGAGACGATCGGCGCGAACCACATCACCGCCATAAACTTGGCCAATCGACTGATGGCCGAGGCAAACCCCGAGGATGGGGGTCGTGGGCCCCATTTCCTTGATCAACTCGCAGGAAATCCCCGCCTCAGTGGGCGTACATGGACCGGGCGAAATGCAAATCCGCTCAGGACGCAGTGCCTTGACGTCTTCGACGGTGAGAACATCATTGCGGAAAATCTTCATTTCCGCACCGAGTTCGCCAAAGTATTGCACAAGGTTGTAGGTGAACGAATCGTAGTTATCAATGATGAGAAGCATGGTGATAAAATACTCGGTTAGAAATTCGGCGTCAGTCTTTCAGGGTACGGGCGAGTGCGATGGCGCGCAACATTCCCTTCGCCTTATTAACGGTTTCTTCGTATTCGTAAGTCGGATTCGAGTCCGCAACCACACCCGCTCCCGCTTGGACATAGGCCTTGCCCCCCTTGAGCAAACATGTCCGCAGGGTGATGCATGAATCGTGCGATCCATCGAAACCAAAATAACCGACTGCGCCAGCATAGGCACAGCGCTTATTTTTCTCTAACGAATTGATGATCTGCATCGCACGAATCTTCGGGGCCCCGCTGACCGTACCTGCTGGGAATGTCGCCCGCAGCACATCATAGGCGCTGTGCGATGGATCAAGCTCGCCTGAAACATTTGAAACGATGTGCATCACATGACTGTAGCGCTCAACGATCATGAAATCATCCACGCTCACCTTGCCGTGCTTTGCGATGCGCCCAACGTCGTTGCGCGCAAGATCCACGAGCATCAAGTGTTCCGCGCGCTCCTTTGGATCTGCTAGAAGATCGCTCGCCAGTGCATCGTCCTCCTCCACCGTTTTGCCTCTCCAGCGAGTTCCCGCGATCGGCCGGATATCAATGCGACCCTCAACCGAACGCACATGCACTTCGGGCGAACTGCCAACCAGCGCGAAATCGCCAAGCTCCAGAATGAACATGTAGGGCGATGGGTTGACCAAGCGCAGCGCGCGATAGAGATCCACTGCGGGACGATCGAACTCAGTCTCAAACCGCTGGCTCGGCACAAATTGGAAGATGTCTCCAGCAGCAATGAACTCCTTGCCCTCGCGCACCATGGTTTCGAATTCCTCCTGGGTGGTGTTGCTGCGAGCATCGACGGGTTCCACTTTGACGAGACCATTGAGAGCTGGGACATGCAATGGCCGGTTGAGGATCTCGACCATCGCCGCGATGCGTCCGCGAGCCGCAGCGAAGGCTTCGTCTGGAGTTGAAAACTCGTCGATCAATGCATTCGCAATCACCTGAACCCGGCGCAACCGATGATCAAACACCAACAAGGTGTCGGCCAACATGAACATGGCATCTGGGATCCCAAGCACATCGGGCGGCGGCGGACCAAGCGTCGATTCAAACTGTCGAACCGCATCATACGAAAGATAGCCAACCATCCCGCCGGAAAATTGTGGCAGCGCACCGTGAGTCACTGGATGATACGGCGACATCTCGCGCTCCAACGCCGCAAGCACATCGTCCTCTGCCGTGAAGGTCCGGGACTTCGAGCCCTCGGTGATGGTAATTTCCTTGCCACGGGCTTGAAAAACCAAGCGCGGGCCACTTCCAACAATGGACCATCGACCGCCCTTTTCCGTGCTCTCGGCGCTCTCCAAGAGGAACGAGTGACAGTTATCCCGCAACTTGAGGTATGCGGACAGTGGGGTCTCGAAGTCAGCGGCAAGCTGGGTGTAAACGGGCACAACATTGCCCCGCTTCGCCAGCTCAACGAAGGCTTCCAACGATGGTTCTACCGGAATGGGACTCACAACGCCGTGAGCATGCCCGGGAAAACTCCCAGAGCAAGCTCGGAGGGATCTGGATGAGAAAATCTCTGCGAGTTGCCTCTAGCGAGATGCTGGCCCACGACGATTTTGTCGGCCCGAGGCGTTGCTGTAATCCCGCGTCCCGCCGTTGTTTCCACGCCGATTGCCGCCACCACCTTGACGACGTCCGCCTTGTGATTGCGGGGCTTTGCCGCCGCCGGTTTTGATCCTCAGGTGCCGCTCCGCGAGCGCCTCGAGGTGCCACGGGTGGTCATCCCAACGTGGGACTGGCATTTTGATGATCTTTTCGATCTCGCGGAGGTACTCCAACTCGTCATCGGCACAAAATGAAACCGCCCGGCCATCGGCACCCGCGCGACCCGTCCGACCGATCCGGTGAACATAGGCCTCAGGCTCATTTGGCAAATCGAAATTGACCACCAGCCCGACATCCTTCACGTCGACCCCACGAGCAGCTACATCCGTAGCGACCAAGACAGGGGTTAGACCTTTCTTGAAGCGTTCCAGCGCTTTCTCGCGTTGAGCCTGAGACTTGTTTCCGTGAATCGCATCCGCAGGAAAACCCGCTGCGCAAAGACTCTTCGCAAGCTTATTCGCACCGTGTTTGGTCCGGCTGAAGACGATCGTCAACTTACCCTCCACCGCATCCGCTTGCCCTCGCAACAATTGTTCCAAGAGCGGCGATGAGTGACTTTGGGGTGTTTGTGTTGGTGGCGGCGCTTGGCGTGGTGACGCTGGTGACCCGCAGTTTTTT
>CAILVZ010000045.1 GCA_903837825.1 Akkermansiaceae bacterium | reverse complement strand
CGCTATCGACGTTTTTGCCGAAACGGAAGGTCGCATGAAATGGGCCACCAACAAGCGCCTGCATTTCGAGCTTGGCGTGATCAAGGCCATCCAAGCACTCGGAGAAGTCCGTATCACCGATGTCATCAACGTCCTCACTCGTGGTGCGGATTTTATCGCTGTATCTCCTAGCGCAGCCCCAGCAGAAGCTGCTCGGACCGAGGCCAAGGTTGAGTCGCGTGCGCCGGCGCTCGAAGAAAAAGGAGAGGGAGAAGATCTCTCAAAACTGGAGTTAGAACCCGAGCCCGAGGTGGAGCCCGTCGTGCCCGCTCCAGTTGTCTCAGCGCCCGCCGCATCAAAACCACGCCCGATCGATGGGCTCTCAAGTTTGGATTCGCTCATTGAGTCCGCGCCGGAGGTGAGCGAACCACCAGCACTTGTAGAGGCACCCCCTTGGAAAAGTGACAAGCCTGAGGCAGTAGTAAAAGCACCCGAGCCCACACTGCCAGCACCCAGTCTCGATGATTCGTTTCACCAGGATCCACTCATCCAAGCGGCACTCGTCAAGTTTGAAGGCAAGCTGGTACCTAACAACTAACTGAATATTGCAATAACTTCCCCATGAATATCGCAAAACTGATGAAACAAGCCCAGCAAATGCAAGCTGGCCTCGCTGCAAAACAAGAAGAACTCGCTATCCAAACCGTCGAAGCATCGGTTGGTGGCGACAAGGTCCACGTGATTGCCACCTGCTCCGGTGACGTGCTTTCCATCCGGATCGACCCATCCATCATTGATCCAGAGGACAAAGAGTTTCTCGAAGGCTTGGTGCTCAAAGGCGTGCAGGAAGCCCTGACAAAGGGTAAGGAGAAATCTGCTGCCGAAATGAAAAAGCTAACCGGCGGTCTCGGCATTCCTGGGATGTGATTTGAAACTTCTAGGATTCTCCGCCAAGTGACCCGCCCTCGTCGTCGCCTCGGATGGATTCTGTTAGGTTTTTCTTGGATGCTCTGCGCCATCACGGTTCGGGCATTTACGGCGCGGCCCGACTTCCTCGCCGCATTTACGGTCGTTCCAGTTTGGCTATGGGGAGGAATCGGGATTTCTTGTGCGGTCATCTCCTATCGATTGCATCGCGATCGATATGCTCTAATCACTACTGGAGTTTGGCTCGTGACCATCGGGTGCATCGCGGATGAAAGCCGAGCGCTCTTGCGTTTCCGTAGTGAGACTCCAATGCCCGGACCGGCGATGCCATACCATGGGAAACCCGTGGTTCGTGTGGCCACCTTGAATTGCTCATCATTTCGCTTTGGGAATCCCGCCGCCGAGCTTACCGCTTGGCAACCAGACATCGTGTTGCTGCAAGAGGTGTTTCCCTATCAGGTCCAGCAGATCGCAACTGCCCTCGGCGGCCCCAAAAATGAATCGAGGGTCAACCTTACCAACGGGGTGATCACTCGCTGGAAAATCGAGCGTGAGATCAATGACCCCATCCGCCGAAAGCAACAAATTACCATCAGCACCCCTACTGGTAAGAAGATTGAGGTCGTCAATGTCCACCTCGCAACGGCGGCGACAGATCTGCGCCTTTGGCGGATGGCCGTGTGGACCGGACATCGCAGCAATCGAACAAATCATCGAGAAGAACTGAGTCAAGACCTGCAACAACTCAGAAATACCACTCAGTTTCCTTCAGCTCCCACTGTGTTTGGGGGAGACTTCAATTCCACCGCGTCCGACGGGATTCACCAGCAACTCGCTGGAGATTTTGTCGATGCCTTTGCTGCGGCGGGCACGGGGCTCGGCAATACGTTCCAACGCCGTCTACCCTTCCTGAGAATCGATTATCTCTATGGCAGCCGTGGACTGACGCCCGTTCGTTGCCGCACCGTGACCACGCGTCACAGCGACCACCGGATGGTGATCGCAGATTTCCTCTTGAAATAGAGCATTGGCGATCACTGGATGATTGATTTATCATTTCCACCGAAACCACTCTTGCCATGACCCGCGAAAACCTTGCTGAAGTCCTTGAAGAAATCGCTATCCTGTTAGAACTTAAGGGTGAAAATCCATTCAAAATCCGCGCCTATCGGAATGGCGCAGAGGTTGTTCGCAATTTCGATGGCGACATCGTGGATCGCGCGGTGAACGATCAGCTCGAGGGTATCGAAGGCATTGGCGAAGCGTTGCGTGACAAACTGCATGAACTTGCGAGCACTGGCAGTCTCCAGTTTCATCAAAAATTGCGTGCGGAGTTTCCAGCGGGAATCTTCGAGCTATTCGAGGTTCAAGGGCTTGGTCCCAAAAAGGTGAAGGCCCTGCATGATACGCTGGGCGTTTCATCCATTGCCGATCTTGTTGCTGCCTGCAATGCAAATCAGGTTGCTACGCTTCCCGGATTTGGTGCGAAAACCCAGACCAAGATTCTTGAGGCAATCGCTCACCGCGCTACGTATGCAGATACATTTTTGTTAGGTTCTGTTAGTCCGATTGTGAGCGAGATGCTCGACACTCTCCGCATGCATCCAGAAATCGTACGAGTGTCAGCCGCGGGATCATTTCGCCGCGCGAAGGAAACCGTGCACGATCTCGACTTCCTGGTGGCCACCCGCGAGCCCGCACTGGTTTGCGAAGATTTCACCACGCTTCCTCAGGTCGAATCGGTGATTGTTTGCGGTGATACCAAGGCCTCCATCCACTTGAAAAATGGCATTCAGTGCGATCTCAGAGCCGTCTCGAACACACAGTATCCGTTCGCGCTCCTCTATTTCACAGGGTCCAAGGAGCACAATGTCGCCCTCCGTTCACTGGCTCTTAAAAAAGGACTCTCACTCAACGAATACGGCTTCACTCCGACAGACCCAGTAAATCCAGCAACCATTCCTGAGGTTCACGAAGAGGCTGACATCTATCGAGCGCTCGGCCTCGATTTCATTCCACCAGAACTGCGGGAAAATATGGGTGAAATTGAAGCTGCGGCAAACCAAAGCATCCCACGCCTTGTGGATCTTGAGCAACTGCGTGGCACGTTTCACAACCATACGACGGCATCCGATGGGCATGATACACTTGCAGCAATGGCGGAGGAGGCAATCGATCTCGGCCTGCAATACCTTGGCATTGCGGATCACTCAAAGGCATCGTTCCAAGCAAATGGGCTGAGCGAAGAAAGGCTGTTAGGGCAGATCGCTGCTATCAAAAAATTGAATGGAGAATTTGAGCACTTCAGGTTGTTCTCGGGCTCCGAGGTGGACATTTTAAAAGATGGAACCTTGGACTTCGAAGATGAATTATTGAGTCAACTCGATTACTGCGTCGCATCAGTTCACGCCTCATTCACTTTAACGGAAGAAGAGATGACTCGCCGCATTTGCCGGGCAATGGAGAACGAGCACGTCACGATGCTTGGGCATCCGACTGGCAGGCTCTTGCTCCGGCGCGACGCCTATGCACTCAACCATGCGATGATCATCGACTGCGCAGCAGAGACTCGCACCATTATTGAACTCAACTGCAACCCCCAACGCATGGACATGGACTGGCGGTGGTGGAAACGAGCTCGTGACAAAGGGGTGCTTTGCTCGATCAATCCGGATGCGCACTCGACCCTAGGGCTTCATCACCTCGGTCTGGGGGTGCGGATTGCGCGTAAGGGATGGCTCCGCAAGCAGGATATCTTCAACACGCGATCCGTTGCCGAGGTAGAGGTATTCCTTAAGACCCCGAAGGCAAAGCGCTGACCCAAAGTTGGCTAGGAATCCCGTTTAGGGCTGCTTCCAGTTTTTCTCAAGAACTGGGTGCAAAACCGACGTGATCCTGCGGTAACCCTCGAGGGTGAGGTGAAGTTTATCCTCCACAAAACACTCGATGAGAGACTCGCCCGCTGAATTCTCTAACACCGGATTTACGTCGACATAAGCTAAGTCAGGTGAGTCTGCTGTAAGCGATCTCAAGCCCTTGTTGACCTCGTCCACTTGGGCAAGGTATCCATCCTTTCGCTTTTGTGGGGCGCGAATGACCGATACCAACACGATGCGGGCGTGTGGCAGGGCAGCGCGGGTTTGGTTGATCCATTCCTTTGTGTTCTTCAAGATGGCATCAGGCTTTTTGTGCGCGTTGATGTCATTGCTCCCGCAATACCATACCACGAGGTTGGCATGAGATGTGGGGACAATCTGCTCAAAAAAGAACAATTGGTCTTTCGTCTGTGACCCACCAAACGCCCGATTGATGATTGGAAGGGGAGCAAGGTCGCTGGCGAAATTTACCCACTTGCGGAAAATGCTACTGCCGATAAGAAGAACACCACCCGGCGCAGGTGCAGGGGTGGTCGCGAACTTTGCAACATCCGCAGTGTATTTGTTTTCACCTTGCTTTGGATCAGTCTCTGCTCCAAGTGACCATGATATGTTCATCAGGGCGATCGCTAAAATCAAGGTCTTCATAACAATCTAAATTTCTGATAATGTCTGGTCTGATGTCGATGAAAAAATTCTGAGGTGAACTTCATTTCAGTGTCGAGAAGTCTGCGTTTTCTGATATCTTGAAAGGCTCATGAGTGCCGTTTGCGCGATAAGTGAAGGTATGATTCATCACGCAGGAATTTAAGGTGGAGCCATGCACCTATGATCGAAGAATCTCAATCCACTATCTCCCCGAAAGATTGGCACTCAAGGAGTGTGAAGGATGTGCTCCATCAAACCGGTAGCAACGCAGATGAGGGGCTCACGCATGAGGAGGCGTCTCGGAGGCTCTCCATTTACGGGCCAAACGCTCTTGTGGAGAGGAAGCCCCGCTCTCTGATGATGATCTTCTGGAGTCAGTTTGCGAGTCCGCTTATCTATCTTTTGTTGCTCGCGGCACTGATCTCCTTGATTCTTGGGCAGCGGGGCGATTCCATGGTGATTCTAGCCGTGCTGGTGATCAATGCGGTGATTGGTGCAATCCAAGAGGGTAGAGCCGCTCATTCCATGGAGTCGCTGCACCAACTGGCTGCATTAAAGGCACGGGTCGTCCGCGGTGGAATTGAATCGCTCGTGGAGGCCCGTGGCCTCGTTCAGGGTGATGTTTTGATATTGGCTGCGGGTGATGCAGTCGCTGCCGATGCGCGCTTAATCGAATCGCTATCATTGGAGGCTTCAGAGGCTAATCTAACAGGAGAGTCGGAACCCATCGCTAAGAATGCCGAGACGATTCATGGTGATTCACCATTGGTTGAACAGGCAAACATGGTCTTTTCTGGGACGCATATCACCAGTGGCCGGGGGCGTGCGATCGTGGTGGCAACAGGGAGTAAGACGGAAATCGGAAAAATTGCTAATCTCACTGAGTCTGTTAGGGATTCAAAGACGCCATTAGAAATTCGGATCAACCAGTTCGGCAACTACCTTGCTGGGTCGGCGATTGTATTGTTCGTCGTGATCATCATTTTTGGCATAAAACGCGGGCTGCCGTTTGCGGAAATTCTCATGGTAGCAATCAGTCAGATGGTCTCAATCGTGCCAGAGGGCTTGCCAGTTGCTATGACGATCGCACTGGCGATCGGAATGCAGCGGATGGCTGCCCGTAAAGTGATCGTGAGAAGGCTTGCAGCCATCGAGACGCTTGGATCGACGAGCGTGATCTGCACCGATAAGACGGGAACGCTGACACGCAATGAGATGACCGTAACCTCGCTTTGGCTCGCCGATGGTCGTACGCTTCATGTGAGTGGAATTGGGTACATTCCTGAGGGGCAGTTAGAAGGGGAGGGGGGTGTCTACATTCAGGGTAGCGATCTCGGGGTTACCCATTTGCTAGAAGCGCTAGTGCTTTGCAATGATGCGCATTTGGTGCCGCCGGATGCGGCTGATCCTCGCTGGCGTCCACTGGGTGACCCGACGGAAGCTGCGCTCCTCACGCTTGCGTACAAGGCCGGAATTCATCCTGAGCGTCTGCGGGGGCAGCATCCTCGGGTCGCTGAGGTACCATTCGATTCCACCGTCAAAATGATGGCAACCCAGCACGGCCATGGAGAGCATGCAAGGATTTACCTGAAGGGTGCACCAGAGGATCTAATGTCTCTATGTAGCCATGTGCAAATTAACGATCAGCGGATTCCCATGGATTCAGAGGTTCGCAGGGCGATGGAGTCAGCATGCACTGCGTTTGCAGCAAGGATGCTTCGGTTGCTCGCTGGCGCTGAGGTCAGGGGGCTGAATCTTGATGACGGTGACGGCTTTGCCCGATTTCAGGGGATGGCGACCTTTCTCGGGCTGGTTGGTGAAACCGATCCGCCGCGCGATGAGGTAAAGTCTGCGGTCAGGGAATGCCAACGAGCGGGAATCAGGCCAGTCATGGTCACGGGCGATCACAAAGCAACAGGCTTGGCGATCGCAGCATTGCTTGGAATCGCCGATGAAGGAGATTTGGCAATGGATGGGCGTGAGCTTGAGCAGATGACCGAAGATGATTTACGGGCGAAGATCGCGCGCGTTTCGGTTTTTGCTCGGGTTCACCCTGCCCAAAAGCTGCGAATTGTTAAGGCATTTCAAGATCTGCACCATGTGGTCGCGATGACGGGTGATGGCGTCAATGACGCACCAGCGCTTGCTGCTGCAGACGTCGGCGTTGCAATGGGAATCACGGGCACGGAAGTGGCCAAGGGTGCAGCAAAAATCGTCATTGCAGACGATCATTTCGCCACGATTGTCCATGCCATCGAGGAAGGGCGTCTCGTCTATCAGAATCTGAAGAAGGTGATCTTGTTTTTGTTTGCTACGTCAATCGACGAGGTGCTGAT
>CAILVZ010000044.1 GCA_903837825.1 Akkermansiaceae bacterium | reverse complement strand
GATTCTAGCAGCATCTAACTCCTACAGTGGGGGAACGTTCATCAGTGGTGGTGTGATCGCTTTAGCGTCTGATAATGTGAACGTTTCTGGCCTAGGCGGAGGCCTAGTGACTCTCAACGGTGGTACCTTATCGATGACCGATAGTAATGTTGATTCGACGTCACCCGTGAGTGCGTGGTCGATCAACGTGCCCACAAATTTTGCAGGGCGGCTGAATGCCGACAGTCGGTGTACACTATCGGGTGCGCTTACGGGTGGTGGTGATTTTACTTTTTACACGCCATTTATTCGTACGGATGTCACGGGAAATTGGTCGGCATTTACGGGCCGGATCTGGGTGGTTTCGGATAGTGATGGCGGCGATCTCCGGATTTTGAATTCGGCCGGCTATCCCGGTGCGCAACTTGATCTCGGTGATAAGGTTCAAGCATTTTTCAATAATACGGGTAGCAACCTAACCATTCCGATCGGAGGGTTGTCGGGTGTTGCTAGTTCCAAGTTGATGGGTGGGCTCTCGTCTGGAGCAACGATCACATGGCAAGTGGGTGCGCGAAATCAAGACACAAGCTTTGCGGGGGTGATTGCCAACAATATTGGGCAAAGTGCACTGACAAAGGTGGGCAACGGCACGCTTACTCTTGCTGGAGGGAATAGCTACACGGGTGCTACGACTGTTTCAGCGGGTCGGTTGCAGATTAATGGCAGCACCAGCGGCACCAACATCACCGTTCAGAGTGGGGGAACCCTTGGTGGTGTTGGCAGTATCACGGGTAGCGTTTTTATTCAAACTGGCGGTGCAATTGAGCAAGGAGCTGTGGGCTCTACCCCTCTTTCGATTACTGGGAATTTAAGTTTCGGATCGAACGCGCTGATCCGACCAGTTGCTGGGGCTACATTTGCAGCGGGAAGCTACACGGTGCTAACCTACACTGGGACTCTTGTCAGTGCGCCTACCTTTGTGTGGGATTCGCCGGTTGGATCATCTCTGGTCGCGTCCTTTGATACGAGTACACCGGGTATCATCAAGATGAACCTTGACGCGCCGCCTCGTACTGCTGGTTCCATTACTTGGACAGGGAGTAAAAGTTCCGACTGGGATTCAGCGACCGGCAACTGGATTTTCGGCTCCCAGGCCACGAGCTTTTTATCGGGTGACTCTGTTTCGTTTACCGATTCAGGAAATGCGACGTTGGCGATCAATTTGATAGAGAGTGTTGCGCCCGCGACAGTTGTGGTTAGGTCCAAACAGAACTATACCTTTTCTGGTGTTGGTTCGATTGCTGGAAATGCTAGCTTATTAAAGTACGATAGTGGAAATCTAATTATTTCGAATGCGCACACCTACTCAGGTGGTACTACCATCGGCGGCGGAGTGCTGTCGATTTCGAATGCAGGCGCACTTGGTAGCGGAGTCGTCAATCTCGCGGGTGGGACATGGGCCACTGGAGTGTTAGCCCCGCAGAACTCGATCATTGTCTCCGCGAATTCAACTATCACCGGTGGGAATGCAGGTGGGACGCATGGGGTCAGAGATATATCTGGTTCGGGTGTGCTCTCGTTGATAACGGATGGTACGAGTGTATTCGATCTTGAAAGCGATTTATCAGGCTTTTCTGGTACGTTTTTGTTCGGTGGAGCTGGGAGTTTTAGATTCTTCGGTGGATCCAATAACGGCAGCTCCGCGGCAACCTTTGATCTTGGGTCAAGGGGGCTATCTGCTCGCAGTGGGTCAGCATTCAGCTTGGGAGCCCTTGTTGGTCAGTCTGGGGCATGGCTTGGCATGGCGAGCAACAGTAGTTCGTCGGGCTGCACTTACACGATCGGTGGCAATAGCAATGATGCATCATACGCTGGGGTGATTGCGAATGGCAGCGGGAGCAAATTGGTGAGTTTGGTAAAATCGGGCGCTGGGGTTCAGACGCTGGCGGGTGTCAACACTTACACTGGCACCACCACGATCAACTCAGGTAAGCTCCTCTTGACCGGTTCGCTGGCGGCTACGCCGGTGACCATCACCGCGAATGGTGTTTTGGGTGGCGATGGCACGATTGCCGGGGCTGTCACGTGCAACGGCACGCTCAGTCCGGGGGTTACCACTGGAAATCTAACGCTGAGTGCAGGGCTTTCTCTAACAACGAACAGTAAGCTTGAGTACGACTTAGGAACGAACTCAGACCGCATCCTTGTCACTGGTAATCTAGTGCTCGATGGAAAGATTAATATCGCACCTGTGGCTGGGCTTACAGAAGGAACTTATCTGATCATTTCGTACAGCGGAGCACTGACGAACAATACGTTGGACGTCGGGGTGGTGCCTACCGGTTATGCCGCTAGGATCGATCTGCTTACCGCAAATCAAGTGAAGTTAGTGCTGTCTCGAATCAATGCCGCTCCGCAAATCGTGAGTGGTCCAACGGTTTCATCAAACCCATTAGACGCCATAAGTACGAGCCTTTCGGCCTTAGGGAGCGATGAGGCGGGAGAGGAAAGTTTGTCCTATACGTGGTCATCTTCTGGGCCAGCTGCATCAGCTTTTTCGATCAATGGGACTAATCTAGCAAAAAACACGACGGCGACTTTTTCGATGCCAGGGGCTTACCTGATCACTGTGACCGTTACTGACGCACAAGTTCTAACATCATCAAATAGCGTGAATTTGACGGTGAATTCCGCAGCGACCACTCTGACGGTGAATCCTTCAGCCGCGTCGGTCGTAGTGAATGAGAGGCTTGGATTCTCTGCCACGGTAGCCAATCAGTTTGGAAACTTGATGAGTAATCCATTGGTTACTTGGTCTGCCAGTGGGGGTGGGGTAATTAGCGCTCAAGGCGAGTTTATGGCAAACGCCGCGGGCGGTCCCTATCAGATTGTGGCATCTTCAGGAAATCTCACCAGATCGGTCGCTGTCACGATTGGGAAGGCGACGCCCGTTGTGATGGTTTCACCAAGTGCCGCAGCAATCACCTATGGTCAGTCGCTCTCGAGTTCGGTTCTCTCGGGCGGGCAGGTGGGCATTGCTGGGAGTTTTAGCTTTACCAATTCCAGTGCCGTGCCGAATGCTGGGACGGCAATACAGAGCGTGACATTTACGCCAGCGGATGGGGCAAACTACAACACGGTCGCGACTAGCACACTCGTCACGGTCAATCCTGCGGCTGCGGTTGTCACGTTGAGCAATTTGCAAACCATCTATGATGGGCTGCCAAAGGCAGTGAGGGCAAGTACCGTGCCCAGCGGTTTATCGGTGACCTTCACTTACAATGGTTCCGTGAACCCTCCGAGCGCTGTTGGAACTTATGAGGTGGTGGGAACGGTGAGTGGTTCGAATTACGTTGGAGCTGCGAGCGGTAGTTTGGCCATCTTGGAGGCATCCCGTACCTTCAGTAGTTGGGTAGTCGAGAGGTTCACTCCGGCACAGATTGTCGCTGGTGAGGCCGATGCTCTAGCGGATCCTGATCGGGATGGAGTTGTAAATTTGGGGGAATACGCGCTCGGCGGCAATCCCTATGGTTTCACACCTCAGCCTGATGTCGTTGCAGACTCCAGCTCGTTGGCTATCACGTTTCAGCGACCCTCTCGAACCCACGACGTCGTGTATCGTGCGGAGGTATCCGCGAATTTTGTGGATTGGACTGCTGTCACCCTTGATGTGCTCTCGAGTGGCTTTGAGCTCGAGACTATTCGTGGGACTTATCGATTTCCTAGCCCAAAGCCTGATAAAACCTTCATTCGTCTGCGGTTCGAGAAATAAAGGATGCGCATTGATTTTATTAGTTATTTATTCTGATGCATCATATCCTATGAAACTGTATGCTTCATTTCTGATTCTGGCTCTCACGGGTGGTGGGATGTCTGCCGCTGAGGATGATCGTCCAGTGGTCGATGCTTCCAAAGTTGTGATGGAAACTGCGGCAAATCGTATGCTTCCGACGTTTCATGTTGTAGGTGATTCTACCGTGCGCAGCGGTGGGAAAGATGGGCTTTGGGGATGGGGTGAGCGCATTCAACCGTTTTTTGATACGAATCGGATCAACGTGGTGAACCACGCGATTGGTGGTCGGAGTGCTAGGACTTTTTTTACAGAAGGTCGATGGCAGAAGGTTGCTGATGTCATTAAGCCCGGCGATTTCGTGATCATTCAGTTTGGTCACAACGACCAGGGGCGAATCGGGGATCCTGCGAACAAGGGGCGTGCTGATGGAAGTGGGACCGGTGATGAGGTTGTGGAGGACATTAAGCCTGATGGAACGAAAGAGTTGGTTCACACCTTTGGATGGTACATGAAAAAGTTCGTTGCCGATGCTCAGGCAAGAAAAGCGACGGTGATTTTGTGTTCGCCGATCCCGCACAAGCAGCGTTGGGAGGCAGGGCGTGATTTCGCCGATATTGCGCGTTGGGATTCCGAGGTGGCCAATGAGTGTCACTCACTTTACTTTGATCTGACTCAGTTGATTACCGACTCCTATCGGATGTTGGGAAGAGAGCAGGTTGAGAAGTTCTTTGCAGATAAGGGGACCCATACCAGCGATCTTGGTGCGCAACACAATGCTGCCTGTGTGGTGGCTGGGTTGCGAGGGCTTGCGAATCAACCGCTGGATCCATTTCTAATCGGTACTAAGCCCATCGACTTAAAGTTTTTGTTTGGACGCAAACGGTCGAAGCCAGGTTGGACCATGGTTTCTGGCACTGATCTCTACTCAGCATCGGCAGGCTATGGCTTCGAAGCCGGAGCGGTGGGCGATGATGAGGATGGGTTTTTAAGCGATGCCCCATTCTTTTTTTCAGTCAAACTTCCGGAGGGTAACTACTCGGTGAGTGTGTTGCTAAACGATCCAGCGGGTGAATCCTTTACCACCGTCAAATCCGAGCAAAGGAGGCTGATGTTAGAGGGTGCAAAAGGATCCGCACGGTCTGGCGAGGCCCAAACCTTTGTGGTGAATATCCGCACGCCTCAAATACGTGGTGGCGGAAAGGTGAAATTGAAGTCGCGGGAGTTGATAGAAGAAACGTTGAACTGGGATGAGAAACTCACGCTTGAGTTCAGTGGTCAACGACCGACCGTGCGTGGGTTGGTGATTACCCCAGTGCAGGTGCCGACATTATTCATCGCAGGAGACTCTACGGTTTGTGATCAAGCCATGGAACCATGGAACAGCTGGGGTCAGATGCTGCCGCGCTTTTTCGCACCAAATGTGGCAGTTGCCAATTATGCTCAGTCGGGGGAATCCATCCGCAGTTCGCTGGGGGCGGGTCGTTTTGAGAAGGTTTTCAGTCTGATGAAAGCTGGAGATTATTTATTCATTCAGTTCGGGCATAACGACCAAAAAGACAAAGATCCTTCTGCGCTTGCCACGTATCGGGCGAACCTTATCAAACTCGTCGGTCGAACCCGCTCGCTTGGTGGGATTCCGGTATTAATTTCCTCAATGGAGCGCAAGGCTGGGATCGAAAAGGATACACTCGAGGGCTATCCCGATGCGGTGCGCTCCGTGGCCAGCGAAGAACATTGTGCCATGATTGATCTACATTCCATGAGTCGTATATTTTATCAGAGTCTTGGAGGTGATTTGGATAAGGCATTTCGGGATGGAACGCATCACAACAACTACGGGAGTTATGAGTTGGCAAAATGCGTTGTGGTAGGGATTCAGCGCGCCAAATTGCCATTGGCCGCATGGATCGTGAATGAGTTCCATGGGTTTGATCCTGCCAAGCCTGATCCGGTTGCAGAGTTTCGATTGCCTGCCAGTCCTAGATTTTCAGCGGTAAAACCCTTGGGAGACTGATGCATTTGAGCTGGACTCGCATGGAAATCAGCGAAATCCGGACTTGATGCCTCGACAAACCTGAAGTGCTGTTCCAGTGTCAGATGTTGTTCCGCTTAATTTCATTGATACTCTCGCTATTCCTGATCGGTGCCGTTGCGTTCGGGATGGATGACCGTCCAAGTTTGCTGATCCGGATGTGGCAGTCGCAGGATGGCTTGCCCGGCAATGTGGTTCGGTCGGTCGTTCAGGCGAGCGATGGATACCTGTGGGTCGCCACAGCAGAAGGGGTGGCTCGTTTCAATGGGTTCGAATTTGAGGCGGTCGAGCCAGAAGGCGTTTTGAAATTCAATCGGTTGGCATTTTCGAGGCTTTTCGCGACTTCAGGGGGAAGGGTGTGGGCCACGACTCAGCAAGGTGGTCTTCTTCGGTCGAGTCGGGGCAGGTTGTGTAAGATTTTGGATAATGTCAGGAGTCCCGCACCTCCCTTGGTGACTCAATTGATTGAGGATGTCAGCGGCGTGGTGTTGTTGAAGCGAGGTTCGGAATTCATGCAGGTGTCGTTGAAAGGCGATGTCTCAGTGATTGATCCTTCTCCAGAAATTTTGCGCAGGTTTGAGGTTGATCTCGCTGGGCGAATGTTGAGTGGCAGGGTCTCTGACGCGTCCGGGAATTTAGTGCTTCGTGACCATTCG
>CAILVZ010000043.1 GCA_903837825.1 Akkermansiaceae bacterium | reverse complement strand
GGGCATGTCGGGGATTGATGCCACCGCTCGTATTAAAAGGCACCTGCCAGAGATTCAAGTGATCATGGTCACCATCTACCGAGATCACGATCAAATCTTCGCTGCACTCAAGGCTGGAGCGTCGGGGTATCTTCTCAAGCGCTCGACGCCAGAGGAGGTTCGTCAAGCGATTCGTGACGTTCGGTCAGGGGGGGCTCCAATGAGTGCGGAGATTGCTCGGCGAGTGGTGGAAGCGTTTCATCAGCCGACCCAGGCGCCTGATACGGATACCATTGCGCTATCGAAGCGAGAAAAAGAGATTCTTGAACATCTCAGCAAAGGTCTTGCCAACAAGGAGATCGCCGATCGGTTGACCATCAGCGTCGAGACGGTACGTGTGCATTTGAGGAGGATCTACGAAAAGTTGCATGTTCATTCGCGCACGGAAGCTGCGATGAAATTTAGGGATTCCAAGAGTGATCCGCGCAGCTCATTGTGAGCTAGGGAGCTGATTCTTAAAGGGTTTTGTGCCCACGCGTTCGGCTCGAGGGCGAGCGGTTGTATTAACACTCTTGGGGTAATGGACGTTCGAGGGGTATGGCAAGTATGGTGATTTGTATGAGGTTGGAACCGACAGATTTCCATGTGTGAAATTCTTCCAACGTCGAAAAAATACAGGATATTCATGAAACCCAAGCTCAAAACATTGCTTCTTTCGGCCTCAGTCATCGTGGGCACTCATAGTCAGGCGCTCGCTGCATTGATTGTTAAAACCAATACTACGGATGCTCTCAATCTTACCGCTTCATGGGTGGGAGGAGTTCAGCCCGGCACGACCGATACCGCCGTTTGGGATGCGACGGTCAATGCGAACCAAACCGTTTCGTTAGGTGGCAATTTGACTTGGGGCGGCATCGACATGACCAACGCAGGTGGCGATATTACCATCAGTGCAGGGAATACCCTTACACTGGGTAGCGGTGGTTTTACCTCTGCTGCTGCTAAGTGGATTTTCGTTAATTCAGCCGTGGCGCTTGGTTCAAGCCAGACTTGGACAACCCCGAACAACCTTTATGTTGCGGGAGTTGTCTCGGGTACTGCCGGCCTAACCAAGGCTGGGGGGGCGATTCTGACATTAAGTGGGACGAACACTTTTGTCGGTGGTACCAACGTGACTGCTGGGCAAATCTCCACTCGAAATGGCGCAGCACTTGGGCCTACAACAAATGTGCTCACCCTCAACAACGGCACGCAATTCCGCTACGAAACGACTAATGGTGCTAGCAACGGGGGGACGACTTTTGTTGGTAACCCCATCAGTGTCGCTACCTCTTCCTCTGTCACGATCACCACCAACTCTGGATCAAATGGCTACAGCGGGATCATTACGGGCGATGGCAATAGCACCGTCACCATCGGAGCAACGGGTGCGACCACCCAGTGCTCATTCAGTCTCGGTGCAAGCACTCAGCAATTTGGTCCATTTCTTGGCACAGTGAAAATCTTTGATGGCGCGAGCATACGCTTTTCAAGCACCTCTGGTGTGGTGAATGGCGGAGTAAGTGCTTTGTTTGATACCAACTTGTCAGGAGATATCGCCACCCGTAACACTGGCACGGTCCACCTGGGTGCATTGGTTGGTAATGGTACCCTCACGGGTTCCGGGGGGGCTGCTGGCACCGCAACTTTCTCGATCGGTGCACGTAATCAAAATTGTATTTTTGGCGGAAGGGTCAATGATGCGAATGCGACCGATCGCAAGGCTGCTCTCACGAAGACCGGCAATGCGACATTAACTCTAACAGGCAACAATTCCTACACCGGTGCTACCAACGTGAGTGCTGGTACTCTGGAAATCGGCAATAACGGTACGACCGGATCAATCACGGGTACGAATTTGGCGGTTTCCGCAAATGCAACCCTCTCGTTTATTCCTGGGGCGACCCAGGTGCAGACAGTGAGTGGTATCGTTTCCGGTGCAGGGAATGTTAAAAAACAAGGTTCCGGTCGGACTGCGCTGAATGGAGTGAATACCTTCACGGTCAGTCCGGTGATCGAGGGAGGAACCCTTGCCATCAATGCGGACTCTGGTTTGGGTAATGCTGCCAATAGTGTTCGGTTCACTGCAGGTACTGGTGCACTTGCCTCTGATGTGGCGGGCTTGACCACTGCGCGCGCAGTATCCATCGATTCAGGTGCGACCGGTGGTTTTGCCGCACTCGATGCGACTGACACTCTCGAAGTGACTGGAACGGTCAGTGGTGATGGGTCACTCGCAATCAGCGGCAGCGGGCTTGTCCGTTTGAGTGGTACTAACACCTACGCCGGTAACACGACCGTCAACTCAGGTGTCTTGGATGTCGGGTCTGCGAGC
Organism: Akkermansiaceae bacterium; assembly: GCA_903837825.1. Taxonomy (GTDB): domain Bacteria; phylum Verrucomicrobiota; class Verrucomicrobiia; order Verrucomicrobiales; family Akkermansiaceae; genus Luteolibacter. Next base: position 12,802 of record CAILVZ010000043.1, on the reverse strand, counting down.
GCAACCTCCAGTGGCTCCGTTACAGTTGCAGCGGGTACGCTAGCTGGCAGTGGTTCAATCGCTGGTGCGGTCAGCGTGGCAAGCGCGGGTAAATTGAAACCTGGCGCGATCACCACCACGAGTTCTGCGGTTGGGAGTCTCACGGTTGGCTCGCTTAATCTTGCAGGTGGAAGTACCATTTATGCGGAGTTTGCTAGTGGATCGTCTTATGACAAGATCGTGGTGAATGGCGATGTCGGCACCACCGCTGCATCCACGGCGACGCCAGTCTATGTCGACTTGCGTGCTGAGAACTCCGTTGCGAAATGGACGGCCTTGGGCACCTATAGCCTCATTCAATACTCAGGGAGCTTCACGGGGAATGCCAATGATCTCTTCAAAGTTACGACTGAAAGCACCCAGTCGGGCCTCGCATACAACTTCGATGCAACTGGTGGTGTTGTGACCCTGACCATTTCGGGGTCCGCACCATCAGAGTGGAATTTGGACTCGGCTGGAAACTGGTCGTCAGCAGGCAGCTGGCTCAATGGGATCCCCAACGTCAGAGGGTCGACCGCAAAGTTTGCCTCAGTTCTAACGGGTGCTCAAGTCGTCACCGTGGATTCTGCCAAGACGGTTGGATACATCCAGTTTAACAACGCGAATCAGTACACGGTTGCTGGGCCTTCGCCTCTGACATTGGATGCCACTACGGGTAACGCCGGGATCGATATTCTTTTGGGATCCCATGTGATATCAGCACCGCTTGTCCTCAATGATTCGTTAGATATTTCGCTGGTCTCGTCGGCAAACACATTGACGCTCTCGGGTAATGTCACGGGTTCCGGTGGAATCACTAATAGCACGGCCGGTGCCTTGGTTCTATCAGGAACTAATAGTTTCTCAGGCAATGTTACCATCAGCACTGGTAGTTTGACTTTTAACTCCGGCAGTCTCGGTTCAGGGAGTCTCAACCTTTCAAACGCTAGCCTCGTGTGGGGAGCTTCGAACTCTTCGGATATTTCCTCCCGCACGGTAAGCATGAATGGGAGCAGCGTTACGCTGAACACCAACGGAAACAATGTCATGCTCTCGCATGCGCTTGGCAATGGGGGTGCCGCGGGGCTGGTGAAGGCAGGGGAAGGTACGTTAACCTTCGCGGAGGATCCAAGTTATGCTGGATCCACCACCATCAGTGGTGGAGTTCTACAGTTGGGGAATGGTGGATCCACTGGCGTGGTCGTTGGCCCGATTGTGGATAACGCGGAGCTCCAGGTGAACTTGCAGGATGCCACCGAGCTTTCCAATGTCATCTCTGGAACAGGCTCCTTCGTTCATGGTGGATCGGGACGCTTGATTCTCAGGGGTGCAAATACCTTCACTGGGACGACCACCATTTCGTCATCAACCGGAATTCTTGAGCTCAGCGATGCTCTAAACCTGCAAAGCAGTACCTTGGACTACAGTTCTGCGGGTGGATCTCTCGACTTTGGATCGATTACGGCTGCGACCCTTGGCGGGCTTTCGGGCGATAAAGACTTGGTTCTCACCGATGCGCTTCCTGCTGCAGTGACACTCAGTGTTGGAAATAATAACTCAAGCACCTCCTACTCAGGTTCCATCAGCGGCACCGGTGCACTCACTAAGGTGGGAACCGGTACTCTGACGCTCTCTGGGGTAAATAGCTTTGCGGGTGCCGCGACCGTCACAGCGGGAACCTTGGAACTTGCTACGGGAAGTTCTATCTCGGGGACTAGCCTCGCGGTGAATGGATCTGGCAAAATGAGGATTGCGGGAGGAATCCTAACGGGCACCACGGGTGCGTTGGCCACGGGGTCTGCGGGTCTGCTGGTGGATGATGGTAGCGCGACATTCTCGGGCGCATTCACCGCAGCCGGTAGCAATGGTACCACAGCAAGCGCGTTGATCAAGGTTACCGGTGGTAGCTTAACGGTACCTTCGCTTACCATGGGAAGGACCTTTGAAACGACATCAGCTGAGCCAGCTGCGGGGGTCGCTGACCGGAACCTCTATATCACTGGGGGATCGGTGCATGTGACTGGAGATGTCGCCGCGGGTACAGCGAGTAACCAGCCGAATTCAACCGTGACCGTGCGCATGGACGGCGGAAGTCTTGCGGTCGATGGTTCGTTGGTGGTCGGATTGAACAACGCGGGGCGTTGGTCGATTCTTGACGTCAATGGCGGCGTGCTCACCAGCACCAATACCCAAACTGGTATCATGTTAGGTGGTGGATGGGCTGGTAAGTCTGCATTCCTTGTGCGTTCGGGTGTTGCCACTGCAGAACGTATTCAGCTGGGTCAATTGGCTCTAGATGGCACAGGCTTAATCAAGCTAAGTGGTGGAGAGCTATATGTGGGTGCGGGTGGGATTGTTAAGGGCTCGACGAGCCCCGCCTTTGCATCTGAAATCCGATTGGTGGGCGGTCTCCTAGGTGCAAAAGCAGCTTGGGCGACGTCAGCGCCAGTGAATGTGACGGATTCCTCAGTTATCAAGGCCGCTAGCCTAACTGATGTTGCTCAAGATATCACGTTGTCTGGAGTGGTTAGTGGGCTCGGAAATCTGCAGAAGAGCGGGTTGGGAAATCTCACCCTTTCTGGGACGAACACCTACAATGGAACCTTAACGGTGGCTGCAGGATCCTTGCTCGTGACAGGCGACAGTAGCGGTTCAGGTGGTAATGTGAATGTGGAATCGGGTGCCAGCCTTGGAGGGGCTGGCAACATTGGTGGAAGTGTTTCGATTGAATCGGGTGCTCAGCAGGCGATCACACTTGCAGCGACCGCCAGTGCCCAAGTCACTCGCATCATCACCGGTTCACTCTCGCTTGCTGCTGGCAGTGTGATTGACATCGCTGCTGCAGCATCGCTCGCCAATGGAACTTATGTGCTCGCCACCGCCAACGGTGGGATCGTCGGCGATATTGCAACCACCACGGTCAATTACAATGGCGTGAGTGGAGCGGTATCCATCGATGGAAATAATTTGAAACTGGTGGTTTCAAGTGGACAATCAGGCTTCCTCAGCTGGGCTACTACCAAAGGACTTACCAGCGGCGTTAATGACGGTGCTGGACAAGATCCTGACAACGATGGTGTCAGTAACCTGCTTGAGTTTGTCCTCGGGGGGAATCCATTGGCATCATCATCCGCCATCCTTCCAAGCCTCAGTGCTGATGGTGCAAACTTTGTCTTCACCTTTAGCAGGGATGATGCCTCAGAGTCCGAGGTTTCATTGGCCTTCCAATATGGTTCCGACCTCGCGACCTGGACAACACTTGTGGTGGGCGCCGAGGCGGCTCAAAGTGGGGCAGGTGTCGCCGTGACCGAGAATGGAAGTGCTTCGGATACAATCACCATTACGGTTCCGAAAGGCAACAAGGCCTCGCTCTTCGGTCGCCTCCGTGCGGTAAAGTAAACAATTTGCAAACTTAAGCCGCACAGTCTGCGATGGTGTTAGGAGGCCCCATGCCGCTCGCAAACGCGAAAGGGCAGCGAGAAAGTCAGTTACGGGCGATGAGCCTGGTTTGCGCTCGGGATGTCAACCGAGCGGCAATTCCAGGTAGGTGGCCCGAGGGAGTTCAGTCGGGCGTAAAAATGTTTGCGGATTTCCCGCGATGGATAGAATCTAGCCCAAGCAGCCCGTAAGTGGGGCCTCTACATCCAATCCATCGACCCCAATGAAACGACATGCCACCATCAGTCTTGCATTAGCGCTCTTCGCCAATCCTGTATCCGCCGAAGATTCTAAAGTTGAGATTCGTGCAACCAATCCCGTTCCGGTCACGCGATACAACGAGACTCTTGAGGTTTCTGCAAAGGATCTCGCTCGCTTGGGTGCGAAGAATCTGAATCTGATCCATGTGAAGGATTCCGATGGCAAGGAGTTGGTCTGCCAGGCGATCGATACCGATGGCGATGAGTTGCGCACTTTTGACTCCGTGCTTTTCCAATCGGACTTCGCAGCAGGTGAGACCAAGATATTCATGGCTTCACTGGGTGCCAAGCAAGTCTACCCAAAGGAGCAATATAAGGCATTCGGTCGGTTTGTGCGTGAGCGCTTCGATGATTTTGCATGGGAGAATGACCGTATTGGGCACCGCACTTATGGGCAGGCATTGGAGACATGGAAGGGCGAGCCGCTCACAAGTAGCACCATCGACATTTGGTCAAAACGCACTCCACGGATGGTGATCAATGACTGGTATCTAGCAGATGACTATCATGTGGATCACGGAGAAGGGGCCGACTATTATTCTGCAGGGTTGAGTCGCGGCTGTGGTGGTAGCGGCATCTGGGCTGCGGATCGTCTGTGGGTATCAAAAAATTTCACTCATTCCAATGTGTTGGCAAATGGACCGATTCGGGTCTTGTTTGAACTTACCTATGCTCCATTTTCAGTAAATGGAGTGGATGTGAGTGAAACCAAGCGTATTTCGTTGGATGCGGGTCAGCAGCTTGATCGCTTCGAGAGTCACTATCAGATGGCTGACGGAAGACCGACCGTGGGGATTGGGATGAAGAAGGCGCCAGGTGAGAAGTTGGAGTCGAACCCTGTGGACGGCTGGGTGACGAAGTGGGAGGCCATGGAAAAGGGTGCAGGAAATCAAGGATTGGCCGTGATTACTGGCCCCAAGCTATTTTCAAAACAGGTTGAGGATTCGCTCAATCACCTTGTTCTAACGAGGGCTAATCCGAATAATGTGGTCACCTACTGGGCAGGCTTCTGCTGGGATAAGGCAGGGAGCTTTACGACGCAGGCGGCATGGATCCATTATGTAAGCGACTTTGCGAAATGCGTTTCCGCCCCGATTGTCATCCGGGTCACATCGACCCCATAGCCGTATCACCCATCGCAAATCATGATTAAGGCCATTTTTTTATTATTCATTGCATTGAGTCCGTTCGCATGTGGCGAGGCAGGGTCAATGGATTCTTTTAAGACTTGGCCAGATGGCGCTTCACCAGCGGAGGTTGGAAAGCGTGTTGCAGAAAATGTGATTCCCCGTGAATTCCGTTTCAATGCCATGCCGTCGAAGGCATCACTCGGCGTGATCTATCCGGAGGTGATTGCATGGTATGGGGCTTTGACCGTCGCGAAACTGAGCGGCGATCGTGATCTCAGCGATCGATTGATTAGGAAATTCGAGCCGTTTCTCACCGTGCCTGGGTCCCAGCGGGTGAATCGCAAGGCCCACGTTGACTATCGGGTATTTGGATCGGTTCCATTAGAGATCTTTATCGAGAACAACGACGATCGGTGCAAGGTGCTCGGGCTCAGCCTCGCGGATGCGCAGTGGGAGCGTACCACGCCTGATGGAATCACTGCAGAAGCGCGATATTGGATCGACGACATGTACATGATTCCATTGCTTCAGAGTCAGGCATTTCGCGCATCGGGTGATGCCAAGTACATCGACCGCGCGGCAATGACAATGAGTGCTTACTTTGCCAAAATGCAGCAATCGAATGGATTGTTTTATCATGGCGAAAATGCTCATTTCTTTTGGGGGAGGGGCAATGGCTGGATGGCAGCAGGTTCGGCCGAGTTGTTGCGTTCGCTACCAGCGACGCATCCACGGTACGAGGAGATTCTAGCGGGTTACCGACGTATGATGAAGGGTTTGTTAGAGAATCAGATGGACTCAGGAATGTGGCGGCAACTTCTCGACAAGCCAGAATCATGGCCTGAATCCTCTGGGACAGCAATGTTTGCATTTGCGATGGTGACAGGTGTTCGAAATGGATGGCTGGATCAGGCAAGTTACGGTCCAGCGGCGCGCAAGGCATGGCTAGCCCTGGTTGCGCAGCTAGATGACAAGGCAAACTTGCGCGAGGTTTGTATCGGTACTGACAAGGGAGACACTGAGGCATTCTACCTTGAGCGCCCTCGCACGGTTGGCGATCTTCATGGCCAAGCGCCGATGCTTTGGACAGTGAGTGCTCTACTACGCTGAGGCATATCTGTAATCCATTTGAGCTAGTTGCCAGTCAGCTGCGGCGGCTTTAAGTTCAAACAAATGAATTCAGATGTTCGGAAAGTTCAAGCTGCATCCACACGACGAGGTTTTACGCTGGTCGAACTCCTCGTGGTGATTGTGATCATCGTGATTTTGGCGGCACTTAGCTTCCAAGGTGTGACGTACGCACGCTCGATGGCAACTCGGACGCGGTGCATGGGGCAGTTGAGAAATTGGGGGGCGGCGATGGGAGGTTACGCAGCTGATCACGCTGGTTTGCTCGAGTGGGAGCCATGGCCTTCAATTGGCACCGATCCCTTGCAGTATTCTCCATTCATTAGCTATTGGACGGCTGATTCGGATGATCGATCTGGCTTTACCACCCAGCTAGAGCAACGGAATTGCCCAGCAATCAAATACGACAAGACGAAGGGGAATTCTCCAGTAACCTATGCCACCATTCAGCCGATCGGGATTTCGAAGATCGGGATCACGGCGCGTGCAAGTGGTTCGACTTCGGCCTATTCGCTATCGAAGATTAGGAATCCGGCGCGCTTCATGCTCATGATCGAGAGTATTCCGCCACCTGACAGCAAATCGGGTTATAGCATTTCGGTTGCTGCAGATTTCACGACTCGAGTGAAGCCACTCACCGTAAAAGGTGTTGATATGCGGCACAATTTTGCGGTGAATACCTTGTTTGCTGACTACTCAGTCAGATCGATGACGTGGAAAGATGTGTCTGCTGGTGTCAACTGGTGGTCGACGTTTTAAGTTTGGGGTGTCGCCGGACTTTAAGATTCATAGGTGCGATGAGCATCAATAAGGTACCTTTGGAACGATTAGTCGAACAGGTCCTAGCAACCCCGAGTCGAGTGCTGGCCACTGAGATGCGTCAAAGAGCTTGTAATCGATGTTCACAAAGTTGATTTCGTGAAACTGTTTCCACGGTATCTTACGGCGGTCGAGGTCGGCAATTCGGTTTGCAGCTAGATTCGTCACTTCGATTTCTAATAGATTTTTACCTAGCCTGAGATATGGATGAATGTCGATCAAGTGCGGTTCGCACCATGAGATGCTAACGGATCGTCCGTTGACTGATACACGTGCGGTGTTGGCTACGCGGCCGAGATCAAGGGTGCAGGACGTTGGAAGATATTCCGCGAGGTCGAATGTGGTGGTGTAGCGAGCACTACCTGAAAAGTCTTTTGAACTGGGGTCATGGAGTTGGGTCCATGATCCAAGGAGAATGTCATCCTCGGATCTGGGCAGGATCGGTCCGCCTTCGAAGAATTGGATTTTCCAAGGGCCTGATAGGGCGATGGATTCCTGGTTTTTTTCCGGTTCGGACCATGGCGTGCCTCCAACCTTGCGGGTGGTAAAGGTACGGAGGATCACGGACTGGCCTGGAGCCAGCTTGAGTGGTATGCCGATCGTCTCCTCATTGGACTGGCGGGTGATAGTTCGGTTTTGTGATGGGTTCCATGGATCCATGATGACGACGCTCTCAAATGGGACGGAGAGCAACAAACGACTTTCGAACGAGGTGTCACTGCGATTCACGATAAAGTAGTGGTAGCCATCTGGATGGATGCGGCGGATGAATCGGAGTCCGTGTTCAGTCATCGGTTCGCTTGCAATACCTAGCTGTTCGAGTGCTGGAATGATCGATTTCTGAGCCTGCAAAATGTTTCTTTTGCCGCTGGCCTTGGCTTCAATTTCTAACAATTCAGTGCGTCGTTGTGATGCGAGATGGAGTCCAGGCACGTCAGTCGGCCAGCCTCCTTGAATGACGACGGCCGCGCCTTGAGCATTGAGATCGATAATTTTTCGCAGGGCAGCGGGTGGCATGCGGTGAATTCCAGCGAGCACTAGCGCTCGGTACGCATTGCCTCCAAGAATGAGTTTGCCATCCGACACGCTAACCTGTGAGAGCATCGCGTCGCTAACATAGTCAAACGGGATTCCGGATTTCAAAAGTTCCATAGAGGCATGGTAAAAAGGGGTGGGCCATAACCATTTGTCTTGGTTGTGGATGGTGAAGAGTGGGAGCTTCTCTTGCGGGTTGTGCAACAGATCGTGGATTGGGTAGTAGAGCAGTACGTCGGCTGAAGGCTTGCCAGCTTGCAGGATGGATTGGCAACGTTGGATGTAAGCCGTGAAAGCAGACAGATCTCGCCATAGTCCACCATTTTCGCCAAGGTGCGTGGATGCATAGAATAGCCATCCAGGCCAAGGGGCATCCTCTGGCGAATACGGGATCCCATGGAAGAATATATGGTTTACGCCACCAAGAAATACGAAGTCTGCAGCCGCTTTAAGTTTCTCCGGCGTGACTTGGAAATGTTCACCGAGCCAAGTGAAGGTCTCAGAGCTAACAAGGGTGGTTCCATTTGAGTGAGCAGCGGATGCCGCGATACGCATCATGGGGATTTGTGTCTCATCGACGTTCCGAAAAATCTCTGTCTCGGGGATATCGGAGATGGCGTAATCATCTAACAGGTTTCCAGGTGACCCGTGAGCTTGATTTCGAGTAATCTCACCATGCGATTTCGCCCAGTCGTGCCAACACTTGAGGTAGGATAAGTGGAGTTCTCCTAAGGTTTCACGGTAATCGGCTCGAACTCTTGAGATCGTGTCGGGCTCGCCAATACCAGCAAACGCTGCGAGTTGTTCTCGTAGGTCGTATCCGCGTGTTGCGGAGAATTTCTCGAGAAAATCTGGTGTCCATTCAGCGTCGTAGTATTCAAAGGAATCGTGAAACTGTGCCCTCGGAGGAGGGGCTTGAAAATTCTTAAACGCGTTTTCAAAATCTAGCAGGTATCGTGACATTGCGTGAGGTGAGAAAGGGTCGAGCACATTGCCTTCGCCGCCGGGAGCCGCTCGCTTCACTTTCTGAATCGGAGCGAGCGAGCTAAGGCCTATGATTTTCCAATCACCCAAGGGTGGTAACCAATCAAGGATACCATTTTGGACATAGTGGGCGAGGTCGATCGGGGCACCGGAATTGGGATAAGCCTTGAGGCATTGCACATTTCCCGTTGGTAGGGTGAGGGTTAATCTCGTTCCGCCGCTTGCGTCACTTTGGATGATGTTGAGTCTGCTAGAGGCAATGTCTTGAGTGACCTTAGGTCCGCCGAAGGGCCAGCCCGTGCCTGTTGTCATGTCGACCCCGAGGTCAAGACGGCTTGCTTCTCGAGTCGTGTGTGCAAGCATCGACATCCATTGTGGAGAGAGAAACTGGAGCTCGCGATTCTCTGCTCCGGAGGCTCCATAAATTGGACATATTTCAACGCCGCCGATGCCAACCTTCGCAAAATCCTCGAGTTGGTGTGTGAGGTTTGGTCGGTCGACCGCACTGCCGAGCCACCACCAGCGGGTCCATGGCTTCTGGGTTTGGGTCAATCCTGGCCAGCCGGTTGGGTTTGCTGGAAATGCATTTTGGTCAATACTGGCTTGTGTGTCCGTAGTGAGGATGAGGCTGGTAAGCCATAGCAGGAAAAATCTATAGTGAAGAGGCATGTCAATTGGTGATGTTCGACCGTAGGTGGTTGGTGAATTCATTTCTGTAACTCAGACGGGTTATACCATGATGGTGGTAAAGAATGATATGCATAGCGCGTTTGATTTTCGGCTGGTTTTTCAGTCGTCACTGAGCCGATCAGTCTGTATGCAATTCTGTCTCCTGTTGCTTTTTCTTTCCCTCCGCATTTGCTTGGCAGGAGATGTGCCATTCCGAACCGTTGGGCCAAGTGGCAATGATTGCGCAACAGTCCAGGCTGCGATCAATGCAGTGCCCGAAGATAATGATTCTGAAAAGTTGATCTTGATTGAGCCCGGCAGTTATTTCGGCCATACCGTCCTGAATCGACCTCACGTGAGGTTGCGCGGTGCAGGTGTTGGTGCCACGCTTGTTTTTAATCTTGGACAGGCGATCCCAGGTGGTGACATGAAACCGATCGGCTGGCAGGGTGCTGCGGCCTTGCTGATAACTGCCGACGACGCGAGGATCGAGAATCTGACCATCGAGAACACTTATGGGAAGGGCATGCAGGCACAAGCATGCTCGGTGGTGGCTGAACGGGTGGCATTTTTTCAATGCCGATTCTTGGGTTGGCAAGACACATTGAAGATTGATTCAGGGCCGCTGTTCTTTGAACAGTGCTACATTTCAGGTCATGTGGATTTCATCTATGGATCAGCGACGGCGTATTTTTCTGAGTGTGAAATTTATTGCCGTGATTCCGGCTACATTGTAGCGCCATCGACATTGAAAGGGCGAACGGGATTTGTGTTTCAGGATTGCAAGATTACGTTCCCCTTTGGAGATGTGGCAGCCTATCTAGGGCGTCCGTGGAGGGAGTCTCCAAGTGCTACTTTCGTGGGCTGCGAGATGAGTGTGGGGGTCCGACCTGAAGGATGGCATGAATGGAATGTGACGCCTTCTCAGGTTCGCTTTGCAGAATATGGGTGCAAGGGATCGGGATCTGAGTTCGCAAAGCGGGTTGGCTGGGCTAAGGCAACCGCCGAAGCAGCGCCGAATGAGTTTAGCCGTGCAAAGGTACTTGGTGAATGGAAGCCATGACCAAAATTGCAAGCAATGTTTTTCTGTGGATTCTGTTAGTTTCCGCATCTTGTTTTGCAGAATACGCTCCACTTGAGTGGTCACGCCGACTCGCCTTGGCAGAGATGGAGCGTCGTGGTGCGACCTTGTTCAAGGATGGTGGTCCCGGAGCGCGATTCGATTACACCTCTGGTTTTTTTGCAGATGCGTTGATGGCCATGGGTGAACGCACAGGCGATCATGTTTTTACGGACTTTGCATCCAAGCTTGTTGGATCCTATGTCAATGCCGAGGGAAGTATTGCAACTTACAAGGCGTCGGAGTTCAACCTCGACATGATTGAATCCGGCAAGGTCCTTATTTCGCTCTATGAGAAATCCGGCGATAAGCGGCTGGAGATTGCAATTGGTCACCTTAGAGATCAACTGCTCAATCAACCTCGCACTCAGGAAGGTGGTTTTTGGCATAAACAACGGTATCCCTCGCAGATGTGGCTGGATGGAATTTACATGGCTTCGCCATTTCTTACGCGCTACGGCAGGGTCTTTACCGATCCATCTGCCCACGATGATGCCGTAAAACAGATTTTGTTGGTTGGGCGTCATACCTATGATTCAAAATCTGGATTATTTTATCATGCATGGGATGAGGCGAGGACACAAGTTTGGGCGGATAGGGAATCTGGCCGCTCGCCGAACTTTTGGGGTCGCTCGGTTGGCTGGTATGCCATGGCCATCGTGGATTGTCTTGATGATTTGCCAGTGGGGCATCGAGATGCGGTGTCCGTTCGTGAGGTGCTCCAGCGATTGGCAGATGGTTTGGTGCAGCATCAAGATGGGAAGACCGGTTTGTGGTGGCAGGTTATGGATCAAGGCGGTCGGGAAGGCAATTATCTCGAATCGTCCGCCTCATGCATGTTTGTCTATGCCCTTGCTAAGGCAATCAACCATGGCTATCTCAGCCGTGAAAATTATTTACCGGTGGTGAGAAGGGGGTACGAGGGGCTAGTCACTCATTTCATCCGAACCGATCCGAATGGAGCTCTTAATCTTTCGGGTGTTTGCCAGGTGGCGGGCCTTGGATTCAAGTCTGCGAATGGCACTCTCCGTGACGGGACCTACGCGTATTATGTCGGGGAGCCGGTCATCGAGAATGATCTCAAAGGTGTGGCACCCTTCATTTTAGCAGGTTTAGAGGTGGAGCGGCTCGATCCTACGGTTGGCTGGAATGGCGTGGCAGAGATCCTCGCGCGGATCCATGCACCAGAATTTGCGCCTCGCGATTTCGATATCACTACTTTTGGTGCAAGACTCGATGATAATTGTACCGAGGCAATTCGTCGTGCGATCGCGGCTTGCACCGCAGCAGGTGGGGGCAGGGTGGTCGTTCCTAGTGGTGAATGGTGTACAGGTGCGATTCATTTGCAAAGTAACGTCAACCTATATGTGGCGGCTGGGGCCACCCTGAAGTTCTCTACGACGCCTAGCGATTATCCGGTGCATGCCACACGTTGGGAAGGTGTTGAGTGCATGAATTATTCTGCATTGATTGATGCCTTCGATCAGGAAAATGTTGCCGTTACGGGTGGTGGAACACTCGATGGACAGGCCGATCTGACGAACTGGTGGGGTTGGAATGACAAACGCGAGAGTCCTACGCTGCAACAGCCGAGTCGAGATCGGTTAATGGCCTTTGGTGAGGCTGGAGTGCCTTTAGCGGAGCGGACGTTTGGAGCGGATTCATTTCTGAGGCCGAACTTTATTCAGTTTTATCGATGCAAGAATATTCTGATTGAAGGGGTCACCATTGTTCGATCGCCCATGTGGGAAATTCATCCTGTGCTCTCGCAGAATTGTACGATCCGCGGAGTGGTCATTTCAAGCCATGGGCCTAATAACGACGGTTGCGATCCAGAGTCATGCCATGATGTATTGATTGAAGGTTGCACTTTTGATACGGGAGACGATTGCATCGCGATCAAATCTGGGCGCAATGCCGATGGTCGGCGAATCCATGTGCCTAGCGAAAATATCGTCATTCGCCAGTGTGTGATGAAGGATGGTCACGGGGGCGTCGTTCTGGGAAGTGAGGTTTCGGGCGGAGTTCGCAATGTCTTCATCGAGGATTGTCAGATGGACAGCCCAAATCTGGCATGTGCACTGCGCGTCAAATCCAACGCCCAACGGGGAGGATTCATCGAGAATATCTTCATGCGGCATGTGAAGATTGGTCGCGTGAGGGATGAGGTGGTTTCCATTGATTTGTTGTACGACGAGGGT
>CAILVZ010000042.1 GCA_903837825.1 Akkermansiaceae bacterium | reverse complement strand
TCCCAGAATCTGAATTTGAAAAGGAAAAGGACGTCATCCGCCGGGAAATCGACATGGGCCTCGACGACCCTGACAACGTCGCGTCTCGCCTGTTATTTTCCACGGTTTTCACGGACGATCCGCGCCGCCATCCGGTGATCGGACATCGCCATCTTTTTGATGCGATCCGCCATGAAGATCTCACCGAATATCACCGGAACAGGTACACGCCTGATCGCTGCCACATGGTGATTTCTGGGGATTTTTCTCTTGAGGATGCCAGAGGGATGGTCGAGGAGTTGACCGCGTGTTGCTTGCGCGGTGGCGGTCGGGAGCCGCTGGTTTTGAGAGATCCGCCGCAAATTGGCCCTCGGCGTTCGAGTGCGACATTTGCCATCCCGACCAGCAAGATCTCCGTCGCCTGGAAGGCCCCGGCGCTCGATCATCCCGATGCTCCAGCCTTCGATTTGCTTGCTGGGATATTAGGCCGCGGTCGTGCCTCGCGGCTTCACCGTCGGCTGCGCGAGGAGCAGGAGCTGGCGCTCGAAATCTCGGCATTTTCGTGGATGGGCCCAGGGCGTGAAGGCCTTCTCGCGGCTTCGGCCGATGCGGATCCAGCGAAGCGCGACGCCTTGATCGCCGCAATTCTAACAGAGGTCGCCGCCGTGGCAGCTAGCGAGTTGGGCGATGACCTCGCCAAGGCAAAGCGGCAGGTTTTTGCCAGCCAATTCCGCAGTCTAACCACCGCCTCGGGTCGTGCGGCAGACCTTGCGTCGAATTGGCACGAAGCACGAGATCTCGATTTCACACGTCGTTACCTCGCTGCGATCCAGGCCGTCACCGTCGAGGATATCCGACGCGTTGCTGCCACGCTTGCGGATGAGCGCCTCAGCCTGATCATTCTGGATCCATTAGATTCTGCTGCACCTACGCGTGTCGGCAAATCGGCGCGAGCTCGGGAAGAGATTCAGGTCCATCGGCTACCGAACGGGTTGATTCTCGCGCTCATCCCGGACCAGAGGGTGCCGCTGGTGCATCTCCAAGTCGCCGTTCGTGGTGGGCTTCCCTCGGAGGTTCTCGAAACGAATGGACTCAATCAGCTCCTCGCTTCGACCTTGTCCAAAGGCACACGCACGCGCACCGCGCAGGAGATCGCGGTGACCCTCGAGTCGCTTGGCGCGTCAATCAGCGCCAGCACGGGGAACAATGCGCTTCTGGTCCAGGCAGGCGGACTTGCGCCGGATTTCGCACCGATCCTCGATGTGTTTGCGGAGGTGATTTTGTCGCCCTTGCTGTCAAATGAGGCGATCCATCGCGAGAAAGCAAGCCAACTTGCGGCACTGGAAGAAGCCTTGCAGGACCCCCTTCACACTGGGTTCCGTGCCTTGCGCCAAGCGGTGTTTGGCGGCGGTGGGTACGGTCTCGATGCACTAGGTTCGCCAGAAAGTTTGGCCGCTTTGGACCAGGAGATACTCAGCGTCCATCACTCGAACCATTTCAATGCAGCAGACATCACGCTCGCCATCGCCGGTGATTTTGATCCTGCGATGATCCTCGACTCGATCCGTGAAAAATTCTCGGAGCTTCCCGCAGGTCGGCCATGGATCATCCCCGCGAGCCACGTAACGACCGGCCAAACCGTGACGCATCATTTACCAAAAAATCAGGCGGTCCTTACCATTGGATTTCCGGGCACTACGGTGAGTGGGGCGGAACGCCACGCGTTGGCAATGATTCAAGAATACGCCTCAGACATGGCGGGCCCACTTTTCACCCGCATCCGTGAGGAGCTCGGTCTGGCCTATCAGGTTGGAGCCACGCAGTTTCTCGGCTATGATAGCGGGCTTTTCACCTTTTACATGGCCACCTCACCAGAACAGGTGGATCTAGCTCGCCGCGAGCTGCTTGCGGAAATCGGGAAAATCGCCGAGGCCGGAATCCCAGATGAAGCATTTGACCGCGTGCGCTCCACGGTTCTCAGCGGACTTGCGATCCAACAACAATCGATCGCAGCCACCGCTCGTCACGTGGCACTGGATCTTTTGTTCGGTCACCCAGCCGACGAGTTCCGGCGCTTGGCAGATGCCTATCAAGCCCTCACGCCTGATCAGGTGAGAAAAACCGCATCACGCGTTTTTTCGGTGGCTCCTACCATCGTGACGGTCTTGCCAGAGTCCTGTTAGAAAAGCGGATCAGACGGAAGCCTCGCGCTCTAACAAAAACCGTTTGCGATCCAACCCCCAGCGATATCCGGAAAGCCGGCCGTCGCGACCCACCACCCGATGGCACGGAATCGCGACCGCGATGGCGTTCGCCGCGCAGGCTGCAGCGACCGCGCGGATCGCACGGGGAGAATCGATTCGTTTCGCGACATCCGTGTAGCTCGCGGTGGATCCAGCAGGGATGTCACGGAGTGTCAGCCAGACGCGTTGCTGGAAGGCGGTGCCCCCAAGGTCAAGCGGTAGGTCGAGCCGCTCCGTCCCCAATTCAAGAAATTGGGTGACCTCGGTCAGCGGGCTCAAGTGATCCTCGCCATCGGCGACGAGCCGAGCGTGGGGGAATTTTTTCTGCAATTCGGCGACGAGCAGGTTGGGTCGGTCATGGAAAAAAATCGCGCAGACCCCGATTTCGGACGAAGCCGCGAGCACCCATCCGAGCGAGCATTTCCCAATGCCAAAGTGAATCCGTTCTTGCACTGAAGTCTTGGATGAACCCCGCGGAACCATGCGCGAAGTCTTCACCCGCCGCCACACGGCGGGCGAGCGAAATCTCGGGTGAAACGCAATCGTTGCGGCGCACGGGATTCTCGGTTATACCGACCGTAGAAATGAATTCAAACGCACCCCTGAGTTACTGCCCAGACCTGTTGCAATACTCCCGCCGCCGCACCCGCGAGGTCATGGTCGGAAATGTCGGTCTCGGCGGCAACCACCCGATCCGTGTGCAATCGATGATTACCTCCGACACCCGCGACACGCCTGCTTGCGTCGCTGAGGTGCTGGCACTGGCCGAAGCCGGGTGCGAAATCGTGCGAATCACCGCGCAGACCCGAATTTACGCTGCCAATCTGGAAAACATCGCTCGCGAAGTCCGCGCGGCAAAGTGCGAGGTCCCGCTCGTCGCTGACATTCATTTCAAACCCGACGCCGCCCTCGAGGCCGCCAAGTGGGTCGAAAAAATTCGGGTGAATCCCGGGAACTATGCCGACAAGAAGAAGTTTGAGATCCGTGAGTATAGCGACGCGCAGTACGCGGAGGAGCTCGAGCGAATCCGCGAGGAGTTCACGCCACTCGTCAAACTTTGCAAGGATCTTGGCCGAGCCATGCGGATCGGCACCAACCATGGGTCGCTATCCGACCGCATCATGAATCGCTACGGCGACACCCCACTCGGGATGTGCGAGAGCGCTTTGGAATTCGCCCGACTCGCCCGCGAAAATGATTATCACAATTTCGTATTCTCGATGAAAGCGTCGAACCCCAAGGTCATGATCGAGGCGTATCGATTGCTGGTCGCGCGACTGGATGAAGAAGGACCAGATTGGAATTACCCCATCCATCTCGGCGTCACCGAGGCAGGTGATGGCGAAGATGGTAGGATCAAGAGCGCGATCGGGATCGGTTCGCTACTAGCAGATGGCATTGGTGACACGATCCGCGTCTCACTCACCGAGGACGCAGTCCATGAAATCCCGGTGGCACAAGCATTGGCGGCGCCTTACAACGAACATCGCCCTTGCGGCGATCTCTCATCCAACAGCAGAGCCCGAACATCACATGAATCTAACAAAATGGTCTACAATCCATTTTCCTACGAGAGACGTCGTAGTTCGATGATCACCGTGATGGGGCACGAGCTTGGGTCCGATCGCACGGTTCGAGTCTTTACCACGCAAGAGCGCTGGAATGCAGTCGCTCATAAAATCAGCGGAATGGGGGACTTTAAACCTGAAATCATTGCTGAAAAATCGGGGGTGCTGGAAATTGACCCCCGTGATGCCGCGGCGGTCTCCGCCCTCAATCGCGAGCTTGAGCCACGATTGGTGACGGTAGTGGATGGCCTCGACCTTGAGGTGATCCACGCGTTTCGTATCTTGGCATTCCGAGTCGATCCCCGCCACCCCGTGCTACTGAAAGACACGCTGCACCCACCTCATGGGGAAACGGATTTCACCCAAGCACTGCTTCCGGCGGCGCAGAATATCGGGTCGCTCCTCTGCGACGGGATTGGCGATGCCGTTCTCGTCCGAGGGGAGGCCGCGCCCGGCCAGTCGCTGCGGCTCGCATACAATATCCTCCAAGCGGCCGGATCTCGGATTTTTAAGACCGACTACGTTGCCTGCCCCAGCTGCGGACGCACGCTTTTCAACCTCCAGAGCACCACCCAGAAAATCCGTGCGGCCACGGGTCATCTCAAGGGCGTGCGAATCGCAGTGATGGGCTGCATCGTCAACGGCCCCGGCGAAATGGCCGATGCCGACTTCGGCTACGTGGGCGGTGCGCCCAATAAAATCAACCTCTACGTAGGAAAAACCGCGGTGAAATTCAACATTCCTGAGGGAGAGGCGGTAGACAGATTGATCGATCTGATCCGTGAGCATGGAAAATGGGTGGACGCGCCCGATTCTGTCAGCGTATAAACCAAACTCCATGTCTGATACCGACACCCTCATCCGGACTGAAGAAGTCACCTCGCTCGATGTTCCATGGAACGTCGTGGTCAATGACGACCCCGTCAATCTCATGGGCTATGTCACGTTTGTTCTAACCAAAGTTTTCGGCTATGACGAAAAAAAGGCCTCCATCCTCATGATTCAAGTGCACCGCCAAGGTCGTTCGATCGTTTGGACCGGCGAGCGCGAGAAGGCCGAGTTCTACGTCCAGCAGCTCCAAGGACATCAGTTGAAAACCAACCTCGAAAAATCCCAATGAAAGCCATGCCTACACTCGAAGGTGGACTTCGGATCGATACGGAAAATTTCAACGATTGGGGGGTCCTCCGCTCGATCATTGTCGATGCCAATGACGCCACGACCCACGACCTTGCCAGCCGGATGGGTGCGCTCATCAGCGAAGAGGTCGGTGGCGAGGACTGGGAGGAATACATTGTTCCCGATCTGCGCGAGGGTTTTCACGACGAGCTCGCCCAAGTCGGCGCGGCCATCGAGTCGGCAATCCACATTGCCGACGGTGGACCTGGCCCGATTTGGATCAACCGCGATGATGTGTTTCCATGGTACAGCGCGCTCAATCAGGCACGACTCGCATTGGAAGAAAGGTATCATTTTGGCCCGGCTGAAACGATCAGCCTCGAGGGGGTTGATCCCGTGAAGCGGACCGCCTTCATGCGATCGAAATTTTACTGCGCGATCCAATGCCTTCTGTTAGATCATGTCATGAGCCCTTCCAAGCTCCCCCAGCAGAACCCCTAACACCGCTGCGGGTTCATCGGTTCATTCCTTTGTTTGAGTATGCGTAAACGATGCGCGCATAAATTTTGTTAGAAATCAGGATGGTCTTGCGATCAACCCTTGGAGCGCATGGAAGACGACTTCGGGTGTTAGATCGGCGAGCACTCCTCCCGGTGCCACGACCGCTGAGGTTCTCGGAGAATCGGTTGGCCATGGCCCGAAGCGGTCAGGCGAGGTGGGGCCGAAGATGGCGAGCACTCGATTTCCAACTGCCGCTGAGAGATGCATCGGGCCGCTGTCATTGCCGATGAAGACAGACGGTTGACGGGCGAGTTCGATCATTTCTCCAAAGGGGCAGCCGGTGAGATTGAGGAACCGGCCATCGGGCACGGAGAAATCGGGGGCAGTGGGGCTGCCTGCACACCACGCGACGCGACTGTCGGGGATCATCTCAAGAATGAGGCGGGTAAGTGGGTCAAACTTCGGCCACTCTTTCTCTGCCCCACGGCTATCGGTGAAAATCACAAATCGCTTCAGGGGGTCTCCGTCAAAAAATGATTTCCAACCGAAAGTCGGCCCCGCATCGAGCTTCAAGGGAATGGTAACATCCCCACTCAGGCCGAGGGTGCGGGAGAACTCCAAGAGCAGCGGGATGGCGTGGTGCGGGGCATTTCCCGGCGGTATTTGAACCTTGCGTGAGAAAAGTCTGGCACCCTCGCGGCTGTCGTGGCGGCCCCATTTGACGGATGAGCGCGCGGCCGCCGCCATCAGCCCGGACCGGAGCAAGCCCTGCATGTCCCACACGGCGTCAAAGCGCTTTGCCCGCAGCGTTTTCATCACTTCCAAAATCCCACGAATGCCCGCCTTGCGTCTGAAATGGATCACCTCGTGGACAAACGGCGCGGCTTCCACTAGCGGCGCGAAACGGTCCCGGGCCACCCACGTGATCCGGCAATTCGGGAAATGCTGGGCGACCTTCTGGATCACTTGCAATCCATGGACGATGTCGCCAAGTGACGAGGGCTTGATCACAAGGAGGCTTTTGGGTTCTGGGCAGAGAAGCGGGCTCGGCATGGCAGAGGCTTGCCTCAGTCCGCCATCCCTGCAATCGTAAACCGCTCAGAACCATCGGGCGGCCGGCATTCGCTCAGGGGCGGCGATGTCGCTGATCTCGTTTTCATCGGGAGCCTTGATCTTGCCGCGGTACCTGACGTGCGGCGAGTAGATAGGCCGTCACGGCTTGCTCATCTGCTAGGGTGAGCTTCGATTTTCTCGCCATCGCCGGCAGGATATCTTCCGTAAGTTCCTCGACATCATGGTTTGCAGGATCCTCGTGGCCATGACACTTGGCACACTTTTGCTGATGCACCACATATCCGCGCTCCAACACGCCCTTTGGATGAGGTGATCGCTCGATCATCCGTGGGTTGACTGGTGGCGAAAGGTAACTGACTCCGCATGAGGCTGGGACAAAAGCGCCCAGAAGTATCGCCCATCGAACCGATTTTTCTATCGATGAATTTGGCATAAGGCTCACGCTTAGAAATCAATTGAGAAAATCGTGCGCAGTTGGAAGTCTGGCGCATCTGCCAGGGAGGTGGCTTGCCAGAGCCCCGCTAACGTGATCCCGAACTCGCGGCTCCTCCACGCCACATTGGGACCAAGATAGACCCCGCTATCACCAACGGACTTGGCATCTGGCATGGCGATCTCGTGAAGGATCTCTGCACCAAGAGACCAAGATGGGGAAATCTGATAGAGCGCCCCTGCGCTCTGCATGAGTTCAGCCTGCGGATCCTGCTCGTCATCCTCCCACTCCACCTCACCCCCAACATTGTATACAAAACTCCAAGCACCGCGATTTTTCTGGAGCAGGAACTTTGCCTCGATCTCGATGAAATCCTCAGCACCCTTCACCTCGCCATAGATCGCCGACCCGAATGGGGCTGTGCCGGGATCGCTAAGATTGTAGATCACCTCGGCAGCGACGCTTTTGAAATCGGTGTTACGCCCCCCTGCCGATGAATTTTCAATCTGCCAGTTGGCAAAATACAATGCCAGCTGCAATCGGTCCGTGAGCCCGTACTCGAACTCATGGCGGATGTCAAAATGCTCATCAGCCGGTTCGACCGCTTGGTTCGTCTTCCAAGTAACGAACGTTTCCAATTCCATCGCGCCTGCGGGCATCGTGGTGGTCTCGGTGCTGTAACAAAACCGCCGACTGCTCGCGCTCGCTGGCGTTGCAACCAGTGAAATTATCCAAAAGCAGGATGCCAATTTCAAAAATCCGTGGGTCAGTTGTGGTCCTTTCGTTATTTTCATGTTCAATATTATGCTCTTTGTTGCGAATGAGTCGCAACATCAATAAAGGAGAGATAACGGTGGGTCAACCGGAAATCTTTCTGTCTAGCGGTTTTCTAGGGGTCGGTCGCGAACAAGGGCCACGATTTCGCCGTTTTTCCTCCCCTATTGGGCTTGCCCTTCGCTGGCCTGAGCGTTACGGGATTCCCCGTTGGTTGGAGGTTGTCTGACTGGCGATTAACCGTTAAAACACCACCCATGCCGATTCTCCGCGCTCTTCTTTCTGTTTCTGACAAAACTGGTTTGGCCGACTTCGCCAAAGAGCTCCACGCGATGGGAGTCGAGCTGCTATCGACCGGCGGTACCTCGGTGACCCTGCGCGAGGCTGGACTGCCGGTCATTGACGTGTCGGAGTTCACGGGCGCGCCTGAGTTGTTTGATGGTCGTTTGAAGACGCTGCACCCGAAGGTTCATGGCGGCTTGTTGCAGCGTCGCGACGATCCCCAGCACCAGGCGCAAGCCCAAGCGAATGACATTCCTACGATCGACCTCGTGGTCGTCAATCTTTACCCATTTGAGGAGACCGTGGCCAAGCCGAATGTGACCTTGGAAGAGGCCATCGAGAAAATTGATATCGGCGGGCCATCGATGCTCCGCAGTGCGGCGAAAAACCATGCGAGCGTGACGGTCGTGGTGGATCCTGCGGATTATCCGCGGGTGATCGAAGAGATGAAGAGCCACAAGGGCGACACGACCAAGGGATTCCGTGAGCAGCTGGCGGTGAAGGTATTCCTTCGGACCTCACAATACGATGCGGCGATCACCAATTTCCTCGGTCAATGCCGAACGGGCACGGGGTCCAACTTCACCTTGAGCCTGCCGCTTGAGCAAGAGCTGCGCTACGGCGACAATCCACACCAGAAGTGCTCGCTCTACGGAAATTTTCGTGATTTTTTCACCCAAGTTCAGGGCAAGGAACTCAGCTACACGAACATCTTGGACATTGAGGCTGCCTCAGACCTCATCCTTGATTTCGCTCGGCCGACGGTGGCGATCTTGAAGCACACCAATCCTTGCGGAGTTGGCCAAGACGATGAGGACCTCCGAGTTGCTTGGCAGAAAGCCTTCGAAACCGATCGTCAGGCGCCATTTGGCGGGGTGATCGTTTGCAACCGACCGCTCACCCTTGAGCTTGCCCGGGTGATTTCTGAAATTTTCACCGACGTCATCATCGCACCGGAATTCGAGAGCGACGCTCGCGCGCTGCTGCAGAAGAAAAAGAACCTGCGATTGATGAAAATCAACGACGCATACCTTGCCGAAAAGATGTCGCCCGTGATTCGTTCCTGCCCGGGAGGACTCATGGTCATGGATCGCGACCACACCGCGCTCGGCCTCGAAAATCTTGAGTCCAAGGTTGTCACCAAGCGCCCACCGACCGAAGAGGAAATGCGTGCCATGCGATTTGGCTGGCGGATCGTGAAACACGTGAAATCCAATGCGATCGTCTATTCGCAAGCGGATCGCACCTTGGGCATCGGGGCGGGACAAATGAGCCGCGTGGATTCCTCACGGATTGCAATTTGGAAGGCAAAGGAAGCTGGATTGAGCCTCAAGGGGAGTATTGTTGCCTCCGACGCGATGTTCCCATTCGCCGATGGCCTCCAATCCGCGATCGATGCCGGTGCGACCGCTTGCATCCAGCCTGGCGGCTCGGTGCGCGACGAGGAAGTCATCGCCGCAGCCGATGCGGCTGGAATGGCAATGATCTTCACTGGTCACCGCCACTTCAAACACTGATCCGGCTTCGGCGTGGCGCGGTAGGAATTGGAGCAGGAAGGACGTGCCTCGCTTCTTGATTATTCTGAGGCGATTCATCAGGCTCCAGCCATGTCCGAACCCGCGCTGACTCCAATGATGGCCCAATACCAGGCCATGCGGCGTTCGCTACCCGCCGATATCATTTTGTTTTATCGGCTCGGCGATTTTTACGAAATGTTTTTTGAGGACGCCAAGGCTGCCTCGCCGATCATGAACGTCGCCCTCACCAAGCGTGGTGGCACGCCCATGTGTGGAGTGCCGTTTCATTCGGCACAAGCGTACATCGCTCGGCTTTTGAAGGCCGGAAAGCGCGTTGCCATCGCCGAGCAAACATCTGAGCCCGTCGCTGGAAAATTGGTTTCGCGTGAAATCGCCCGCATCCTCACACCCGGCTCGATTGACGATGCTGCCTTGCTCGACGATCAACGACCGAACTATCTAGCAGCGATCTGCCGAAGCGGAAAGTCGTTGGGCTTGGCCTGCGTTGACCACACGACGGGGGAGTTCACGATCGCGGAGTTTGCCGAAATTGGCCAGCTAGAGGACGAGATCGCCCGCATCGCTCCATCGGAGATGTTGATCCCCGACCACCAATCGGCGGAGTTTGCCAAATTTAGCAACGGGCTGGTTTACGAGGGCTACACGTTCCTCGCCGAACATGCGAATCAGCTCCTCAAGGACCACTTCAACGTCCACTCACTCGATGGATTCGGCTGCGCAAACCTCCCCGCCGCCAGTGGCGCGGGTGGGGCGATCCTCCACTATCTCATTCACCAGCTTCGCAGACCGTGCGCGCATTTGCACCCACCTCATGTTCGTGAGAGTGCAGACCACGTCCTCATCGATGCCGCATCCCAGCGCAACCTCGACCTCGTCGACTCGCGTGCCGGCAAAACCCACACGCTGTTAGGCGTGCTCGACCGCACCACCACGCCGATGGGTGCCCGTCTTCTCCGCGACTGGATCCTTCACCCGCTACGGGATCTTGCCTCACTCACCGCTCGGCAGGATGCGATTTCATCATTTCTAGCAGAACCTTTCCTGCTCTCGAAATGTCGCGACGCTCTCAAGGGCATTCGTGATATTGAGCGCACCACTTCACGGCTTTCTCAAGGCTCAGGAAATGCCCGCGACCTGCAGTCGTTGTCGCTGTCACTCACTCACATCCCTCCACTCAAAGAGGACCTAACAAGTCTTTCACCCACCTCAAGCGGCAGACTTCATTCGACCATCCTTCCGCGTCTCCATGAGTTTCACGAGCTCACGCAGACACTCGCGCTTGCTCTAACCGATGAGCCGCCCGCGCACCTTCGGGATGGTGGGGTGATCCGTGATGGTTGGTCCCCTGAATTGGACGAACTGCGCAATGCCTCACGCGGCGGCAAAGACTGGATCGCCCGCCTCCAAGAAGATGAACGCAAGCGGACTGGAATCGATTCGCTGAAGATCAAATTCAACAATGTTTTCGGGTATTTCATCGAAATTACGACTAGCCACCTCGCCAAGGTTCCTGATGACTATACGCGCAAGCAGACCCTTTCGAATGCGGAGCGCTACATCACTCCTGCACTCAAGGAAATGGAAAACAAGGTGCTCGGTGCGGAGGAACGCTCGAAGCAGTTAGAGAACGAGCTCTTTCTCGAACTTCGCAGTCGCGTCGTCAGCCACCTCCCGAAACTCCAAGAAACGGCTGCCGCAATCGCTGAAATTGATGTCCTTTGCGCACTCTCTGAGGTCGCTCAATATCACCGTCACTGCAGGCCAACCCTTGACCACTCGAATGGATTTTTTGTCACCAATGGCCGCCATCCGGTGCTCGAACAAACGCTCACCGATGTCAAATTCGTGCCGAATGACACCGCGCTTGATCCAGAAACCGCCCGCCTCCAGATTCTAACAGGTCCTAACATGGCGGGCAAATCGACCTACATCCGCCAGATCGCACTGATTGCGGTCATGGCTCAAATCGGCGCCTATGTCCCGGCTGAGTCGGCGACGATCGGCCTCGTGGATCGCATTTTTTGTCGCGTTGGTGCATCAGACGACCTCTCGCGTGGCCAATCGACGTTCATGGTCGAAATGAGCGAAACTGCCCTCATTCTCAATCATGCCACCGACCGCTCACTCGTGATCCTCGATGAGATTGGCCGTGGCACGGCCACATTCGACGGCCTCTCCATTGCGTGGGCGGTCGCCGAGCACCTTCATGACGAAATCGGCTGTCGGACGCTTTTTGCAACGCACTATCACGAGCTCACCGATCTTTCTAACACCAAACAAGCAGTCGCCAATTACAATGTTGCGGTTCGCGAGTGGAACGAGGAAATCATTTTCCTCCATAAGATCCTCCCAGGTGCCGCCGACAAATCCTACGGAATCCAAGTTGCACGACTCGCGGGATTGCCCAAGCCGGTGGTCGAACGCGCCAAGTCGATCCTCTCGCACCTTGAGCTTCACTCGGTGAAGCCCGAGGCCAAATCCCAAGGGCCTAAGGCAAAAAATACCGTGCAAGACGCATTCCCAAAGCCCAACCCGCCCCAATTGGACCTCTTCGCGGATTTTTGAGGGAACCTCACGATTCCCTTGAATCGCTTATCTTTAAGGGCGTCAAAGCAAAATTGATTTTAACACTAACAATTTGCATTGCGAATCTAACAGGTAAAGATTGTAGCGAACCCCTACCTGCTATGAAAACTTCAATCGTCAAACTTTTGTCAGTCGCACTTGGAATTTCGCTTCTTTCCTCCTGCCTTCCTCTCGCTGCAGGTGCCACCGCTGGCTACATTGCTCACAAGGAAGGCTACCGCGTCCAAAACCCGATTCATAAGCATTGAATCACTCGGACCACTCGTCGGGCTCACTCCGAAAGGCGTGGTAGCGCTGGGCGTTGCGATCCCAAAGATAAACGTGCCATAAATAACTGCGGAATACGAGCTGGCAGTTCCGGCGGATAAAATATTCCTCCCGTGCGCCAGGATATTCCCACCGCAGGTTGCGGGTGCGGGACCGAAGCTTCTCCCGATTAATGACGATCCAGATCCGCTCGTCCGCCGAAAAGAGATCCTGAAGCTGAGCCAATCGGTTGATCACCTTCGCGTCACCATTCCGGTCACGTAAGACGCCATCATCCCAGTAGGCAAAGTCATAGAGAATCGGTAGCGCTAGGTCGTAATCCACCTTGCCCAATTCCATCCGAGCCGCATGGGGATGTGGCTCCGTGATCATCACCTTGTCGTTAGGCCGCAGGCTCGCATGGACGTAG
This sequence comes from Akkermansiaceae bacterium, assembly GCA_903837825.1. Taxonomy (GTDB): domain Bacteria; phylum Verrucomicrobiota; class Verrucomicrobiia; order Verrucomicrobiales; family Akkermansiaceae; genus Luteolibacter. The sequence goes on along the minus strand of CAILVZ010000042.1, from coordinate 76,470 downwards.
CGCAAAGGTGTGTTGGGGTCACCCAACAGCGTCTCATGGTATGATCCTAAAATCCGCCACGGACTCCAACTGCAAATCACCGCGATGCCCGCTACCGCAGCAAGTGCTGGCGCCGTTCGCCGTAGGGCGCCCGATGATTTCAGCGTAAGTGCAACCACCCGTGACCCTTCATGGATTCCGTGCACACACAGCAAAATCCACAATGGAATGAGTGCGAATTGATAGCGAAAACTCACCGAGGTGATCAACAAGTTGATGGAAAGGATTCCTGTAAAGAGCAACGAATGAAGAGCTAGGACGGCCCGATCGCCACGCCGAACTGCGGCAAGTAGACTGAATGGCAAAAATGCACTGGCAAGCAAGTGAAGGCGCGAGTAACCAATAAACATCGCTGTTAGATTTCCAAGCTCCCAAAAGTTAGGAGCAATGGTAGCCTCAACATTCGGCGACACCCCTGCGGTCCATGTGAGGCATTTCATTTGGAACGCGGCGATATCAATGACGAACAGAGCCGCAACGATGATCCCCGCCAATCCGGCCTTCACTTCCCACCGCCAGGGCAAATCGCGACCAAATAGCAGATAGGTTATGAATAAACCTGGTGCTAGGCTAATACTGATTTCTTGGCTGAGTAGGGCGGCACCAAAGACAAACACCGTTGCGACGATCCAACGTGGACCACCCGTTTGAACGAATCCGCGGATAAAACAAAGGTAGGTGAGAATCACCAGCAATTGCTGCTGTTGATAGAATCTTGCAATGTGTGCCGTGAAAATAAGATAGGGGTGCAATCCAAACAATGCGAGGGCCCCCACCGAGATCCAGTGGTTACGAAAACAGGAGCGGGCAAGAGCCCAGAGAGTTGCGCCGGTTGCCACTGCGGTGAAGACAGAGAACAAACGAAGAGTCCAGAGATTGGTTCCCCCGATCCAAGCAGCAGCCGCTGCGGCATAGTGATAGAGCGGGCTGCGAGTGTACCAAATGCCCTTGCCAATCACAGGCACCCAGGTGTGCACAATTCCAAAGGTCCCTTGGATCGATGCGAATTCGTCATCATCGATCGGTTGGGCATCGACCTGCCATGCTCTAACAAAGAAGGTGATGGTCAGCAGGACGATCAGCACCAGCATCCGCTTGCCACCTCCGTGACTGCGGACTTTTACGATTTGCCGAAGGCTCACGGGGGCTGCGGCTGCCACAAGGCACGCTCCACCAAGCACCCAGCCTGTCCAGTGGTCGCTGCGGACCCAAAGTGATTCAGAACGCTCAAGAAATGAGGCACGCAGTGCGAATGCCGCCAGCACCGAGCCACAAAACCACGTGCAATGGACGACCCATCGGCCAGGAACACGAAGGTGTACCATGATCAGTCCGACTGCGAATCCGATGCATGCTGCGAGCAATTTCCATGGCTGACTCGGCCAACCATGGCCAACAAAAATCAATGGTGGAAGTTTGTTAGAATTCCCTCCCGCGTCGATGGCACAGGCACTCGATACATGCTGATCATCCTCGACTCGCCACGCCGTCGCGCCGGTCGCAAACACTGTCTTGGACCCAACAATTTTACTAACAGCGAGGTCAGCAGCGACCCTTCTTGTCTCGTTTCGATGGTAGCCGGTATCTGGCTCTGGGACCAAGCGGATGCGAAGCTCATTCTCTCCGCGCAGAATGAGCCCAGTGATTCCGTAACCCAGAAATGACTCTTGATTCCGACTTCTTGCGACCTCCAAAGGTGGTGTTAGATTGGCCTCTTCATCATATCCGTAGGGATCTGGCGTTCTGCCCATTACTTCAGTTTCAGCGGATGAATCACTTGCCCCTGTTGCCCTCGGCTTATCCTTTGTGCGATTCAAGCTGTTCTCATGGCGCTTAAAATCATTGGCCGTCGGATTACCGTGGCGTGGTGACTCAAACCGATGTCCTGCAAATGGATCATCCGTCTCATCAGGATCTAACAGAACTGGCAATGTTGCTAATGGGCGGCGTGCATCCCAAGTGACAAGCCAGCCACCGTCATTCATTCGATTCCTAGCACGTCCAGAGGAGCTCACCGCATGCCCGTTGAGAAAAATCGCGTAAGGAGTTGAAGAACCGACTCGCAGAAAGGCATCGTAGGGAAACGTCTCTTGATGCCATCGCAGCACGAGGTCCTCAAAACCAGCGCATTGCTCTGCCCGTGGTGAAAGTCCGATCCATTTACCAGCAAAAGGTTCTTCAAATGTGCCCATGGGTACGATCTGCGCACCCATTCGCGGGCCACGGTTCCATTCCTTAGCGGTGCGCCATCCGCTCATCCAAGCCTCTGGGCGCACCCACTCCTCTTGGGTGCAGCCGATGGGCACGGGTTCTGCGAGCCATGCGAGGTTGGTCGCCAGAGGCACGATCTTCCCACTCACGAGATGAATCTCCCCAGCGAGTATGATTGCCGGCATTGGCCTGCGAGCTTCGGTCTCGATGCAGATTGCATTACGGCCAACTCGAAGATAGGGGCGTATGTCAAAAAAGACTGGGGTCTTTGCATTGGCATGGCTCTCCCATTGATATTCTCGCGGAAAATTCAATGCCACTGCCGGATCGGAGTTTGAAATCCGCTGCCCTGATGCGGTAAGGCCATTTTGAAATGGTCGGGTCGGACGCCAAAATGTCCATCCACCCACCGGATCGCCATTTACCGTGAGCTCAAAGCCACCTTGTGCCGCGACCCTCACCCATGCATGACTGCTAGATTCAGTCAGTTCGAAATCATGTCGGAAGCAAGCCGTCGATTGTAGATCATCGTCAGTACGAATCCAGCGCGCATTGGCAGGCCACTTGGCATTCCGCAGCGGTGGATCGGATCCCTGCCACCATTCACCTGCTAGAAGAGCAGCCAACGCAACTGCCAGACCCACCCAGATGGCTGGCCAAAACCGATAGCGAATATGGATTCGATGCGTCATCGTCCTTGTGCCCTTTGCCGTGCGGTGACCGTCGATTCGGGATTCCCTGATTGTAGCTCTCCCTGTGCAAGCATCCATTGGCTTGCGGCCACAATTCCTCGGGATTCCATCCGTAAATAGGCTTTTGACAACGCCTCAACGCGCTGCGCGGCCTGCCGATTCGCCCCTAGATCCCCACTCTCAAGGGCGACTAGCTGTGAGTGAAACCAACCTTGGAGACACACTGGTTGCTGGTCTAACAGAATATCCAGATGTCGGCGCGCATCGGCGAGATGAGATGAATTCAGCTCATCAATCGCGCTCCTAAGCAATGCTCGCAAGGCCTCGCGGCGCTCATTCGAATCGAGAGATTGCGGATGCACCAAGAGATCATCAATAATTGCCGTTGCACGCGCACTGTATCCTTGATCCGAGAGAAGCCACGCCTCGTGGAGTCTTGCGGCGGGTAGGTTGGAATTTCCAAGTTGCCGTTGCAACGCACCACGTTGAAGGACCACACCCGTGTCAAAGCGCAACGCAGGCATCCATCTTCCCGCAGCATCTAAGCTTTCCAACGCAGGCTGCGATTGCCATGACTGAGTCAGATCCCTCGCGCGCCGCAGTGCCCGCCCACCGAGAATCACCGGCAAAATCGCGAGTGCCAGCACGATTGCGGCGGAGCCCGTTAGTGCAAGCGCCGTGCGATGCAACAAGGATCGGCGCTGGCCGTTCCTCTGATGATATTGGTCCCAGCCGAAGCAGCCTACGAGTGTGAGCAAAATCCCTAACACAAAGAAGATCCATCCTCGCGTGACAAACTGGCTGAATGGAGGGTTATACCCAAGCCACCAGATCAAGTCAGGCACCTCGGCGATGCCTAACGAAAATGATCCGAACAATGGCGGACGAAATGCCGCGAGCCGGTGGGGTGGCTCTTGCGCCCATATGCCGAATCCGTTGGGTACCGGACGTTCAGAGTGACCCCGAGGAATATCTCCACCCAGCCATGTGAGTGTGTCAAATTGTTGCTGTAGCCACGCTGCATCTCCTGACAATGCCACATCGCGCATTATCACCGCCTGTGGATACCATAAGGCAAGGGGCAACATCACGGCGAATCCAACCGTAAGGATGCCGCGGAGCCCTAATGTGCTATTTTTTATTTTGGCCCAGCTCATCGAGACTCCAGCGATCAACAAACAGCCGCCCTTCCACCAAATCGTTATGGACGCATCTCGCAGGACGAGCGTTTGGTTAGAATCAAAATCTAATGGAAAAGCATACCACGGTTTGAGTAGGCCAATTGCCATGAGTGCAAGCCCACCTAATATGCTGAGTATGGAGCAAAACACTCGCATCGATTACAATTTCTCCGGAGCGGTGAATGAATCCCAAACTCGGTCGACATGGATGTCGTCACCTGCCTTGAGCGACCAGTGACCGCGCACGATCACATGGTCACCCTCACTGAGTCCGGAGAGGATCTCTGCTTTGTTGTCCTCGATCATTCCCACTCCGACGATGCGTGTTGCCCATCGGCCATCGTGACCGACAATGTAGACAAAGCCGCTGCCAGCGGAGACAGACACAAGGGCGCCCCGAGGAATCGCGAGGCTCTCGCGTTCAATATGCACCCGCGCGAATCCAGTCATCCCAAGCGCGACCTGACTTGGATCTGACTCAAAGTGGATCTGTGTCCGAAAGGTCGCGGCCCATTCAGCGGCACCGCTGCCACGCGGACGAAGCGGGCGTGAGATCTCCGGACCACCTTGGTTGAACGATACGACTGGGACGATTAGATTGATTTTTCCATTGAATGACTTGCCAGGAAAAGCCTCCAAATGGACTTCTGCCATTAGATTCTGTTGGATATCTCCGAAATCGGCCTGATCAAAATAGGCCTCAAACCAACTACCCGATGCAATCACAAACCCAGGCTTGCCACCATCTTGATTGTACTCTCCCGCATTGATGAGGATGCGCTCAACGATGCCATTCCCTGGCGATCGCACGTCGTAGTCATCTAACTCATGACGGCGATGTGAGACCAACTCCTCGGCGTCCTTCACTGCATTTTCTGCAATTTGGATGCTTTCCACGACACCCTTCTCCGACATCGCCACTTGCAATCGTGCCTTCTCCATCATGCGGGTGGCCTCGGTGAATTCTCCCTCAACCACGAGGAGGGCTGTGCGCGACACTGCGCCACGGCCAAATGCCTCACGGAATTTAGTGACTTTTTCCCCTTTTTGAGAAAGGAGTTGTTCTTCTGCAGTTAGATTTACTTTCTCCATTGCCGGACGTTCCTGAGCGAGTACATAAGCTGACCCCACACGTACCCGAGCGAGTTCGGCCTTGGCCGTCTCCATGGCAAGAATTGCCGATTCCAGTTTGGTAGTGGCAAGGGTTGTATCGAGGCGCGCAAGAACCTGACCCGTGGTGACGCGATCACCGGGTTTTGTTAGAACTTCTTTGACCGTCGCCATCGGGATGACGGGGGCAAGCAATGGCAGGCTCGCATAGGTGCCCTCGCCCATAATCCAACGGCTAAATGGCGCGCGTTTTACGACGGCGACATCGGCTGGCAGTGGCTTACCTAGCTTCCGCATGACCGCTGGGAAACCGAGGCCTGAGCCATAAAACTTCGAACGGGGGTTTCGCCATGCAGGCAGGATCACTGAGGCGATCAGAATGAGACAAAACACGCCAGATGCGACCACTCCGAGAAGCAAGCCGCGGTTCTCTCTGGCAAGTTGGACTAAATACGAGAATGACCCGTCAAGGGACCTTGAAAGTATACGAAACTTTCCGAACATCATTCCTTCAGCTTATCACAGATGCATCACTGATAGCGAGAGCGTTTTGGTTTTTCCTCCACCCATAGAATAAGGATCCTCCAAGGGCGAGTAGTTCTGCGACCATCTGTGCGGCTCGGAAAACCATGGCAGCGGCTACCGCGGCTTCCACTGGTCCGTATGGGTGCAGCATTCCCACAAGTGCAGCTTCGCGGACGCCAATCCCGCCTGGAACCCCAATCGCGAAGAAGCCTGCCAACCACGCGATTCCTCCTGCTCCGATGATGGCTGGCCATGGCACGGTTAGCCCAGGTATCGCCCATGTAACAAGCCATAGCAGGGTGCCATTCAACAGACAGAGTCCCCAATAAGAGACCGCCGAGCGGAGCAGCCACTGCGGCTTCCAATCCAGCGTATGAAACGATCCCAGAAAACGGCGAGCCCATGTTAGCTTCGTAAAGTCCATCTTCACGGCTCGCAATAGAATGAGCACGAGAAGAGCACCGCCTGCGAGTGACCATGGGAAAACGCGAAACTGTAAAAATCGATCCGATAGATAATCGATCAGATATTTTCCTCTGTCGGTCGGCAGAATCCACAAGGCAGCCGTGCACCATGCCACAATCGTGAGCAATAGCTCGATGGCGAGCGAGGCTGATGCAAGCTCGGGTCTGATCCCAAGCTTGCGCGCATTGACGACTCGTGAGCCGTAGCCCCAAATGCCGCCAGGGAGCCATTTCATCGATTCGCTCTCAATCCAGACGCGCATCGCATGACCGCGTGGTACTTCCGCGCCAATGCCGGCAATGACATCTCTCCAAATGCTAGCGTTGAGTAACTGATAGAGCGTGAGTCCTGTCACTGCGAACACGACCCATGTCCAAGTCACGGTGCGGAGCACACTGACGACTTGATTGCACATTTTTCCGAGAGCAATGCAGGCAGTTGCAATGGCAATTCCGAAGATGAATTGTTTAAAGCGCTTTTTCATGGATCAATTTGAAATGTTAGAGATTAGGCGGCCTTGGGCTCTGGCAGGTTGAGGACTGAATGCCACACCTCACGGGTGTTGGCCGCGATATTGTCCCAATGGAAAAACTCTTGAACGTGCATCAACCCTTGAGCTCCCAGCTTAATTGCTAACTTCTTGTCTTCGAGGACGCGAACCACCGCATCTGCGAGCGCCTCGCAGTCTTTTTCCGGAACTAGCAAGCCTGTCTTCTCATGGGAGATGACATCGATGATCCCACCAACAGCAGATGCGACAACGGGACACCCATAGGAGAGTGCCTCGACTAGAACCACGCCGAGACCTTCGGTGTCACCTTGATCGTCGAAGATCGCGGGGTGAACGTACGCTGAACATTGTTGATAGAGTGATGCAAGTTCTTCGTTGCTCACAAATCCCGCAAATTCAACCACGGAACCAAGGTCAAGCTCGGAGGCGAGTTGCATCCACTCATTCTTGCGATCGCCCTCACCGGTGATGACAAGTCGTACATCCCGCTTGCGCAAAATCGCAGGCATGGCGCGTAGCAATACATCAATCCCCTTGCGCTGAATGAGTCTGCCGCAGAACAACAACAACTCAGGTTCTCCTAGTTTATTGGGTGCCGCCACAGTCTCTTTCACCTCGATGCTTGCACCGTATGGAATCACCTTCGCTGACAATCCGGAAACCAACTCAACTTCGGTTGCGGTGTGAGAGCTATTCGCTAGACGTTCGTCCGATGCCCGGAGAAGCCAACCAAGGACTCGATGGACCCGTGGGCATCTTCTCGCCATTGCAAGCTCTGCCCCATGGCTAAACGAGACCACGCGAACCCCTAACAACCGTTGAGGCAAGACTGCCCAGAGTCCATGTGGGAACGGCCAGTGGACATGCAAGACATTGATGCGATGCTTGATGCACCAGAAGAAGACGGCAACCATGCCACAGAACAGGTAAGGCACGGCGAGGAGCTTTGGGCCGAGCCGTCGGGTTTTATTCGGTGCTCCCTCATCATGGGTGAGCGCTTCCACTCGGGAAGGGGCGTATCGAAATCGCTCGACTTTGAGGCCGTCAATTTCGTGGCTTCGTAGGCATCGATAGGAGGGCGCCATGACGACAAGTTGCTCAACCTGATCGACGAGTCGGTTATTAAGTTCGCGCATCCAAGGAACTTGGGTGTCTTCGTGCGTGCGTGCATAGGTTGAGGTGAGAACGCCGATACGGAGGATTTTTTTCGATGCCTGTGTGGTTGTTGATTTCATGGATTTCAGGGGTGTTCGCCATTAGACCTTTCGAATTGAATGGGATTCTTCGTTGCCGATTGCCGAGATTTCCAAATCGACTCCGCCGGCTTGTTCGCAAGGTACCGGCGCACGATCTGCAAGTTTTCCGTAGTAAACGCGGTGTTCCATTGCGAATCCCTGGAGGATTCCTAGCGCTGCGGAACACAGGAAGATGCAGGAGCTGTTGAATAGCCAACCGGAGACACTTGAGTCGACGAGCCACATCCACCCACCGAGCAGAAGGAGGCCGATGCCGAACAATCCGAACGTCATTGCGAACATGCCAACAAGCTGCATTGGCTTCTCCCTCCATCGCAGCATTAACCCAACCGTCGCGGTGTCGAAGAAGCCAGTGAATAGCCGTGACCATCCATATTTGCTGACGCCGTGGGCGCGGCGGTGGTGTTTGACTGGGATCTCTACCGTTTGGAAGCCCTCATAGGAAGCGAGCGACGGCACCATGCGATGCATGTCACCATACATCGGCAATGATTTCACCACTTCGTGGCGATAGGCCTTAAATCCACAGTTGTGGTCGTGCAATGGCACCTTAACCCAGCGGCTCAAGACGGCATTGAACAGCCGACTGGGTAAAACCTTGTGCCACGGGTCGTAGCGACAACGCTTCCAGCCAGACACAATGTCGTTGCCTTGCTGGATTTTTTCGATGAATCGTGGAATTTCTGTAGGGTCATCCTGAAGGTCTGCATCCATCGTGAAGACGATTTCACCGGTTGCAGATTCATATCCAAGCGCAAGGGCATCCGCCTTGCCACGATTCCGCCGGAACCGTAGGGCGCGCACTTCCGCTGGATACATCTCCGCAATTCGGGTCATTTCTAACCATGTATTGTCGGTCGAGCCATCATCGATGAAGATAATCTCCCACTCGCGAGCGTGGCCGGTGATATTGGTTTTGATCCCATGGTATAGCTCAAGCAAAGTTGATTCCTCGTTCATCGCAGGGACGATGAAACTAACGGTGGGTCGTATGGGAACGTCTTGGGGGCTGGCGGTGTTCATGGTGAACGGGTAACCGCTGGTGGCGTGCCACGTTCAAAATAATACTGTAATGTATTGATTGTGAGTATGTTAAAAATTTTCTTTTCGGATCTCCTCCGATTTGTGTGGCTGAAAATCCAGAAAATTTTTCAGCGATGGGGAAGCTAACTGTAAAATTTACTGGGTGGGTGAATCGGCATTCGGTCTCGCCATGACGGAGCGAATGGAGTAATAATCGAAGCAATCATGCAGTGGTCAGATTCTACCCTCAGCTGGCTCCTCATCGTTCCGATGATGTTGCTGGGATGTAGGGCAGTGGGTCCAGACTATCAACCACCGCAAATGGTTGTGCCTGATGCATGGACACGGGTGATGGAGCATGAGCGGAGCGCAGCGCACACCGCAGCAGAGGAGTGGTGGGCCGCATTCAAAGATCCGTGTTTGAGTCGGTTGATTGCCACTGCAAAACGCAACAATGCGGACCTGAAACGAGCAAGGGCTCGCATCCAACAAGCGTGGCAACAACACCAGATGATCCACGCGACCTTGTTTCCCCATGCTGATTTATTTGGCAAAAACCGCTATGGGCTAGGCACCTTCGATGAGCGAGGAATTCAGTGGGGAAAGGGGACATCGCAAAGTCAACTTGGACAGCTTGATGTCGGCTGGGAGTTAGATTTTTTTGGTGGCATCCATCGCCAAGAGGAAGCAGCTACCGCAAATGATCAGGCGACCATCGAGGCGTGGAGGGATGCTCATGTGATCATCAGTGCTGAAGTTGCGCTGCAATACATCGCGCTCCGATCGGTGGAAGAGCGGCTCAAGCTCGCCAAGGAGGGCGTGAGGTCCTATGATGAGATCGCTCGACTGGCCAAGGTGCAGCAAGATCTCGGTCTAGCATCTAAGATGGATGGATCAGAGGCATCTGCCCGACTTAGGGTTCAGGAGTCCAAGGTGCCCGGGATTGAAATGGAGCGGGTTGCACTCATCCACCAGCTTTCGCTTTTGCTTGGCATTTATCCAAAGCAGGTTGAGACGCTCGTGTTGTTAGGAGGATTGATTCCGAATCCCCCTGCACGTTTGGACCTTGGAGTACCTGCAGATTTACTGCGGTCGAGGCCCGATATCCGCCGGGCGGAGCGCATGCTCCAAGTGCAGTGCGCGCGGATCGGCATCGCAACAGCGAACCTCTATCCGAGCTTGTCACTTCTAGGCGCGGTAACTTATGAAGCGGACGTCACAGGTGGCGTAAGCCAAGGGCTACGCAATGACCTTGGACTGGGACCAGCGCTGCGCCTTAGGTTGTTTCACTCAAGTGCAGACGTCGCGCGGATTAAGGAGCAGGAGGCAGGGCTGGAGGCAGATCTCGCCACGTACGAAGAAGTCGTCCTAAAATCGGTATCCGAGGTTGAGCAGTCACTCGCAGCCATCCAACTCGAAAGAAAGCGCTTGGAAAAGCTGACTGATGCGTCCAAGGACTATCAGATCACTGCAGACCTAGTGGCTGAGTCGTATCGTTCAGGCTTGCTAGATCTCCACCATCTGATTGTGGTGAAGCAGGACGCGCTGGACGCAGAATCGGAAGTGGCGGCAACTCGGGGCCGTTTGGCCGCCCAATCTGTGAGACTTTTCAAATCTCTTGGCGGTGGTATTTTAGAATGACGAGACCATACAAATGCATGATTCGATTTGAAATTGACTCAATCGATTATACCTTCTAAAGGCAATGTGAAGCTGGATGGACCACGTCCCTCACGAGGGCATCGCTTGATAGGATCGGATTTTGTTATAGATGCTCTTCTCGCTGATGCCCAACCGCCTCGCGGTCTCGGCCTTATTTCCATTGCACAACTTCAAGCTTTGCATGATCGCTGCACGTTCGATCTCCTTCAGTGGCCGATTGCCAAGGTCGGCGATGGACTGATGGTGCTCGCCATTGGGGAGCGAATGAAACTCGGCGGGTAAATCAACAGCAGTGATGGTGTGGCCGCCGCAAAACGCTGAGCTTCGTTCGAGGATATTCTCCATCTCTCGGATGTTGCCGGGCCAGTGGTAGCGCTCTGCGAGCACCATGGCATCTGGGGAAAGTTCGAGCAAAGGTGTGCTACGACGGTCAGCGATATCGGCAAGGATTTGGCGGATCAATGGTGCGATCTCTTCTGGGCGGTCACGAAGTGGTGGAATATCTAACGGAATAGCACTAATTCGATAGTAGAGGTCTTTGCGAAATGAACCGTCACGAATTCTTCCAGAAAAATCGATGTTAGTCGCTGCAATCAACCGGATGTTAGAATGTATGATTTTCTCCCCACCAACACGATGGAATTGGCGGTCCTGCAGCACGCTGAGCAACTTGGGCTGCAGATCAATCGGAAGCTCTCCAATCTCATCAAGAAACAACGTGCCACCCGCTGCAGACTCGATCTTGCCGATGCGCCGTTTGATGGCGCCCGTGAAAGCGCCTTTCTCATGTCCGAACAACTCACTCTCTAGCAGATCTCGGGGCAGTGCTGGACAGCTTACGACGACGAACGGTCGGTCAGCACGGGGGCTCAATGCGTGGATTTTCCTAGCAAGAATTCCCTTTCCGACGCCGCTCTCGCCAGTCAGAAGGACCCCAGCATCCAAGGGTGCGATTTTCTCCGCTTTTTCCATGAGGTCAGACATCGCCGGTGATGTGGCGACCATGGTAGGGCCATCGGATTCACCAGTCACTTGAGGTGGTGTTGGCTGCATGCCCTGTGCCCCCAGACTGCGCTGTTTGAAGGCTCTGTAGACCTCAAAGAAAAGTTCCTCGGGATCGAAGGGCTTGGTGAGGTAGTGGCTTGCGCCGAGCTGCAGGGCTTTTACGGCTGCAGCCGCTTGATCCGTGTGAGATAGAACAATTGTAGGAATGGAGGGGTGGTGTGCGGTAAGAAATTCAAGGCAGCGAAAGCCATCCCAACCTGGCAATTCAATTTCTAATAGAAATGCCTTTGTGGAATGGTCGATGAGGTCCAATGCGCTTTTGCCATCCTCAGCCGCTACGGCGCGGATTCCGCGCTGTGCTGACAACAGAACCAGTAGCTCGGCTTCATGCGAGTTGGGCTCGGCAATGACAAGCTCAGCAGATGAGGCGCCAGAAATCATTGGCGCAAGATAACCGCAATTGAGCGCTTGGCAAATTGTCCGCGCTTATGGTGCGAGGATCATGCAGAAGGTCAGCACCTCTTAAAAACAAGGAACACAGCCATCAAAGCGCCTTAAATGTTTCGACGGCCCTGCATCGCACGCATCAAAGTTAAGTCATCGGCATACTCTAGCCCGCCACCCGCAGGCAAACCTTGAGCGATGCGCGTGAGGCGGCAATTTCGACCTCTTAAAATTTCTGTTAGGTAGTTTGCGGTTGCCTCGCCTTCGACATCCGATCCGAGCGCGAGGATGACCTCGAGCTCCGTGCTGGCCGATTCGATTCGCCGGATCAATGATGGGATGCGCAAATCATCCGGCGAGACGCGATCGAGTGGCGACAGCTTGCCCCCGAGGCAGTGGTAGCGTCCGCGGAAGGCACCCGACCGCTCAAGCGGGAGGACGTCGGTCGCTTGTTCCACCACGCAGAGCGCGTGGTCGTCACGGGTTGGATCGTTGCAAACGCCACAACTCTCGGCTGTGGCAAAGAATCCGCAGGTCGGGCAGGGATGCACCATTTCTTTGGCCTCTAACAAAGATCCTGCCAATGACGCAGGATCCGCATGGGGTGCCTGCAATAGCCAAACGGCGATGCGCTCCGCGCTGCGTGGGCCAACGCCTGGCAAGCGCTTGAGTTGGGCGACAAGAGCCTTGACGGGTTCTGGGAAGTCGATGCGTTTCATGAGGTGAGGCGCGAGAGGCTTAGGCTGCGGATTGCGGTGAATCTTCGCATGGCATCCGGTGATTTCCTGCGTAGGTCATGGCGCATATGCCAGACCAAAGGGCAGTGATCCATGGTGCAGCGATATCCGGTTTGTGTGCGGCGAGCCCAAGCACGGGTGCCCATCCAGCGATGATGACCAGCGAGGTGATCCAAAGGATCGTGCGCTGCCAGGCTCGAGGCACGCGGAGCAGAGCAGATGTGAGTCCAAACGCGAGGGCGAGCGTTGCCAGCCAGATCCCAAGCGGTGGCAGTGCTTTCGGGAACCCAGCATGAAGTTGCTTCGACAAAGCATCGGCCAGTGCTGTGTTTGCTTTCTCTAACAAGCCAAGGAAATGGAGGCCGGCCGCGAGGAGGATCGACAGTGCGGAAATCGTGATCGCGGGAGCGATGACATGGCCAGGTGGCATGGTGCGGGTTGGACTATCCATGGTTCATGGGTTTCTCATTAGATTTTCTTCATCGGGTGATTCGGTGGCGGCTGCGCGTTCGGCGACGAGGACCGGTTGGATCGCGCCATCTTCTAACAAAAATCGGATGGTTCCTGCAACCTTCACCCAGCAGTTTTCGGACAATTCAGGAGGAGCCTTGCCGAATTCCACGATGATCGGGATCGCTTTGCTGTCGGCCGCACAGCAATTGATGAACATCCGGTAGAGCCGCTTGCGGGTGCCCTTGGAATTGTAAACTTTTTCTTCGGCCCAGCGGCCCGAAGTTTCGACCTTGAGACCATCTAGCAGATTTTTCATCTCGGGATCTCTGCTGGCGAAAAATAATTCCATCAGACTAAATTCCAAGAATCCATCTTGGGTCTTTTGATGAGTGGTTTCGATCTCGTTGAGAGTCAATGCGGGTAGGTTTGCGCCAAGGAAAGACGCGTTCAAGCCGGATGGCGCGTCGTAGAGTCCTTTGCGTGCGAGGGCTGCGCTCGAGTATTCATCCTTCGTCCACGAAACCGCGAATGCGACTGGGATGAGCATCATCAACACCATCGTGATCGGATGCATGTCGTCGGTCGGTTCATGAGGTGAATGTCCATCTCCCTCATGCGAGTGGCAGCAAGCGGATGCTTGACCCGCCGTGAGGAGATTGAACCCTCCCAGCACCGCGAGTCCAAGACCACCCGCCAAGGTGAAGATGCGGAAGTCTGGGGCAAGATAGTGTTCGATCCGGCCGCTGCCGTAGAAATAAAGCAAAACTCCGCTCCAACCGAGGACGGCGCAGGAAAACAGGAGACGTGAAATCCGTGGGTTCATTTTGCCTCGAAGATGAGATGTTGCCAGAAAATTGAAATCCCACCGATTGCGAGAAACAGCCCGATACACAATGCGGCGATGAATTTTTTACGCATCACCGTTTGATAGAGGAAAATCAGTTTCAGATCTACCATGGGTCCGAAGGTCAGGAACGTGAGTTTCGCGCCCCAGGAAAACTTATCCAAGGTGGCTGCGATGAATGCGTCTGATGTGCTACACAGGCTGAGAATGAAGGCGAGTCCCATCAATGCCGCGGGTGCGCCGGCAGGGTTGGAAGCGAGGTGGTCAAGCCATTGGGCACCGGGTGCGATGCCCGTGTTGAACAGCGCGGTGATCGACACGCCGATGACAAAATAAACGGCGACGTCGGTGAAATCCTTGAGGGCTGCACGAAATGCAATGACGAGTCGGCTAACCTGTTGGGGTTTAGGAGTCGGGTGGATCGGATCATGATGGTGGTGACCGCAGCATGATGGTCCGGCAGAATCGCAGCAACTGGGCTCCGTGGTTGGCTTTTCATCATGTTCGAGGCTGGCAACGAGGTTTGCCTTCAGCACGGTATGGAGAGGAAGTTTTGAAACGATCAGACCAACCACCGTCGCCATCAGAAATCCTAACAGAAGTCGTGAGCAGGTCATGGTGGCCGCGCCTTGGCCTTGAAACGCCTTCCACGTGCTGAGCGCCGTGATTGGATTGACGATTGGGGCGGCCAGCATGTAGGTGAGCGCACAGGACATTGGCAGTCCTTTTTTGACCAAGCGGCGGATTACCGGGACCACCGCGCATTCACAGACCGGAAATATCGCGCCAAGCAGTCCAGCCGTTAGCACTGCCAGAAACTTGTTTTTTGGCAGGAATCGATCCATCATCCCTGCGGGCAAGTAGGCGTCGATGAACCCGCTAATCAACGTTCCCAGCACGATGAATGGCGCCCCTTCAAATAGGATACTCAGGAATGCGAGGGCAAAGTCCTGCTTGGAATCGGGTGACATCACTTGAAGCAAACGTTGCGCGCCCGCTCCTGTCAACCGATGCCAGTGTCCAAAAAGGTACATCTTTGAAATTTCGGCATGAAATCCGCTTTGAATCCCCTTCCGTCACCGAATTGGCACCATTTGTTCCTTGCAATGAGTGGGTCAGTAACCAGCCTCTTTTCTGACTTACCAACACTATGGCTCACTTATTTTCTCTACGCGCCCGTCGTGGCGTGGCCGCGTTGCTTTTTATCATGCTGATCGTGGGGCTTGGTTGGCTCGGAGTGCGTGAAAAGGATGCATCGGCATCGGCCAAGCAGACGGAATCGGTAGCGTCACCATCTGATTCGTCGCCAAAAATCTCGGAGCAGGAGGAGTCTGAGAAAGGCAAGACCCCAGGAGATTCCGCTGGCTCGCCAACGGCTTCAGCGTCAGACCCGAATTCACCAGTTGCCAATTCCACAGGGCCCGTTCTCCCGCTGACACCCGCGTCCGCGACCCTCACCGATCGTGATCCTGCGCTCGAGCCGTCGACACGAGCCCAAGCCGCGAATGGTGAAACTATTCCAAATATCCTCAAGGATGTCGACATGACTGATCCCGAGGCACGAGCAAGAGCGGTCGCGGAGATGCGTCTGTTGGGGGAGCGTCAGGAAAATGCGGTGATGGAAAAAGCCCGGCAACTGGGTGTTCCGTTACGCAAGGATGGTCCTGGGCACACGGTTTCGACCCTCTATGATTTCCGTGGCGATGAGCCTCTCTACCGCTCGACGCTGAATGCGAATGCCGCGATTTCCACTGGGGCCAATCTCGTTGCCGTGGCGCCCTACACTTTGAATGGAACTGGGGTGAGAATCGGCATCTGGGATGGCGGGCCGGTTCGTAGTACCCACCAAGAGCTTACGGGCCGCGTCACCAAGAAGGACAGCACCGCGACCGGCGATGACCATGCGACGCACGTGGCTGGGACGATCGGCGCGTCTGGGGTTCAGGCGGCTGCCAAGGGCATGTCTCCTAAGATTTCGATCGACTCCTACGAGTGGACCAACGACTACGCTGAGATGACCGCAGCTGGGACGGTCAGCGCAGGCGACACCACGCGTCTCCCACTTTCGAATCATTCCTATGGGTTGGGCGCCGTCACTACTGACATGGGCCGCTATGAGACGGAGGCGAGCAGTCTTGATGCCGTAGCGGTGAGCTTGCCTTATTATTTGCCCTTTTGGGCAGCCGGAAATGAACAGGACACGCTCACCGCGAAAGGTGGCTACCAGTCGATCACGTTCGATGGCCTCGCAAAAAACATCATGACCATCGGCGCTGTGGATGATGCCGTGGCCAGTGGAGTGCGATCTCCAGCCGTCGGCTTGATCGCTAATTTTTCAAGTCTCGGACCGTGCGATGACGGCAGAATCAAGCCGGATCTCGTGGCAAATGGCGTCAACCTCTACTCTTCCATTGCGACCAGCAACACGACGTATGATACCTACAGTGGCACCAGCATGGCCACGCCGAACGCCCTCGGCTCATCCGCCCTTCTGGTTCAGCTCTACGCGCGTGAGTTTTCGGGACAGCGGATGCGAGCCAGCACCTTGAAAGCGCTACTCATCCACACCGCGGATGACATCGGCACGACTGGCCCAGATTACAAATACGGGTGGGGCCTCATCAACGTGAAGGCCGCAAGCGACCTCATCCTCGCGCACAAGGCCAGTTTGACTGCGCCTAAAATGATTGAAGGCACCATCACCAATGCGAGTAAAACCAACACCCACACCTTCACGTGGGATGGTGTCAGCCCGATCCGTGCCACCGTCTGCTGGACCGATCCTGCGGGCACCGCCCAAACAGCCGCCGACAGCCGGACCGCCAACCTCAAGCACAATCTCGACGCAAAAATCACCGCGCCTAACAATTCGACCCTCTACCAGCCCTACGTCATGCCGTTCGTGGGTAGCTGGACGACCGCAGCCATGGCATCCCCAGCGACCACGGGAAAAAACAACGTCGACAATGTGGAGCAGGTCTATGTCGCGGCTCCATCTCAAGCGGGAACCTACACGGTCACGGTCTCGCTCGACGGAACTTTGACCACCGCCAACCAAACGTATTCGTTGATCCTCACCGGCGGCACTTCGGTCGAGAGCAACCCACCCCCCACCATCGCTTTGACATCGCCAAGTGCTGGGGATGTCTTCAAGCCAAATGATCCAGTAACCCTAACTGCAACGGCAACCGATCTCGCACTCGGCGGCGGACCGGGCACCATCAGCAAGGTCGAGTTTTTCAATGGATCCACTTCGCTCGGAGTAGCCACCACTGCGCCTTATTCGCTGAGTTGGACGCCATCCTCCAGCGGCACTTACACCATCACCGCTCAAGCAACCGACACTGAATCGGCCACGGCCACCTCAAGCTCGGCGACGATCACGGTTCTCACGGGAAATGGAGATCCCGTGATTTCATCATTCACCCCGACGAGTGGCGCAACTGGTTCCCTCGTGATTCTAACAGGATCCAATTTTGTCAAGGTCTCGTCCGTTCGCTTCAATGGGGTCGATGCGACTTTCCTCGTGGATTCCGCAGGTCAAATCACCGCAACGGTCCCTGCATCCGCGACGTCGGGTGCGATCTCGGTCGTTACCTCCTATGGCACGGGAACCAGCACCAGCCCCTTCACCGTGCTGCAATCCCCAGTGTTGATCAGTCAAATCTTCGGAGGCGGCGAGAACACGGGCGCACTCTACAATCGTGATTATGTCGAACTCTACAATCGGAGCGGATCGTCCGTGAGTCTAACGGGATGGTCGGTTCAGTATGCGTCCTATGCCGGCAGCACATGGGCGGTTTGCGCACTTTCCGGATCGATTGCACCGGGCAAGTATTGCTTGGTTGGCTTAGCGACAGGCACTTCTGGGATCGCCTTGCCGACTGTTGATGTGAGCGGGACGATCAAGATCAGCGCGACGACGGGAAAAGTCGCGCTGGTAAACTCGAGCACAGCGCTTACGGGTTCTTCGCCGATCGCCACTGCGGGGATGCAAGATTTTGTCGGCTATGGATCCGCAAATGCATACGAGGGAGCGCCAGCCCCTGCGCCATCCACTTCCACCGCGATCTTCCGGCTAGGAGGCGGTGCGACCGATACGGCAAACAACGCTGCTGATTTTGCTACAGCCACTCCGAACCCGCGCAACTCGCTCTCGGGTCCCCCTCAGGCTCCAGCCATCACCAGTGCCACCAGCGCCACTGGAATAGCCGGCTCCGCATTCAGCTATCAGATCGTCGCGAGCAACACGCCAACCTCCTACGCAGCCACTGGCTTGCCGAGCGGATTGGCCGTGAATACGACCAACGGGGTGATCTCTGGAACACCCACTGCGGCCGGGTCCAGCAGCGTTACGATTTCTGCAACCAATTCGGCGGGCACTGGCACCGCAGCCCTGTCGATTACCATCAGCCCCTCAGGTGGCGGCGTGACCACCCTCTTGAACGAGAATTTCTCCTCCCTGACTGCCGGTAATAGCATCTCACAAACCGGCCCTTCTTCGACCGAATGGAGTGCAAATGGCAATTTCACGGCCTCTGCAAAAGCCTACTCAGCGGGGGGTGCAGTGAAACTCGGTACTGACAGCGCAAGAGGCTCCATCACCAGCAAGACTCTGGATCTCAGCGGCAACGGCGGCAAATTCACGGTAAACTTCAAAGTCAAGGGTTGGACGACGGTGGAGGGCAACCTCACCATCACCGCGACGGGATTGGCTCCTCAGTCGGTCGCTTACACCAGCAACATGTCAGGTAACTTTGAAGCCAAGACCCTCAACTTCAGCGGTGGCACCGCAAACTCAACCATCACGTTCGCGACCACGGCAAAGCGCGCGTTCTTGGACGATGTCGTTGTCACCTCCACCACATCCTCTGGCAGCCCTCTCATCGCCACATTGGGCACACTCGGCGCGGTCAGTACGACCTACGGCACCGCATCACCGACCGCCACAAGTTTTTCGGTCTCGGGTGGAAATCTCACTGCAGGCATCCTTGTGACGCCGCCGCCGGGCTTTGAAGTATCGCAAACCTCAGCCACCACCAATTACGCTGCGACTCAAACGATCGCTGGCACTGGGACAATCGCGGCCACGCCGGTCTATCTCCGGCTCGCTGCGGGAACCACGGCAGGCTCGTATTCCGGCAATGTCATTTGCTCCAGCTCCGGTGCGGCTTCGGTCGGCGTTCCCACAGCCATCAGCGAGGTGCGCCTCAAGCTTCTGACCATAACGGCTAACAATCAGATCAAGTCGCTTGGCAGCGTGCTGTCACTCGGCGCGGGCAGTTTGGCCTTCACCTCGAGCGGGCTCGTGGGCAGTGAGACCATTGGCAGCGTGACGCTCACGGCTAGTGGAGGCACCGCAGCCGATGCGCCCGCGGGGATTTATTCGATCACTCCAAGCGCTGCGACGGGAGGAACGTTCAACGCGAGCAACTATGATCTCAATTATGTCGATGGAACGCTGACGGTTGCAGACGCAACGTTTGCCACGTGGATTTCGAGCTACGCTGGATTGTCAAATTCGACACCATCCGGAGACCCTGATGGAGATGGACTCCCGAATCTCGTCGAGTATTTCATGGGTCTGAGTCCAGCGGTGGCCAATGCCGTACCGCAAGCGACCTACAGCTCCAGCGACGGTTCTTGCTCCTTGACCTATCGCAAGGCCAAGGGCACCTCGGGCGTCATTGGGACGGTCGAGTGGAGCACGGATCTATCGACTTGGAGCAGCACTGGCATCACCGAGAGCTCGGTGGACTTCGGTAGCGATGAGGAAAAAACCGCGACCGTCAGCAAGGCCTTCGGCGAGACTCGGAAGTTCATGCATCTCAAGGTGAGCCAGCCTTGATCCTAGCTCTCTGCAGCAATCCTTGGGAGGGTGCCGGTTTGGACTTCTAGCTCATGATTTCTGAAGATCTGGATCGAGCTGCCACCGGATTCGCAGCAGTCAATGACCGCAAAATTGAAGATTTAGTCAAAAAATGGCTTTACAAGGCAGGCTCACCGAGTAGGTTTCGCCCCCCGACGTTTCCCGTGGGTCACCGTTTTTAACCAATTTCAAGTCATGAAAGTTCTCTCATCTCTCGCATCCGCCAAGCGCCGTCACGCAGATTGCCAAGTCGTGAAACGCAAAGGAACCTTGTATGTGATCTGCAAGTCGAACCCGAAGTTCAAGGCTCGCCAAGGCGCAACCGTCGGAACCCGACTCTCAAAGAAGGGCCTGTAAGCGTTTCGTGGATGGAGTCCGGCATCAGTCGGACGATCAAGTTTTGGAAAAAGCGACCAGTGAGTCGCTTTTTTCATGCCCGCGAGGCAAGCCGATCGAGGACCTTGCCGGCTGCGATCAGGCCGAAACTGGCGATCAGGTGGGTGGCGGATCCAAAGCCAGACGCGCAATTGAGCCGGAGCGAGATTTCCTCTGGCTTGTCTTTTGAAACCGTGCCGTCGCAGTTGGAATAATACGGCGGCTCGTCGGAATAAACGGCATCGATCCCAAAGAGAATCGGCTCCTGCCCACGGGTGTTTTTGGGGAAACCAAAATCGTTGCGAAGCCCACGACGCAACTGCAACAACAAGGGGTCCATCCCGCTGTAAGCAAGATCGGTTACCCGAATCCGCGTCGGATCCCGCCGCCCACCCGCGCCTCCACAGGTGACCGCATAGATTTTCCGCCGGTGACACTCTGCGACGAGCAACGACTTGTGCCGCGCGTAGTCAATCGCATCGATGACCGCGTCGAACCCAGCGTCGAGGATTTCCGCTGCGGACTTTTCATTGAAAAATTTGGGGACGATTTGCACGTCGCCGTCCGGGTGGATCGCACGAGCGCGGTCGGCCATGGCCTCGGTTTTTTGGCGGCCGATCTGACCATCCATTGCATGAAGCTGGCGGTTGACGTTGGTGACGCAGATTTCATCGAGGTCGACCAAGGTGAGGTGGCCGATGCCCGAGCGCGCGAGCGATTCGACCGCCCACGAGCCAACGCCGCCGATGCCGATGACCGCGACACGCGAAGTGAGAAAGCGATCCAATGCCGCTTGGCCGTAGAGTCGCGCGATGCCGCCGAATCGATGGTGGGTTGAGTCGCTCACGCGCGGAAGATGCAAACTGCGCCGCTCCGAGTCACGACTTGATTGAGGGCATCTCTGAGTAAATCCCAACGGCGGCGGGCTCAGCCACGGATCCCAGCCAGCCAGAGCGCCGAGTGGATCTTAAAATCGATCACTTTTCCAGCGGCCTCCTGCGCGGCAAGCCATGGCCGCAGCCCCGCAAGTGGCACATGGTGGACGACGATCTCCTCGCCCGCCACGCCTCCACCCGCCGTCTCGCGGACGAGATCGGTGGCATGAAAAAGGTGGCTAAACTCCGAGCTCATGCCAGCAGAGGTCGGACTGGAAATCAGCGGGATGATGGTCCCTGCGCGGTAGCCGGTTTCTTCTAACAACTCTCGGCGTGCGGTGTCCGCGAGTGCCTCACCGATGAATTCCGGCTCGTCGCCCACCAGTCCGGCTGGGATTTCGATAACGTGTTGCTGCACCGGCACGCGAAATTGCTCCACGAGGATGATCTCGTCGTCTGGGGTGATCGCCAGAATCCCGACGCATGCATCTGCGTGGGGACGCCGGACAAAGTCCCAGTGACCAATCCGGTAAAGTCCGAGCCAGCGAGTTTCAAAAAGGGTCTCCGTGGTGGGCATGAGGTAAAATTTGGTTAAGAAACATTGGTGCGTCGGCGTAAACTAGCATACGCAACCTGCGCTGATGTCACGCTACGATTTCCAGATTCCCCTCACATTCAAGCACCGTGTGATTTTCACGCGGAATGCGTTTTCGGGTGAGAACCTAGCGCTGGCTGCAGTCTTGGAAGAAGAACGTGGTGGCCGTAAGGTCCTAGTGTTCCTTGAACACGCGGTGATGAACGCATGGCCGAAGTTGCTCGACGAGGTAGGTACCTACTTTGCGGGGTTAGATTTCGAGTTCTGCGGGGTTATGGTTTTTGAGGGCGGTGAGGCGGCAAAGGCAGACGACCACCTGGTCCGCAAGGTTTGGGAGGCCATCGATGAGCGTCACATCGACCGCCATTCCTATGTGCTTGCGATTGGGGGTGGGGCATTCCTCGATGCGGTCGGCTACGCTGCTGCCACGGCCCATCGCGGGATTCGCTTGATCCGATTTCCGACCACCACGCTCTCTCAAGATGACAGCGGGGTGGGGGTGAAGTGCGCGATCAATGCCTTCGGCAAAAAAAATTGGTTGGGCTCGTTCGCGGTGCCCTATGCGGTGGTCAATGACTTTGATTTTCTCCACAGCCAAGATGAGGAAACTCGGCGAGGCGGCCTCATCGAAGCGGTCAAGGTGGCCCTGGTGAGGGATCGTGGTTTTTTTGAATGGATCGAGGAAAACCTCGAAAAGCTCGCGGTGCTGGATCCCACCACGCTGGAGACCTGCGTCGAGCGATCCGCATTACTCCACGCCCAACACATCGCCACTGGTGGAGATCCATTCGAAACCGGATCCAGCCGTCCGCTGGATTTCGGCCATTGGGCCGCTCACAAGCTGGAGGCCATGACGTCCTACCAACTTTCCCACGCCCCAGCGGTCAGCGTCGGTCTGGCGCTCGACACGCTCTATTCCGCCCGCATCGGGCTCTTGGACCTCTCGGTCGCGGAGCAAGTCTTACGGGTGATTCGCGGATTGGGGCTCGGGATCTACCATCCGGCACTCGATTGGGCCGATGAAACCTCGCGGAGGCAGGTGCTTGGCGGCTTGGATGAATTCCGCGAACACCTCGGTGGTGAGTTGACAATTCTACTTCTCAAAGACCTCGGGCAAGGGATCGATGTTCACGAGCTGGACGAAAATTTGCTGGCCGACTGTATCCAAGAGTTGCGAATGCGTGCGGAAAGCTGAAATCAGCCTCTCGCGGGGCCACTTGCAGATTGCCCACCGATCTCGTCAAAAGGGGGTTGTCGGGATCCAATCTGGCCGCTAGCCTTCGCCCCAAGCAAGGCCTGCTCCAGCAGACGCATCCAACACCGAAACTTTCCTATTCCATGGGCATCTTCAACAAACCTCGGCTGCGCAGCCATGATCGCCGTGACGACATGCCAGAAGGCTTGTGGGTCAAATGCACGGATTGCGACGCGCTGGTCCACGTCTTTGAGCTCAAGCAAAACCTCCACGTCTGCCAACAGTGCGGGCATCATTTCCTGATCGATTCCCGCGAGCGCATTGAAATGTTGGCCGACCCCGATTCGTTTGAGGAAACCAACGCGGATCTCATTTCCGCCAATCCGCTTGGTTTCTCCGGTTATGTCGAGAAAGCCGCAGCGCTCCGCGAAAAAACTGGGTTGAACGACGCAGTGGTCTCTGGTCGCCTCTCGATCCATGGCCATCGCGCGATGATCGCGGTGATGGATTTCAAGTTCTTTGCCGGCTCCATGGGCTCGGTGGTGGGTGAAAAAATCACGCGCGCCATCGAGACCGCGATCGCTGAAAAGCGTGGGGTCATCATCGTTTCCGCCTCATCGGGTGCACGGATGCAGGAGGGCATGCTTTCGCTCATGCAAATGGCCAAAACCTGCGGCGCTCTCGCTCGACTCTCAGAGGCCAAGCTGCCATACATTTCGCTGATGACCCACCCCACCACCGGCGGTGTCACTGCGTCGTTTGCCACCATCGGCGACATCAACCTGGCCGAGCCCAAGTGCATGATCGGCTTCGCTGGACCTCGTGTGGTCAAGGAAACCACTCACCAGAACCTGCCGCCCGGATTTCAAACCGCTGAGTTCATGCTCGCCCACGGATTGGTCGATGCGATCGTCCCGCGTGCAAAAATGCGTGAGCAGCTGGGCACGCTTCTCGGGTTCATGATGCCGAAGTGACTTGGCACCGTGCGCTGCACGATTCCGCTCAACCTTCCTGCGGCGGGGTCATGACGACCACGCGTTCAATCCCGCGCTTGGTGAATTCCTCCCAGTAGCGTTTTTCCCAAGCCACCGTGCGGGCTCGGCGGTCCTCCTCGCTGAGTTTTTCCCACTCTTTGAAGCCGATCGCCCGCGCGAGGTCACGGTCGGCTAAGCGAACTGCCAATTCATCCCAGAAACTCTCGTTGCGAAATTCCTCGTAGCACTCGTGATAGAACAGACGTTCTTCCTTCTCCGCCCTCACCCGGAACCGCTGGGTCTCCTCGTCGAACTCGATCCAATCCGCCATCCCCGAGTGCCCAGCTTTTTCTAAAATCTTGCTCTCCAAGTTCTCAAATGCCGCAACCTGCTCGTTCGCAGACTCCTTCTGGTTCCACGACGCAACATTGGCGGCGAGGCTAACCATTTCCACCAACGTGGCGAGTTCCTGTTCGGTGAAGCGCAGATGCATTCGTCTTCGAATTCAACCATCACCCCGCCCCCTCCGCAAGCCTGCAACACCACGGGCTTTCACGAGAGGGTTCAAAATTGAACGGGACCGAGGGGGTCTAGGTTGAGAATTTCGGGTTGTCCGTCGATCGCGCCTTTACGAGGGGGAGCCGAGCGGGACGAAGGCATGCGAGCCGATGCGTTTCAAAGCCCTCCAAATAAGCTTTTAGCTCCCAAATTTGTCCGATGCGTCACATTTTTCTTGTCGTCAGCCTTCTCCGATTCAAAAAAGTTTCTGTACCCATTAGGAATTTCTGTAAGCCAGTCATGGAAAGAGCACTCCCTATGATCACGAGTCATCGCCCGATTTTTCAAAAAACCATTCTCGCTCTTGGCGTCGCTACAGGGCTCACCTTCTTGGCAGGATCCGCGAATGCTTCTACCGTGCTGACGAATACCGGCGCAAGCAGTTGGTAGCAAGACGGATGGGGTAGAGGCAGTACCCTTACGATAGGATCTGTGTTTCAAGCACCATCTAACGGGGATAATGTTCTAAATTCCATTGGTCTCTATTTCAAATACAACTGGGGATCTCAAACATTTGCTTACCAGGGATCGATCTATCAGTGGGACGACACGAATGGAAAAACCATCGGTTCGCCGCTGTTTTCGCAGAACTACGTTGAAACCATTCAGCCAAACACCCCCACCTTATTGGAGATCAATGCGGGTGCCGTGAGCCTGAATTCTGGAACGACGTACGCTGTCATTTATACGACTACGGATCCGACGAGTGTGGCATACAACAACACGAGTGGGAATTTTGACTTACGCCTTCAGTGGACAAATACTTCGCTTTCTAACGGTAGCGGTCAGGCGATCTGGAGTTGGACTCCCTCCTACTCAAGTACATTCGGCTCGTCTTGGTTCACTCAAGCTGGGAATTACGGGGGTAGAAACATCGGCAGTTACAACATCATGTCGGCTACATTCAGCAACGCAATCCCTGAACCCTCCACCTACGCTCTCTTCGGGATGGGAGCCATCGGGATGCTGACGATGTGGAGAAGGAAGTCCGCGTAAAGTGTATCCCGTTTTTTGAGTCGCATTCATCCCGGGCCCGAGCGGATCACAGCTATCCAAAATCCCAGGCAAAATGTGATGATGCGCTAGCATCCAACACTCAGGGCTTGATCTTCTCGAATTCTTCCTGCAGGTTTCCGTCCCCGCACCAGCACGAGTAGCTCAGCGGTAGAGCGGTCCGCTTACACCGGATTGGTCGGCGGTTCGATCCCGTCCTCGTGTACCACCTTTTTTCCGCAGGTGACCGTCCTGTTTGGAAGTCTGAACGGATCTCTGATCCTAACCATCCCCGAACTCACCTTGGGAAGAGGCGATCCCACCCATCATCCGTCAAAACCGCCAGACATCGAGGGTGGTGCCCTTGCGATAGACGTTTGACGACTCATCGATGAGGCCGCGATGCAGCCATCCGTTGTTCCATTCGATCCAGTGGGCGCGCCCTGGAGTGACAAAGGAACCGGTGTTGATGATGCGGCGGCCCTTGCGGAGCCAAGTTCCGGCATGGTGGAAGTGGCCGACGATGAGCACTTCCGCCGTTGGAAAATAACGTTCGCAAAATTCCGCGCCCTTGGAGCCTTGGGTCAACCAGCTTTCTAACATCTTAAAAGCTCGCTGCGGCGGCATGATGGCATCCCATGCTCGTTCGACCAGTCTTCGGCCCGTCGGGTGCTCGACCGAACAAAGCTCGCGGGCGATCGTGCGGGCGAGGCGTAGCCGCTCTTCGACATCGTGGTGCGCGCGCGGGTGTTGTTTCCAGAGATCCATGACATGGCCACTCCGGATCAGGACTTCACGTTTCCAAGGAGAGCCATCAAAAAACAAAGCGTCGCCGTGGGTGATGACGATGCGGCCCTCGGCCAGCTCGACCCAGCCAAGGCCTGGCCAGCCAGGGTCATGATTTCCTGCCAGAAAAACCGCTTCTGCGCCCTCGTCGTGACAAAGCGCCTTCAGATCCGCGAGCATCTCGGACGAGCGTTCGAAAAATGGAAGTGCGAGTTCCTGCCAGACGTCGCCATTGAAGATGATCGTCCTAGCTCCCGCGATCAGCGGGCGCAGTGCGGAAACGTTTCCGATCCGCGAGACCTTGTGTCCGAGATGCAGGTCGGACAAGACTCGAACGGGTTCATTCACTGGGGATTCGGCGTTGACGCACCGCCTCAAATAAACAGACACCGGTGGCGACTGAGACGTTTAGGCACTCAACTTTACCGGCCATCGGAATGGCGGCGAGAAAGTCACAATTTTCTTCCGTTAGGCGGCGCATGCCTTTTTCCTCGGCACCCAAGACCAAGGCAAGTGGGCCTCGGAGATCGAGATCGTAAATCGACTTCGACGTCGCGTGATCTGAGGTGCCGACAATCCACAATCCAGCGGCCTTGAGCTTCTCCATGGTTCGAGCGAGATTCGTCACTTGGGCGAATGGAACGTAGTCGGCAGCGCCCACCGAGATTCGGCGCACGGTTTCGGTGATGCCCACCGCTTTGTCCTTGGGAGCGACCACGGCGTGAACTCCAGCAGCATCTGCCGAGCGTAAAATGGCGCCGAGGTTGTGCGGATCTTGCACGCAGTCCAAGATCAGCACGAAGGGCACCGCTTGCTGCGCAACAATCGCCATGAGGTCGTCTTCATCCAGCGCTGGGGTGATCGTCTCCACGGCTTGGACGTGACGGTTCTCGCGTGCTTGCTTGTTCTGCGCGCCATGCGGTGGCGAAAAACGAGGTTTCATGCACGAAATGTGAGGCAACATCGGCCATGGAGTCGAGCGCGAAGGAGTGTCCCGCCGCAAGGAGGCGGAATCAGCGAGAAATCGCAGCCTTGCGCGTCGTCGGCGATCAAGCATGCTGGTGCCCATGAAGATCGTTTACGTTTATCAAAAATGCAGCACCTGCCGTGACGCGCTCAAGTGGTTGGATGCACAGGGCATCAAGCACGAGATTCGTGCGATTCGCGAGACGCCGCCCACGGTAGACGAGCTTCGAGTTGCCTTGGACGCTTCTGGCGGCGAGTTGAAGCGGCTCATCAACACTTCTGGCAATGACTACCGCGCACTGGGCTTGAAGGACAAGTTGCCCAGTATGTCAGAAGCCGAAGTTTTGGTGCTACTCTCCCAAAACGGCAACTTGGTGAAGCGTCCGTTTCTCATGGGCGATGGGGTCACCCTCAATGGTTTCAAACCCGACGTCTGGAAAAAAGCGATCGGTTAGAATGTACGCGCCGCCTCTGAATTTCCTAGTTTTTTAGGACAATCCGGTGGCGTGCCTTGCCTGCGCGCAAGTGGTCGAGTGCGGCATTCACATCGTGCATGGCGAAGGATTCGGTGACTGGCGCGATCTGGTGGCGTGCGCAGAATTCGAGCATCGTCGCGATCGTCGCGGGCGAACCGAGGGGCGAGCCCGAGATCGATTTTCGTCCACCGATCAGTGAGAATGCCGCGACGGGCACGGGTTCTAACACCGCGCCGACAAAATGGAGTCGGCCATCCGGTGCGAGCGCCGCGAGGTAAGCGTCCCAGTCGAGCGCGACGTTGGCGGTGACCAGGATAAAGTCGAAGCTTCCTGCGAGTTTTGCGAGCGCAGCCTTGTCGCGAGTCCCGACCACGTGATGGGCACCCAGCATGCGTGCGTCTTCGGCCTTCGATTCACTCGAGGTGAAGGCCGTGACTTCGCAGCCCCATTTGTTCAAAAATTGGAGCGCAAGATGCCCCAGTCCGCCGATCCCGATGACGCCCACGCGGTGGGTCGGTTTCACGCCGCAGTCGATGATCGGCGCGAAAACCGTGATGCCGCCACAAAACAGCGGGCCTGCGCTGGCGGGATCGAGCGCCTGGGGGAGCTTGATCGCCCATTCCCAATTCGCGCGAACGCGGTCGGCAAAGCCACCGTGACGGCCGACGATCGTCTGCTCGGCGCTGGAGCAAAGTTGGTGCTTGCCCGAGAGGCATGGTTGGCATGAGAGACAGCTCCCCGCAAACCAACCCAGCCCGACGCGGTCGCCCACGACGAGCCCTTTCGTGTGAGTGCCGATTTTCTCGATCGTGCCAATCACCTCATGGCCAGGCACCAGAGGGAACGTCGATTGCCCCCAATCGTTGTCGAGCATCGAAAGATCCGAGTGACAAATCCCGCAGGATTCGACCTTCAGTTGGACTTGATCGGCGAGCATTTCGCCTGGGTTGAACTCGATCGCTTTGAGCGCTTGTCCGGCACCCGTGGCGGCCCATCCGTGGAAAATGTCTGTCATGGGTATCATCATAGCCGTTCGTTGGGCATTGATCCAATCCAATCGTCGCTCAATTGGTTGACGGCACGATGCGGTTGCTTCGCCCTTGCCTCGGGCGTGGTGGATGACAAGCTTCACCCGTGCTTGCCACTCTCCGCACTCATTTCGGCTTCGATGCGTTTCGCGGTGGCCAAGAAGCGGTCATCACCGCGCTGTTAGATGGCCGCTCGGCGTTGGCGATTTTTCCTACCGGCGGAGGGAAATCGCTTTGCTACCAACTTCCAGCAATTCTGTTAGATGGCCTGACCTTGGTGGTATCTCCGCTCATCGCATTGATGCGTGACCAAGTCGACGCTCTGAATGCCAAGGGCATTCCCGCAGCGCGGCTGGATTCGACGCTTGATGCGGATGCGCTCCGAGAGGTTTATGAGCGGCTTGAGGCGGGCACGCTCAAGCTGCTTTATGTCGCCCCGGAGCGATTTGCGAACGAGGTGTTTCGCCAGCGGCTGAAAAAACTGCCGATCCAACTCGTCGCGATCGATGAGGCGCATTGTATCTCGGAATGGGGACACAATTTCCGGCCCGACTACCTGATGCTGGCAAAGATTTGCCGGCGATTGAAGGTTCCGCGTGTGCTCGCGCTCACCGCGACCGCCACGCCCAAGGTCGCGCGCGAAATCCGCAAGTCGTTTCGTATTGCTGCGGATGACCACGTGCAGCTGAGTTTTCATCGGCCGAATCTGGACCTCCGCGTGACACCCTGCACAGCGGTCGAGCGGAAGGGCCTTCTCCTCGACAAGATCAATGCCGTGGATGGTTCGGTGGTGGTTTACGTGACTCGGCAGGAAACCGCCGAGGAGGTTGCGACTTTTCTGGCTCGCAGCGGGCTGCCCGCGCGGGCTTATCACGCCGGCCTGCCAGCGGATTTCCGGGCCGATGCCCAGAATGCCTTCATGACAGGTGAGGCTCGCATCATCGTAGCAACGATCGCCTTCGGCATGGGGATCGACAAATCCAACATCCGTGCGGTCTTCCACTACAACTTGCCGAAGAGTCTCGAAAACCACACCCAAGAAATTGGCCGGGCGGGCCGCGATGATCAACCGGCACTTTGCGAGATGCTTGCCTGCGGCGACGACCTCAACGTGCTCGAAAATTTCATCCATGCCGACGCCCCATCGACCCAGGCCCTCGGAAATCTTATCCAGCGCCTGCTCCGCCTCGGGCCTGTGTTTGACGTTTCTCCTTACGAGCTTTCCACTGTCTGTGACATCCGCAGCAACGTGATCTCCACGATCATCACCTATTTGGAGATCGAGGGCATCATCGAAGCCACCGGGTCCTTCTACGCGACGTATCGCGTGAAACTCCTCCAGCCTCAGGAAAAAATTCTAGCAGGTCGCCTGCCCGCCGAACAAAAGTTGGTTCGTAAAATCCTCGAGTCGGGCGAGCTCAAGCGCTGGTGGCTCCATCTCGACCCATCCTCGCTTGCGGCCGATCTCAAGCAGCCGAGGGAAAAAATCGTTGCGGCCATCAACCACCTGCAAGCCGCAGGCGACGCGATTCTGAGTGTTTCAGGGGTTCGGCAATGCTACCGGCAGAAAAAAGACCCAGGCGACCTTAACCTACTCGTTGCGCAACTCGTGGAGAAATTCCAGGCCCGTGAGCACGCTGACCTCGCGCGTCTCAGTCAGGTCGTCGGGCTTTCGGCGCACCGTGGTTGCCTGACGGGCTATCTCACCAAGCACTTTGGCGAGACGCTCGATGCCCCATGCGGACACTGTGACCGTTGCCGGGGTGTTCCCGCCAAATCGATCAAACGTCCCAAAGTCCGCCGGGTCTCGGACGAAGAAATCGCCTTGGTCCGGGTTCTAACCGACGAGCGACACGCCGCCTTAGCGACACCGCGTCAACTGGCCCGTTTTCTTTGTGGCATGGCGAGCCCCGCAGCGACTCGTGCGAGGCTGACAAGAAACTCCGCGTTCGGCATGCTCGCAGACCTCCCGTTTGCGGAGGTCCTTGCGATTGCCGAAGCGGCGTGATTCCCAACGGGCTGGCCGGCTCAGTCGAGCTTTGGCTTGCCCACGCGGCGCACGGCACCGAAACGCTTTTGGAATTTGTCGATCCGGCCTTCGGTGTCCACAAACTGAGCAAGTCCAGTGAAGAACGGATGCGAGTCTGAGGTGATACCGATCGAGATCAAGCTGTGCTCAACGCCATCGATCATTTCCTTTTTTTCGGAGCTCTTGGTCGAGCGGCTGATGAAGCGCTTCCCGGTGGTCATGTCAACGAAGACGACCGGATTGTAGTTGGGATGAAGGTCCTTTTTCATGAGAATCAAGTTCCAGCCACGTTACCGACGCGACGGGGGGGTGAGATTGGACGAAATTTTCAGTCTGTCAAGCTGTCATCGATAGGGATTTTGCGGAAATTTTTTAAAAAATCTGCCAATAATTTGTTGATGCGTAGGTGAAATTGGGGTATCAGTGATGATTTTTTTAGTTCGCTTTTATCTTGGGGCTGTGTATAGTCATCTCGTTATGGCAATTTCCACGAAACGCACCCGATTCTCCCGCCGCCTTCCAGATCATGTGACCGACGAGCTTTGCACCGTCCTTTCCGAGAAGAAGGTTTTTGGTTTCAATGACTTATTTGAGCGAGTTTTCGCGAATTTGAAGGTTCGCAATGCGGTGAGTGGTGGCGAAGAGATGCTCCGCCTCCGTGCCTATGAAAAGCTGCAAAACCTCGTGACCCGCGGCCTCGTGGAGAAGATCGGCAAGGAATACAAGGGAACTTCCCGCGTTCATGAAGCATCCAGCGCATTTGCTGCCGCTCAAGACGCAGCGGCTCAAGACGACGCTTGAGGCTCCCCGCGACTGACAACCTGTCGCATTTCTGAAAATCCGCACCCGCAATGGTGCGGATTTTTTTCTACCCATTTTCCAGCTCCGCCCTTACAACCCCTGCGTAAGCACGCTGATTTTATGCCAGAAGATTTCCTTCCCGTCCTGTTCCAAGTCTTAATCGCTCTTGGTTTTGCTGTTTCGACGCTCTCGTTGAGCATCGTCTTTGGGCGTTCGGCGAAGCGGACTGCGATGAAAGACACCGCCTACGAGTGCGGCATGTTGCCGATCGGTGAGGGCGCCCCTCGGTTCTCGGTGAAGTTTTATTTGGTCGCGATGTTGTTTGTGATTTTCGACATCGAGGTCGTTTTCATGTATCCATGGGCCGTTCAATTCCGTGACTTGGCCACCGAAGGGGCGACCGCCCTCACCAGCATGGCCGGGTTTGCGGGGATCTTGGTTTTCGCCTACATTTACGCCCTTAAGAAAGGCGCGTTGAATTGGAAATCGTGATGAACCCTGCCCACGGGCAGCCGCCTTGATTTCCGGGCCGATCGGTTCCTGTGTGTTTTCTGAATACTCATCGGTCGAATGAAATTTTCGATTTTTCACCTAGCACTTTTCGGCCTGCTAGCCGGAATCGGTCGTGGGGGTGGCATCGACATTCCGGTTTCCGGCTTGGTCGTGGACTTGGATGCCAAGAGCGGTTTGACATTGGAAGATGGCGACCGAGTCGCGAGGTGGCGGAGTCAGGCACCCACGGAGGACCCTGCGGATTTCATCAAACGAGACCAAGGCCGTGATCAAGCGGGTTCGGGGCGGCCGACCTTGCGCAAGGACATCGGCGCGCTCAACGGCCAGCCCGCATTGGTCTTCTGCCAGCAGGAATTGGTCTGCCTTGATGGAGATCGGTTCGATCGTCTCACCACCGGCAGCGGCAACACGTGGGTCGCCATCGTCGCGCCTCACCCCCAAAGCGTCGGCCTGAAGGATGTGAATTCGTTTTTCGGCAATCTCCGGAACGGCGAAAATTATGAAGGGCTTTGGGCCTGCTTCGATGACGACAACTCCGTTTGGTGGGGTGCTCGCAATGGGGTCACCTTCGGGCGCTTTGATGAGAACAATCCGAAGCTGGGTGGGCCCGTGTTTGTGGCGGGAGTTTTCCGGTTGGTTGCGGGACGGATGGCTGCGGGAGCTGGCACGGTGGCGCTAGAGCTCTTTGTTGACGCTGCGAGTCCATTTGTCCGCACGGAAATCAAGGTGAACCCCGCCGCCAATCCATCGCGCCTGGCGGTAGGCCAAGAGCGGGATGCCATCCAGCACCCTGGGGTGGAATCATTCGATGGCGAAATCGCCCGGCTGCTGATTTGGGATCGGCCGCTGACCGATGCCGAGTTGGATTTGACCCTGCGCCGCCTCCGTGCGATTTACTTTCCCAACGCTGCAAACCACCCATGAAAACACCACCTATCTCTGCCTATCAGGAAACCCTTGGCATGATCTACTTCGCACGCATGCTCGACAAGATCCGCCGCCATGCTGCTGGATCGCTGCGCGAGGACTTCTGCGATAACCTTGGCTCTGGATTCGATAGCCGCTGCACTGGATTCCTCCGGGTGAAATACGATGAACTCGTGGCCAAGGTCCTTGAGGGCGGCAGCGATGAGGAAATCTTGCAATGGTGCTTCCAAGCTGGCCGTGCGCTCGATGAGGGCGACATTTTCATCTGGAACCTCTACCTCAAAAAGGTCGGTTGGAACGACGGAGTCAGCGAGATCCTCGCCCGCCGCAAAAAAGAAAGCGGCCTCGATGGGCGTGATGAAATCCAGACGATGCTCGAATACTTCGAGTATGACGAAGGTCGAAAAATCTAACGAAGTCTAATAGAATCTAACGAATTTATTCCGAAGTCCGTCCGAGCGCTCATCAATTCGCGACGATGTTGAAGATCTTGCCCGGAATGAAGATGATCTTGCGGATCGTCTTGCCTTCGAGGTGTTCGTTCACCTTGGCACTGCCAAAGGCCATGGCTTTGGCTGCTTCTTCGTCGGCGTCCTTTGAGATCATCAAGCGGTCGCGGAGCTTGCCATTCACCTGAATGACGAGTTCCACCTCATTGCGGACGAGTGCCTCAGGATCATAAGCTGGCCACTTCATTTCTGATAGAAGGGACTGAGCGCTTCCGAACACCGCTGAGATCCGCGCGTTGATTTCCTCCGAGAGATGCGGCGCGAACGGATTGAGAACGGTGAGGAGGGTGATGAACTCTTGCAGCGGGACCACCTCGGCTTGGGTGAAGGCATTGGTGCAGATCATCATCTGCGAGATGGCGGTGTTGAAGCTGAGTTTCTCGATGTCCTCGCCCACCTTCTTGATGGTCTCGTGGACCACGCGAAGCAATTCCTTGTCGGTGCACGGGACATCTTGGATTTTCGGGGAAACCTTGAATTCGCCGTCCTGTTCTTCGAAGGCGACGCGCCAAACACGGGCTAGGAATCGTGAAACGCCCTCGACGCCCTTCATTTGCCATGGTTTCACTTGTTCGAGTGGCCCCATGAACATTTCGTAGAGTCGCAAGGCATCCGCGCCGTATTCTTGGACGACATCGTCTGGGTTCACCACGTTACCGCGCGATTTCGACATTTTCTGTCCATCTTCGCCGAGGATCAGGCCTTGATTGACGAGTTTTTGAAATGGCTCGGGCGTGCGGACATGGCCGAGGTCAAACAAGACCTTGTGCCAGAAGCGGGCGTATAGGAGGTGGAGCACGGCATGCTCCGTGCCGCCGACATAGAGGTCGACCATTCCGGGTTTCTCATCTGACCAATAGGCTTCTGCCTCGTGCGAGATGAAGCGGTTGTTGTTACGAGGATCGCAGTAGCGGAGGTAGTACCAGCAAGAACCCGCCCATTGCGGCATCGTGTTGGTTTCGCGGATGCTGCCGTCGGGCAACTCGACCCATGCGGTGGCTTTGGTGAGAATCGGTTCGGGCGAACCACTGGGTTTGTAGTCTTCCAGCGGTGGCGCTAGGAGCGGAAGCTCGCTCTCCGAAATCGCGTAGTGGCGCCCGTCCTTCCAGATGATCGGGAATGGCTCACCCCAATACCGTTGACGGGAAAACAACCAGTCGCGGAGCTTGAACTGAATGCGACGTTTGCCTTTTCCATTAGATTCTAACCACTCGATCATCTTCGCCTTCGCATCGGCGGTTGGAAGGCCATCGAGAAATCCCGAGTGAATGGCGGTGCCGTAGGCGGTGTAGCCTTGCCAGTCCGAGTCGTCGGACGGTTGGACGACCTGCCGAATCGGCAAGTTAAACCGCTGGGCGAACTCATGGTCCCGTTCGTCATGGGCTGGGACGGCCATGATCGCGCCGGTTCCGTAGCCCATCATCACGTAGTCTGCGATCCACACGGGGATCTGCTCGCCGCTCACTGGATTCGTCGCAAACGCCCCAGTGAAGACGCCGGATTTGTCTTTGTTGAGATCGCCGCGATCCATGTCGGATTTGGAGGCACAGGCTTTCTGATAGGCCTCGACGCTTGGCTTGAAATCATCGGTAGTGATTTCGGGAACAAACGGATGTTCCGGCGCGAGGACCATGTAGGTGGCACCAAAAAGCGTGTCGGGGCGGGTCGTGAAGACCGTGACGGATTTTCCACCGATCGTGAAATCGACCTCAGCGCCCTCGCTGCGGCCGATCCAATTTTTTTGCAGCATCTTGATGCCATCTGGCCAGTCGAGGGTGTCGAGCTCCTCGATGAGGCGTTGAGAATACTTGGTGATCCGGAGCATCCATTGGCGCAGTGGGCGGCGCTCGACCGTGTGGCCTTTGGATTTCCACTCTTCGACTTCCTCGTTCGCAAGAACTGTTCCGAGATCGGGCGACCACCAGACGGGCGTGTTTGCCACGAAGGCGAGGCGGACCTCGTCGATCTGATCGCGGGTCCAGCCTTTGGCTTCGAGTTCGGCGACCGGTTTGGCCTGGTTCGTTTCCTCGCAGAAATACGATCCATAGAGTTGGAGAAAAATCCACTGCGTCCAACGCACGTATTCGGGGTCGGTGGTGGCGATCTCACGATCCCAATCGTAAGCAAAACCGAGCGATTTCAGCTGACGGCGAAAGTTCTCGATGTTGGCAGCGGTGGTGATCGCCGGGTGCTGGCCGGTCTTGATCGCGTATTGCTCGGCGGGAAGGCCGAACGAATCATAGCCCATCGGGTGCAAGACATTGTGGCCTGTCATCCGCTTGAAGCGCCCAATGATGTCGGTGGCGGTGTATCCCTCGGGATGTCCGACATGCAGTCCAGCGCCGCTGGGATAGGGAAACATGTCCAACACGTAGTATTTCGGCTTGGTCCCATCGAACCCAGCATCGCCAGGACCCGGGGTGCGGAAGGTTTTTTCAGCGTCCCAACGGGCTTGCCATTTGGGTTCAAATTCGTGGAAAGGGAATGGCTTGCGGGCTTCAGACATGATCGTGTAGGGCCACGGACTCTGCAACCCAACGGGCGGATTGAAAAGCAAAACTCAAGCGCTCCACGAGCGGGGCGGGTGAATCACGTTATTTTCCGACGACTTCGTGTCCCCCGCGTCCGAAGTCGCCAACCGAGTGGGCCACGCGGTTGGAATTCCTGAAAAATCGGGGCGTGCGAAACCCATGAATCGCGCCATGCTGTCGGCGTGACGGAGATGCGTGAGATCGCGGAGCGGGTGTTGTTTGCGGACATTCTTGAGGAAAAGCTCCGGCTTGGACCCCTTCAGGCGGCTGACATGGCGCGTGGACGGGCGATCGCATTGCCGGATGCACCGGGGCGGCCGCGAGAGTTGCGGGTGCGGGGCGATGGAGTGCGGGTGGATTTCCCTGGGATCCACCGGCTGGACGATGATCGGGAGCGCGGGGTGATGCTGCATTTCCTCGCGAATCACGAGTTGTTAGCGGCGGAGTTGATGGCGCTGGTGTTGTTGAGATTTCCGGATGCACCGAAGGAATATCGGGCGGGGGTGTATGAGGCGATGCGTGAGGAGCAGGCACACGCGTTGATGTATGTCCGCCGGATGCGTGAGTGCGGCATCGCATTTGGTGATCTGCCGGTAAACGATCACTTCTGGCGGCTCATCGCACCGATGGAGACCCCATTGGATTTTGTCACTCGTCTCAATCTAACGTTCGAGCAAGCGAATCTGGATTTCTCAAAACACTACGCCGGGTTGTTCCGGCAGGTGGGAGACACTGCTACGGCAGCGGTGTTAGAAAAAATCCATCTTGATGAAATCGGCCATGTCGGCCACGGCCTCAAATGGTTTCGCCGTTGGAAAGAACGTGGTGAAAGCGACTGGGATGGCTACCGACGTTGTCTGCATTTCCCGCTCACGCCTGCACGGGCGAAGGGGCTTGCGCCATTCAATGCCGACAGCCGCCGACTCGCAGGACTGGACGATGATTTCATCCGCCACCTCGAAGTTTGCCAGCACTCGCGCGGTCGCACACCGGTGGTGCATTGGTTCAACCCAAATGCGGAGTCGCACGCACGCGCGGCGATGGTCGGCAAACCATGGCAACCCGACAAGACCGCACTCGCGTTGGAATTCGATCTCGAGTCACTTCTGTTAGGTTGTTGCCATCGTGACGATGCCGTGCTCATGCGGCGAGCGCCCACGCTCGATCATCTCACGCGCCTAAAAAGTGCAGGCTACGAGCTGCCTGAAATTCTAACCGTTGGCAGTCCGGCAGGCCGCAAGCTGGGTGGGCTCCGGCCGTGGGCTTGGTCGCCCGATGCCGTCGAGCAACTCCGGCCCTATGCAAACGACATTTCGCCTCAGATCGACCAGCCCTGGCGCGAGGCACTGCCAGCGACTTGGTTTTCCAAGGAAATCGGTCTGCGCCTCGAACACGCCTTGGGGCCCGTGCCAGAAACGGGCATCCTTGCTCACGACGCCGAAGCCACGCTCGCAGCGATCGACGCGTGTCTGGTCACCAGCCAGGCGCTACTCAAGGCGCCGATGTCATACGCGGGTCGGGGTCATCTGCGAATCAACGCCGAAAGTGTCCCGCTGAAAACCCGCGGCTGGGTTGCGAACACTCTGACAAGCCACGGTTCGGTCGTGGTCGAGCCGTGGTTAGATCGCGTGCTTGATTTCTCAGCACTCTACGAAATGAAGCCTAGTGGCGAGGTTTCACTCGTTGGACTTACTCGGATGGAAAATGATGCGGCCGGCCGATTTCTCGGCATCCGCGTGAGCCCCAAGTGGGGTGCCATGTTAGATCCGGATCTGGCCGTCTTCCTTTTCCGGGAGGCACGGGCGATGGAAATCTATCAGAAAAAAATTCCTGCTAAGCTCAGGACCTTGCTTGCCGGTTACGTGGGTCCACTGGGTGTCGATGCGATGGTGCATCGGCGGCTCGATGGTTCGCTCGCACTCAAACCGGTGGTGGAGTTGAACGTGCGTCTCACGATGGGTCGCATCGCATGGGAGTGGATGAAGCGTGTGCCGGGAAGCCGTGGGGGTTACCTGAGATTGCTCCGGCGCCAGGCGATGTCCGATGCGGCCATCGCCGACCTAGGCGCTGGCCCAGGGATTTTCCTCAACGATCCCATAACGGCCACGACGTTTCTTGCCTACTGGGAGCCCGAGGCATGAAAAACCCCGCCTCGACGTTGCGCCGGGCGGGGTGTTGAAGTGGATGCAGTCGGTGTCAATCGAGGCCTTTTTTCTCGAGTGCCTTGTTGATGTGTTCAAGGAACGTATCGATCTGCGGGAATTCAGAGGCGTAGAAGCGATTGAACTCCTTGCCTTCAGAGGTCATCAAAATCACCGTAGGAAACCCCTCGATGTTGTATTTCTTCGCCATCGGCTCGTTTTTATCGGCCACGGCTTGATCGCCCTTTGGGAAGTCGAGTTCGACCAAGATGTATTTTTTCGCGGCCGCATCGACGAATTCCTTTTTGGAAAATACATTTTTCCGCATGGCAATGCATGGCGGGCACCAGTCGGATCCGGTGAACTCGACGAGTACGGACTTCTTTTCGGCTTTGGCCTTTTCAAGGGCCTTATCGAGATCGGTCGTCCAGCCTTCCGGCGTGGTGGCGAAGGCGGTTGCGGTGAGGGCCGCGACACTAACGGTCACGGAAGCGAGCCATGTAATTGCTTTCATACACACTTATAGTGCCGCCAAGCGCCGGATTATTCAAAAAAAATCGCCATGGCACCAAATTATCTTTAGCGAGGGCGCATGCAAGCACTGCCACGTCTGATCGTCGCCACCCGCAACGCCCACAAAACCGCCGAGATTCGGGCGATGATCGGTAAGCGCTTCGAGGTGGTTGATGCGTCTGCATTTCCTGCCTTCCCACAGATCGAGGAGACCGGCACGACGTTTTTGGAAAATGCGCGCCTCAAGGCGGAAGGGATCAGCCGCTTGATCGATGGTTGGGTGCTGTCCGACGATTCGGGCCTTGAGGTGGATGCGTTGGAGGGAGCGCCGGGGGTTTGGTCGTCGAGCTTTGGTGGCGAGGAAGGAAATCATGCAAAAAACAACGCCAGGCTACTCGTCGAGATGGCGGGGCGATCCGAGCGCGGTGCCCGGTTTCGTTGCACGATGGTCCTCGCACGAGGCGGAAGTGAGGTGGCGCATTTTTCAGGTACGGTCGATGGCCGGATTGTGGATTCACTGAATGGCAATGGTGGGTTTGGTTACGATCCGTTGTTCGTTCCTTTAGGTCATGAACAAACGTTCGCGGAACTCGGAGACTCCATCAAAAACACATTGAGCCACCGTGCGCGTGCATTGGCCCAAGTGGTCGCATTCCTCTCGGAAGACGGAAATCGCTGATTTACATCCGATGGATGCTTCGGAATGCTGGATGCCGTGAAAAGGTGGTTCCTGCTGCTGGTCGTTTTGTTGCCGATTTCGGGTGGGATGATGTCCTGCTCGAGTCAGGTCAAGGCGAGGCAACCAGTTTCATATCACTTCAAAAGCGGCCGCACGGCCTTGTTGAAGAATGGTCTCGCGTATGCGCCCAAACAAGCGCCCGCAGCCGTCAAGCGCGCCATCGGTGCGGCCAATCGCTTGCAAGGCAAGCCCTACAAGTGGGGCGGCGGCCACTCGAAGAAATCCGACAGCGGCTACGACTGCTCGGGCACGGTTTCCTACGTCTTGCGCGAGGCGGGGCTGCTCCGTGGCAGCATCACGTCTAAACAATACCTAGGCTACGGCAAAAAGGGTGAGGGAAATTGGATCACGCTCTACATGCGAGATGGTCACGTCTTCATGACCATTGCTGGATTGCGCCTCGACACCGGCGGGCCAGGTGGCGAATCCGGACCACGATGGAAACCCGAAACCCGCCAAAGCATCGGACATTTTATGCGCCATCCCGTCGGCTATTGAATCGATGTGCGAGATAAATTAGTCTGTTAGAATTCCGCGAGGCATTCCATCAGCGATGAAAAAATCCGGTCAGCAGCGGAAAAGTCTAACCCGCTGGTGACCCGGTTCGGCACCGCCCACACGCTCATTCCTGCAGCTTTCGCGGCCTTGACGCCGTTCAGTGAGTCCTCGATGACTAAACACTCGGCCGGCTCGAGTGCCAAGCGCTTTGCGGCCTCGATGTATAAATCCGGGGCTGGTTTGATTTGCGGTGCATCACCCCGACAAACCACCGTCTCGAAATGCCCAGCAAATTCCAATTTTTCTAACCAACCGTCCACCCACTGATGAGACGAACTCGAGACCACCGCTCGGCGTCGTCCAGCATGCGCGAGGCGGTCTAACAGATCGATCGCTCCTGGCATGGTTCTCTCATGAGTCAAATCCCTCATGATGATTTCTTGTCGGCGTGCGTCCAAATCGTGCCAATCGAAGTTCAGGCCTGAGAGTTCCTCAAGGTGGGTCTTCGGCGACCACGTGGCGAAGTCGGATCCGATGCACCGCGTATAAACTTCCAAGGGCAGATCGTGACCATGGTCGACAAAGGTATTTCGCCACGCCTGATAGATCGCCCACTCGGTGTCGACCAGCACCCCGTCAAAATCAAACAACACTGCAGCAAATCCCATGCACACCGGATGCCTTGTCTGGAGCGATCCGACAAGCGCCAATTCGAGCGGTGCGCGTGTTGGACCTCACCACGGCGGATCTTGTTGGCGCACCGCTTCATAGAGCACGATGGCCACTGCGGTCGAAAGATTCAGGCTGCGGGTGCCGCCGGGCGCCATCGGGATGCGGAGTGCCTGCTCGCCCGCCGCGTCGATCAATTCCTCGGGAAGGCCCTTGGTCTCGCGGCCGAAGACCAAATAATCCCCAGCCGTGAAATCCGCCTGCCATGGCGAGCAACTCGCTTTGGTACTTAGAAACCAAAAGCTTGCACCCTCCGCCGCGCTCGCACGCAGTTCATCGAAGGATTTCCAAACACACAACTTCACGTCTTGCCAATAATCCAGACCTGTCCGCCGGACGTATTTGTCTTCTAGCGAAAACCCGAGCGGCTCCACAAGATGCAAGGTCGAGCCTGTTGCCAAGGCAAGCCGACCCGCAGCCCCCGCATTGTGAGGGATCTCCGGCTCGATGAGAACGATGTGAAACATGAAATCAGTTAGAAGGGCTCCTTGCGTCTTGCGAGCGTCATGGAGATCCCAAGCACGCCGATGAAAATCAAGTAGCATGCCAGCAGCTCCAAGTAGCCCTTGCAGGTTTTAGGAATCTCTGGGGCAAATGCGGATCCGAGTGTGGCCTTCCAAAACTTCGGGCTGCCAATCACTCGGTTAAACACATAGTTGATCAACAGCGCCGCCCCAATGAGCCCCGATCCAGCATGATTTCCCATGGCCGAGATGAAGCTGAGCATCACGCGCCGATTCCGCAGTGCGATCACCAGCGCCATCAGCAAAATGAGCCCTAACGCAATCGCCTCAGGAAATTTGATGCCAAGGATGCCGGAGATGAAATCTTCCATCTCGCCCACAAAGGCAGCGATCAATGTGAGAGCGATCACTCGGCATACGGGCCGATTGACCCCCGCATGAGGTGCGGCTCCGAGCATCACTGCGGCCGCAGCCGCGAGGAGGATTGCCTGCAGTAGCTCGACGGCTCCCGTCTTGATCGGCACCGAAGGACGCTCTGGAAGCCATGCAGGCAATAGAATGGCCACTGCGCCTGCGCAAATGAGTGCCGCACGCACGAGGGTACGCAGGCCTGATGGGTTGCGCTGGAGATTGGAATGATCGTTGGACACGTCACTTGGTTTTAGAGGTTTCTGACGTTTGGCGCAAGGGTTGATGTCGCATGCCTCAGCCATGACGATCGGCCTGTCTAACCGAGGAACCCTACCTGGCGGCTTTACAAAATGAAGCGTTGGGTAATGATGAACCCTCGTTCAACTTGAGCCATGAATCTATCGAACCAACCGCCCGTTTCCCCCAATCCGATCCGCAACACCCGTCACGGCAGCACGCGCTGGCATCTCGTTTTCATTGCGCTCGTGGGTCTGTTTGGCCATGTCCGTGCCGATGAGGAACTGGTCTTGCCATTGCGCCTTCATCTCACCCAAGGCGCGACGCTCGCGGTCCGTGGGCTCAACCTCGAAGTTTGGGTCACACCCGATGAGGTGAAAACCATCGTACTGCCCGAGGTCAATCGGATCTGGAAACAGGCAGACATTCGCTTTGAAATCGAGAGGATCGCCGAAGAACCGATCCCCGAATCGCCGAACCGCGCACGCCTCCTCCAGCAAATTGCAGACTTCAAGCGCGCCGATGCGGATCAAGCTCATGGCTCACCGTTTGAACTCACCCGAAGCCTTTTCAATCCGTTAGAAGTGCATCCTGCGGCGATCAATGTTTATTTCTTCCCCTATGTTGGTGAGACGTTGCAAGGGGTGGCGGCCCTAGGAGGAAATCGCGTTCTGCTAGGAGTTTGGACGAACAAGTTCAGCCATGGGCAAGAGCCGCCCAAGAAAACGCTCCTCACCGAACCAGAGCCGATGAATATCGGATCCCTTAGTCGCACGTTATCTCACGAACTTGGCCATAGCCTTACGCTGACTCATCCGGCCAAAACCGACCTGCCGAAAGGGCGCCTGATGGGCGGAGCCAAGCAAGGTTATCTATTGACGCCGGAGGAGATCGCCAAGGCAAGGGAATCGGCGAAAAAGCATCTCGAAGCGCTCGCAAGCCCCCATGCGAAATCGAATCGGAAGCCAAAGGGTGAAGCACCCGCGCCTCACGAGGGATAAAATCCAGTCATGAGATCGGCACGCTGAAATCCGGGACGCCAACGTCCAAAAATGAGGATTTCACTTTTGAAAAAACACGCTACGTTGGTGCTCATGCAGCTAGGACGCCTCACCATGATTGCCGCCGTGCTTGTGGTTCCGCTGCAGGGTGAAATCAAACGCGTCGAGCGCAAGTCGTTGTTAGACTCGGATCCGACGGTGGTCTATCTCGACCAAACCTTGAAAAAACCCATCGACCTCCAAGTGGCAAAAGATGCTCCGGTTTTTTCTGATAAAGAAGGCAAGCAACGCCTCGGGACTCTGAAAGGAAATCAAACAGTCCGCTTGGAAGCCATCACTGATAAAATTTACCGCGTCCGTGGCCAAGGAACTCGCGACGGGATTGCGGGTTGGGCGGCTCCTTGGGCGTTTTCCTCCACCGATCCCGAATTCGTCTCGCATTTAAAATCGCTCTACGATCGCCAAATCCAAATTCAAAACCTCATCGCGAGAAATCAGGTCGCCATCGGGATGACACTCGATGAGGTCACGTTATCAAAAGGCAAGCCGACCAAAACGACCACGCGGAAAACCGCCACGGGTGAGTCGGGGCGCTGGGACTTCATCGAATACGAAGATGTCAAAAACTACGTCACTGAGGTCGATCGCGCGACGGGCAATACCTACCGCCGCTTGGTAAGCGTCACGCGAGTGGAGAAAAGCAAATCGTTTGTTGAGTTTGAGAACGATGTGGTCACTGCGGTTGAAGAAAGCGAGGACCATCAAGCAGCGAAATCAAGAATCATCATTCCACCACTGATCTTTCAGTGGTGAAGGTGGAGAACTTATGACTTGCTGGGGGCTTTGCCGAAGCTCAGATCCACTCCATTTTTGCTCCAGGCCTTGGTGATTTCTTTTTCCAGTTGCTCATAAGTCCGCCCGTCTAAGAGAAGGGCAAACGATTCTTCCGTGGGCTTGCCGGCTGCTAGAGATTTGAGGAACTTCTTGATCCTTGCCCCATCACCCTCGCCATCCATGTGCAAGAAGTAGATGGTGAGCAACAAGCCACATCCATAGCTGCGTTGAGGATCTGAGGTGAAGCTCGAGTATTCCTGCAACATAAACGACTTGAGATCCATCAACGAAATCTTTTTGCCCAGCGCTCTGCCACCCATTTGCTTTGAGCCGTATCCGGTGACGTACTCGACGAGGGCGCGTTGGTTATTGCGCACGGTATAGGTTCCAGCGCGATACGGGGTGTTGCCGATGTATTCTGCTAGACCCTCGGTGAACCAGCCGCCAGATTTGAAATAGGGAATGGGAGTGAGTTGGTGGGCGAGTTCGTGGGGGAGGGTCTTACTGCTCTTGTCGCGATCAAGCATGTAGCCATTGCCAACGGGGCGGACGCCAAGACTCGTGAGAGGAACCAGCACGGCATGCTTCTGCGAGATGAAAACGCCAGCAGTTCCGTCAGGGCCGCCCGCACTTGCGTAGTCTTCTTGTTTTTCGAAGAGCAAGATCTGCAGCTTGCCATCCGTTTTGTCCCC
Source organism: Akkermansiaceae bacterium (assembly GCA_903837825.1). Lineage (GTDB taxonomy): Bacteria > Verrucomicrobiota > Verrucomicrobiia > Verrucomicrobiales > Akkermansiaceae > Luteolibacter. Next base: position 32,053 of record CAILVZ010000042.1, on the reverse strand, counting down.
ACCATTCAAGCAGAGCGGCAGGCTACGACAATAAAGACGCGTGGCCTCAAACATCACGGCAAAGCCTTTGACCACCGACTGAGAAAGCCTCACATCGCAGAGATACCGATAGTTCGCGCTTTCATACACGAAACGTTTTTTGCCCGCATCCTCCTCGAGGGTCGCAATTTCAGGATCTTCAGCGAATCGAACCAACCCCGGCCACTCGGATTCAAAAGTCGCCACGCCGGATGGATCGTCGGATTTTGCTTGGGTGGAACTGGCACGATCGGTCGACTGCCCACGAGCGGTCTCGACGTAGCTCCTGTCCGCCTCCGACAACTTGGCCAGTGGGTAGGGTACCTCACGACCGTCGTTGAGCTTGAGTGTGACATTTCCGGTGTCCGCACGGATCATCGTGGCATGGATGGCGCGGCCTTGGGAATCATTCCACACCCGGACATCCAAGCCATGAGCCCTGCCACTCCAGCAGGCGAAAACGAGGAGCATGATGCCAAGCCGTGATTTCCCGAGTCCTCCCATGAGGGGATCGGTGCATGCTTTTGGCGCCTGGTTCTCAAATGCCCGGTGGATAACGCTGTTGAGTGGTGGCATCGGCATGAAGGATCAGATGATTTTCAATAACCCTAGTTTTCCCAATGGCCTACGCAAGGAGTTTCGCGGGGTAGCGAATGTGCTGCGATGGGCTTCTTCATCGCCCCCTGTTCCAACTCGCTAAACCTGATCACTGCGAGGATGTCTGCTTGTTGTCCGGGAAATTGATTGATCTGGTCGATCTTGTCCGAACTGAAGACGGAGGATATGTTCCGAAATGCTGATACGACCTTCGCGTTGGAAAGTGATTCGATCTACCGCAAGATCTCGTCGATATCGATTCTAGCATCGAGCTCGATTGTCACGATCTTGGTTCTGTAAACATGAACGATCCCGAAGAATAGTGATGCAGAGATAGCCGCCACACCCAGGAGGACGGGGACTTGTCGGCGATGAGGTTTCATTTGAATTTTCTTGCCCAACGCCTAGCTCATCCACGGCGGGGATGAAAGCCAGTTCAAAGAAGGACGTTATCCGCCGTTGGATGGAGCGTCTCGTCCGGCTGTCTTCTTGATGTCACGTGGGCTAGGCTCGGTAGATTCAGTCTTCTGTTGTGGGGGCGCTGTAGGGGAGGACATGCGTTCGATGACGTTGCCGCAGATCAGAAAGACTCCCACGAGTCCGAGTATCGGACCCCATGCACGCATGGGAATAAAGAAAAATGATGTTCCGGGTCGCAGGACCACGTCTTCACCTGTTGAGCGATCAAAAAGGACTCGATTGTGGCGGTTGCGCAACCAACCACCAAGATGCCAACAAGCAACGCCAGAAAACAGCAGTGCAACACCTCCGGGCCACGGATTATTGGTGAGATACTCGTCATCAGTGAACATTCCGGTAGTAATGATCGACGCTACCACCGTTATGAAAACGATTGGTGCTACTAGTATTCCGTAACCGCTCCAAATTAGCATAGGATGTGAGTTGGTTTAGATGGTTTGAGATATTTTCTGGCGAACGTAGAGTGTAGCCGACGGCTAGGCGGAGCCTGGGCGTTGGCTATCACGACTGGTTCGAATCATTTTTTATAGGTTACGGTTCTATCAAGAAGGCGACCAATTAGATTTCTTAACTGGTCGACATCACCCATCCCCCAAGTTTCATGTTTTCTTTCTTTTTCGTTTCTATTGTGTGCTGGATATCTGCCCCAAGCGACACAGATGAACTCGGATTTGTCGAGGGCTTCAGACTCCCAACCTAGGAGTTCTATTCGGTGTTGTGCAACCCAAGTGGTGAAGGCATGTGAGCTAAAACCTTTTTGCTTTCCTTCTTCGTCGTATAGGATTCCTTTTTGTTCTTTTAGATACCAAGACTTGAAAGCGTTCTCGAATGCGAAGCCTGCAATCATCATTGCCGATAAGCGTGCGCTGTGAATTTCCCTATCGCTTGAGGATAGAATGCCCTTCTCCATGACTAAGAGTGTATCGAGGAGTTGATAACAGGTCGCCTCCCATATTTTGGGATTATTTCTATATTCCGTCATTCGAATGATGAGCTAGTGGAAGCGCCTTCCCTTTCTTTCTTTAGCACTTTTCTAAACTTCAGTAATGAGAGAATCGTTGGCGTGGAGAAGAATAGTATGCCAAAGAGCGTTACTAGTGGTGCTTTTGTTAGGCCAAAATTCGGTGCGTCGTGGAGCGCGTATAACACCACCGTCGTATATAGTAGCCAAAAGAGCGTAAATACTCCCCATGAAAATATTCTAACATTTGAGCTTTTGTTGTAGTATTTTTGTAGTGCGAATACTGCGGCGGCGAATGGTATGGCAAAGAGGACTGCTGGTTCTTTGATGACAAAAGTAACAACGAGAATAAAAACAACAACAATAGCAGCTATTGCGCCAGCTCCGGCAATAAGCTGAAGAATGTAAGGTAACGCTGCCAGTATTAGCGCTGCGAGCACGATACCTAATGCAATTTCAATAATCATAGGAAGTTTACTTTTGGTTCTAGTGTTTCTTTTTTCGAACAGTTTTATTGAGTCACGCGCGGCATTTTACCTGGAACAGTCGCGCGCGGTTGTTTCAGGACAAAGGCAGCCCAAAAAGGCAAGATTCTGGGAATTCCAGTCACGGACGAAGCATATGGGGCCACGAAAGATGCGCCAAGGGCAATTTGCATTTCTAAATCCCAGACAAGATGTAAGCCTATTTGTATTCATCAAGGTTGGTCAGCGGCGAGTGGGGAGAAGAGGAGGACGAAGAAGGTTATCAAGAGATAGCTCCGGCGAGGGTCCCGAAGTCAACACGCGAGGGCGCGTGTTCCCCGAACATTCACAATCTCTCAGCCTTCAGCTTTGAGTCTGGATATAATGTGGCGACTGAGCGTCGCATTTAAAACACACACGGTACACACTGGGGCAAGCCTAGAATCTGGTTTCTCTTGGCGAACCATGATCAAAAGATGAGAATCCGTGACGGATGCCGAAGCTCCCATGCGCCGCATGTTCAGAACTAGAACTCAGCGAGTGTGCCTTCGGTGACGCCGAGTTTTTCAAGTGCCTGAACTTCGTTGAGGAGGTCGAAGGCGTCCGACTTGCCGCTGAGCAGGTCTTGGTAGGCGGTGATGGTTTTGGTGGCGTCGGCGGATTCGTCTAACAGCTCGACGCGAAACCGCGACAATCCGGCGTTGCGCAGGTGCTGGAAGTAGCGAGCGCCGGTTTGAGCTTTGCCATTGAAGAGGGTGTTGCGGCAGCCGACATCGGCTTGCAGGCGGTGGAGTTGGCCGACCCGGTCGCGGAGGTGGACCACGTGGCTTTCACAAGGGCGGCCGCAGTCTTTGTAGGTGGTGCCTTTGCTAAGGAAAGTGCAGAAAACGCAGTGCTCCATGTGAAACATCGGCATGTGCTGGTGCAGCGTGAGCTCAAACCAGTCGACCGGCGCGCTGTTCAGAAGCTCGAGCACTTGGCCGATGTTGAGATCGTAGGAAACCGTTAGATGGTCGAGCCCAGCGTTTTCCATCAAGAGTTTTGCCGTGATGGGATTGGCGATGTTGAGAGAGAAATCGCCGATTTTTTTCAAGTCGCTACGATGCTTGTAGTAGTGGAGTGCGCCGAGGTTGCGGAGGAGTAGGCCGTCGGGATCGGCCTTTTCGATGAGCTTTAGGTATCCTGTCTCGCCGGGCTTGAGGATTCGTGGAGTCGCGAGGTGGATTTGAGATCCAGTAGCTGCATTTTCCGATCGGAAACATGCCACGGCCTCTTTGTAGCGGCGCGGGTCTTCGAAGTCGCAGTAGATCGAATCCACCCCGCACTCGATGGCCGCGCGAACTTGTTCGAGCGTGCGACAGAGGACGGAGAGCTGGGGCGCTTGGGGCTGGGTGCTTGGAACTGCCGGAAGCAAGTCGCGGTAGGTGGTGCTGATCGTTGGCAGTGGCGTTCGAATCGCGGCGGCGGTTTCCAGCTGCTTGACGAGGGCGCGGCGGAGTTGATTCAGCGCGGAGACGGCGATGTGGCAATCGCCTTCAAGTTGGTTATCCAACGAGCCGAGTTCAAAGGACGAATCACCCAGTCGTCCGAGTTGAGCGACGAGAGTCTCGGTGTTTAGCGGGTGCTTGGCCGCCTCTTGCAGGGGGATCTCACTGCGTACCTTGCAGTCGCCGCTCTGGATTTCGATCGGTTCGCCGGGCTTGCCGCAGACGATCAGGTGGAGCGCCGATTTTTTTTCGGGTGGTCGGGTGTTTTGCCAAAACCGGCGGAGTTCCGAGTCGAGCTTGGGGTCGGATGTCTTGTAAAGCGTGTGGCCGGGCTTGATGCGGTCAAAGTTGATGCCGCTGTAGGTGAGGTGGAAAATGAGGCGATCGCCCTCGATCACCCAAATCCGTGCGCCTTGCTCAAGGTCGCGGTTTTCACCCGCATCGAACACGACGCCGTCTCCAGCGGTGAATGGCACACCTGTCAGATTGCCTAGCCGAATCCAGCCGGGACCACAGTCGATGATTTCACCTAACAGCGGGCCGCGTTTTTTGCCGAATTTCCCATGAGTGAGGTAGGGGTGATTCGTCCCGGCAAACCATCCGGTGCTGAGCCCGCGGGAGAATGTCATTTCCAGTGCGTAGCGGTCGGCGGCGGTGATGGTGGACTCCTTTTCTGCCATGGCGGCATCGAGTGCCTTGCGATAGACGCGGGTGACGGCGGAGACGTACTCGGGGGATTTTAGGCGGCCTTCGATTTTGAACGATTTCACTCCGGCGCGGACCAAGTCGGGGATGAGATCGACGGCGGCAAGATCTTGCGGGCTGAGCAAGTAGCGCACGGGCCCGAGGTCGCGGGTTTCTCCATCGACGACAATTTCGTAAGGCATGCGGCAGGCTTGGGCGCATTCGCCACGGTTGGCACTGCGCTGGCCAAGGGATTCACTGGTAAGGCATTGGCCCGAATAGGCGACGCAGAGCGCACCATGGACGAACACCTCAAGCGGCGCGCGGGTGCCGACCGAGGAAGATTGAAATTTTTCAATTTCCCGGACGGAAAGTTCGCGGGCAAGCACTGCGCGCTCTAATGGAAAGAGCGACTCAACGAAGGCGAGGCCATCGGGGGAGGTGATGGTCATCTGGGTCGATGCGTGAAGCTCGACGTTGGGCGCCACTTCGCGGGCAAGCTTCGCGAGGCCCAGGTCTTGGATAATCAAGGCGTCCACCCCGGCCGCTGCGATTCGTCGAAGCTGATCTTCCGCGGCCTTCATCTCCTGAGTGAAGATCAGCGTGTTCATGGCGATGAACCCCTTGACGCCGTGCCGATGGAGGAATTCCATGAGCTCCTCGAGATCGGCCTCGATGAAATTGTCCGCCCGCAATCGTGCATTGAACTTCGGCAATCCAAAGTAAATCGCGTCTGCTCCTGCCGCGACCGCTGCCCGGGCACAATCCCAGTTGCCCGCTGGGGCCAAAAGTTCGGGAGTCAGGTCACGATCACATGCTTGCATGAGGGGACTGAAGCATGGGACGCGCCCGAAAAACAGGCGGGATTTTCCGCAATGGCAGATTGTGGAAGTGCGGAGGGGGCCACAATGAGGACTGGCCATCTGGAAACCTTGATATTTTAATAAACTTAAGCGCCTTCCCTGCGAAAATGGGAAAAATGTAAGGATTTTCGCACCAAATTAGACTCTGTCGGGGTTTTTTTACTTGCCGCATCGGGCATGCCTGCTTGGTTTCACACGACTTCGCCAACTTTCGAGCGCCCATTCCATGTTTCGGCATGAATTTCGCTGCGGTTGGCAGTCGATGCCTCTTTCAGTTTCATGATTTCTCAAGAACCGCCCACAGGACAGCCCCATCAAGCCGCCGCGATCGACCGTCGGAGCGTCATCGGCGGTCTTGGCCTGATGGGCCTTGGGTGGTTGGCTTCATCGAATTCGGCAGAGGCCTTCGCGGCTCAAGCACCCGTGGACGCTGGCCCACGGGTGATCATCCAGACCCAGCCGCGCAGACCTGAGCTCTCGCAAGTGCAAGCGCCCGCGCCGTCGATCATTTTACCTGACCTGCCATCCGACTGGGCTCGGACGCAAGGGGTCGGCTTGCAAGAGTATGCCCGATACCTCGCCAGCCTCAATCTGAAGAGCATCTCGGCCCAACAGGTGATCGAGGCACACGCCAAGAACAAAGGCTCCATTTGGAACACGCTGCCGCCCAAAAAATGGTGGAAGCGGATGGGCTATACCCTCCGAGTCGCAGACCGCATCGCATTGGAAATGAATGTGAAAGAGGTGGAAGTCGTTTCTGCCTACCGCTGTCCTGCCTACAACGCGCACTGCGAAGGCGCCAAGGTCGGCTCATGGCACCAGGCCAATGTGGCGGTCGATGTGCAATTTCCTACGCGCCCGTCCAAGGTGGCCGCAGTCGCACGGAACCTCCGCGAGCGTGGGCTTTTCAAGGGAGGTGTCGGTGGTTACTGGAATTTCACCCACATCGACTCCCGCGGCTTCAACACCGACTGGTGAACGGTTTCACGTTTTGAAATCTCGGCTCTGGAATGAGATCCAGCCTAGCGTGAACAAGGTGACATTGAGCCCAAAGAGGAACGCATAAGACTCAACGATTTTGGGCCATGAGATTTGTTGCTCCATGATGAAGACCCACGCGCTCATGCGCCAAGTAATGAACCAACTCTCGTAAGGCTTAAAGAATGGAAACCCTTGCAAGATCATGTCCACAAAAAGAATGGTGAGCGTGATGATCGTTGCGGCGGCGGGTTTGATCTTAAAACAGGAAAACATGAAAGCGATGGACGAAAGGGTGATCATGCTTACGCCGATACCCCCAGCGGACATCGCTAAGCGACCCGCTCCCTCCCACCAATCCGAGTAAGCGGCAAAGACTTTCATCTTTGGCTCCATGACAAACAAGCCGCCTTTCCAGCCAACGGCGGCAACGGCCATGGCGTAACCGGTGATTCCAACAAAGAATACAAAGGTGAAAGTGTAGAGCGATACCGCAGTATACTTCACCAGTAGAAGTCGTAGCCGGCTGATGGGTCGGGCGAAGACCAAGCGGAGATTTCCATCTTCGTTTTCCTTGGCGACGATATCACCCGCGACCAAGGCAAAATAAATCGAGCCTAACAGGAACATGCTAAGAAGCATAATCGTAAACGTAATGCTCAGTGAGCTATAGTAGGTGCTGAAATCTAACCCATTTCGCTCAAGCATGGCGTGCATGTATTTCTGGCTGCGGTCCAATTTATAGACAAACAAGATGACCGCCTCCATGAGGATGAAGGCTCCATACCCCATCCAGGTTCTGGGCCTGGCAAACAGCTTGCGTAGCTCGCCTCGAAGTTGTTGGAAAAAGAGCATGTGAATCAAATTTCAGTTAGGACTGCCAGCGCTGTTAAGGATTTCCATGTAAAGATCTTCTAATGAGCGCCGCATCGGCGAGAAGCTGCGGATTCCAACACCGGCACGGACCAAGGTCTCGACCAATGCCGCAGGATCCACGGTGGCAGGAAGACTGATGCGCCCCACCGCGCGAACCTCACCGCCGGCGCTGTGCACCAATCCACAGGCAATCCCCCATGGCTCGAAGTCGACCTCAAAAAATCGCGTATCATCTTGGATGCTGCCGATGCTTCCTTCAAAAACCCGCTTTCCTTCACGAAGGATCGCCACCCGGTCGCACATCAACTCGACCTCGGCAAGCAGGTGGGAGTTAAACAAAACCGTCATGCCTCGCTCATCCCGAAGCTTCAGAATGAACTCGCGAAACCACTTGATGCCTTCCGGATCGAGTCCATCCGTCGGCTCGTCCAAAAGCAAAACTTCAGGCTCCGGCAGTAGGGCTTGCGCGAGTGCAAGCCGCTGACGCATGCCGTGGCTATATGTCCTGACTTTGGAATGGATCCGCCGAGAAAGGCCAACACGCTCAACCACCGCTCGCGCCGCAGTGGAATCGAACCCGCCCGAGTAGCCCATCAAAATCTTCAAATTGTCCCATCCACTCAAGTAGTCGTAAAACGCAGGCGATTCGAAAATCGCACCCACCTTGCGCAATGCCCGCGAACGATTTCGGAGAACCGAAATTCCATCGATCGTCACGTCGCCCGAATCGGGCATGACCATGCCAAGAACCACCCCGAGTGAGGTGCTCTTGCCCGCGCCATTATGACCCAGCAAGCCATAGATCTCTCCACGTTTCACATGGAACGAGACGTCGGAAAGCGCTGGCTTTCCACCAAATTTTTTTGAGAGTCCACTAGCGACAAGCATGGCGATTATTTCATTGGCTAATGCCGAACCGAGTTTGGTTAGAGCTGCTTAAATCCGCATAAAGAAGGTTAACACCACCGGGATGCCATGCCTCCATGTCGGTGATTAACGGGATCTTGTCGGGGCGATCCTTTATCCCAAAAAACGCAAGTTCAGAAACGCGCAACCCATTCTGCGTCGAGTTCCAGAAATAACTCGATCCAGTCAAATCGAATTGGTTCCTGTCGGCAGGACACCTGAACGCATCGGACCCACCCGAGTAAGGCGCGAGAACAGAGTCTAACACATCAACCTCCTCGCTCTTCGAGGATCGGCCCGCGGCGAGCGTGGGCATCGTATCGCCATGCTCTTGGAGATAGCTTTGCAGGCTCACTCCAAGCGACCGGAGATGATTCACGCATGAAGCCTCGTGAGATCTACCCACAACAGAAAGAGTTAATGGATATCCAATCCCGCAAAGCGCTGCAATCAAACCAAGGACCACAAGCAATTCAACCAGCGTAAAGCCTGAGCTCCTCATCATGGGCGGGGAGGGGACTCGTTGTTGTGAAGAAGGGGACGAAACTCGTTGCCCCGAAGCCCCTGCATCGTCTCGTTCATCGCTTCCATTAACGGCGCCAAATCAAGCTTCGTGTCGGCACTCGCTTTCTCAAAATAGGCGCGCATCCCTTCTTGGCTGATCTTATCAAGCAGATCCGCGCCGAGCTCATCGGCCCGTGCCATTTCTTGACCTGTTCGCCCTTGCTGGATCTCCTTAAGTCCCTGCTCGACGAACTGCCGCCGCTGCTGAGGCTTCATGCCATCAAGTGACTCCATGAACCGGCTCATCGACTCAACCACGGTGAGTTGAATGAAAAGTGACTTCTCGCCAGCTGCAAGCCGGCGGAAGAAACTCTCGCCCGCTCGACTCTCACGGTTCCTTTCGCGCTCTTGGAAATCAAGACGATTGAATAAACCCGCCAGCCTACGAATCTCTGCTTCACGCCGCCTGACTTCATCAGAATTCATCGCCGTGGAGCCTGAAGACCAATCCTCGAAGTTCATCGTGGCGATCTCATGGCTTATCCGGTCGGCAGTGATTTTTCTCGATCCGGCCAAACTCTGGATACCCCACACGCACGCCCAGACGACGGCCAAAACCGATGCCGCCCTCAGAAGAATGCGCTGCCGAACTTTCATAGGTGCAATCTAGAACGGGAAAACACCCGCGCAAGCCATCAATCATCGAACCCCGCGTCTTCTCAGCAGCCCAAAAAACCAGCGGCCTGCGGAAACCAAATGAAACCCAATGAAATCTCATTAGATCAGCGGCTTAACCCAACACCTCAAGAAACCCCGATGATCCTCTGGAAACACGCGTCATGTTTCCCAATGAGATTGACATGGAACGCCCAATCCCTTAATGATCGAACGAATCGACCGGTTCAATCCCCCTCAATGCGAAACCAGCCCCAGCACCATGTCCTAACCACTGCAATCGCAGTCATCAGCCTTAGTATTGCGACGTTTCCTCTGGCAGGTGCAGCAAGCCTGATCACCCAACTGGCAACCTCAACCAACTTGGGCCTCAGCGGGATGTCGACCGAGCCTTGGGGCAACGGACTATCCACAATGTCGCCAACCAAGGGCGTTATCAGCACCGCCATCGGCCTAGCATCTCAATACGACTCAAACTTTTTCCTCGATGAACACCACCCACGTGACGAATTCACGATGATGCTTTCACCGAAGATCCACTACAGCTCTGACCCCGAGGGGGGTGCGCCAATCACGATCAATGCAGACTACGAGGCGAATGCTCGTTTTTACGCAGAAAATTCCGATCTCGATGGCGTCAACCACCGAGGTGGGCTCATGGCGAAAATCGAAGGCACGAGATCAGCAATCACGGCAGAAGCCCAATACCGCTCAACCGCCGCAACCGACAGCCTAACAGGCACGTTTGTAACCACTGGTCTGACCAGCGTAAGATTGTTAGGAACTTACCAAGTTGCACCCAAAACATCGTTCTACCTTGGGCTGTCCAACGACTCCTCGACTTATGACTCCGCTGGATTTGTTTCGTATCAAACGATGAGTGGCCAGACGGGCTTTTTCTGGTCGGCAGACGAGCGATTTAGCATGGGGCCATCCCTCAGCTATTCCTCCATGCAGTCCGACAATACTGGCAACGATGAAACGGGCACCGTATCAATCCAAACCCGCTACAAGCTTGCCGAAAGCGTACAAATCCTTGCCTCCATCGGCATGAATCAAGCTATCAATGAGGCCGAATTCAGCAATCGCCATGCTGGCCTGACAGGGTACCTCGCCGCATATTGCGAAATCAATCCATTGTGGACATGGGAAAGCTCATTACAGCATGTCACCACGCCATCCGCCACACAATCAGACTACCTAGTCAATGATCTTTCCGTCTCCACTAGAATCATGAGAAATTTCACCGCATCAACCGCAAGCCTAGGTGTGCTCTTTGAGATGCAATCCTACGAGGCGCTTATGGATGTTCCGACCGCGCTTGTAGATGATAGCCGCTCAGAAATTTTTATTGGCTACCAAAAACCGATTTTCAACGGCCGAGCCGAAATCAAATCAAATGCCCGATATGGTCTGAATCATGGCAATACAGAATGGGAGCAGTTCCAGCTCACAGCTGAAATATCAGTAAATTTTTAATAAACGCGTTGAAAAGTTAGATAATTACGATTGATCTAACAAAATAATAGTAGCAGTATATAAACACAAGTTAGTCCGATACAAAGAGACTTCACTACGACCAATCAAATCGGCTAAATTCTCGTCAACTACTTTCATTGACCTAAAGCATTCCCCCCAACCTCATCCTGCCTAAAGCCGGCAGCTCCCCTCAATTCCCCTCGATCCCCCAGACGCAACCCACGCGCCACTGGCAGGTCCGACGCACAGATGATTCTGCGCAGTCGCATCATTGGATCGTACATGCCCAGAACCCCAATAGACCTCAGGTTTTAGAGTCACCACACTCTATGCGACCAAGGGCGGCAGCGTGCCATGCCTAGTGGCCCAAACCTGATGAGGCATATTTGATTAGCAACAGATGCAAAAACCGAATCATGTGCCAGTGCAGTCTGCATTTACTCTCGATGACGCGTGCTTTGTCGTGACAAAGCGCAGGTGGCTCATCGTCGGCGTCACAGCGATTGGCCTCGCCGCCGCAGTAACGACCTATCTCAGACGCGAAGCATTCTATCAGTCAGAAGCAAAACTCCTAATTCGTTATGTCCTTGAGCGCGGGACGATCGATCCATACCAGTCCCAAAGCGATCCAGATGCCAACCCTGGAGGAGGCGTCATCAACACGGAAATTGAAATCATTCGAAGTGCTGACCTTGCCAGCGATGTCGCGGAACGCCTAGGTGCCAAAAACCTCATCCCTGCGATCAACGGTAAGGGCTCACCCGATGATGCAGCGGACGCGATCGCAGGCGGCCTCGGGGTTACGGTCGGGCAAAGCGCGAACGTGTTGGTGGTAACATACAATAACCATAGCCCAGAAATTGCAAAAAGGGTGCTCCAAGCACTGATCGATCGCTATTTTGAGAAGCATCTCGAGATCCATCGCTCCGCAGCGGCATTCGATATGGTCGCGAAACAAAACAAAGAGGTTCATGACAAACTCCAAAACACGGAGCGGGCATTAGACAAACTCAGAACGGAGTCTGGGTTTGTATCGCTCGCGGATGCAACAAGTGCCCTTTCTTCTCAGCGAGCACGCACCATTGAAGAGCTCATGAATGCGAAGGCTGAACTTGCTGAGCAACAAGCAAATTTCGACGAACTGAGTAGACAGGTAGGCGATGAACCACATTCCGAACTGGTCCCACACGCAGGAGGTCTCCTGCCTGAAGCGCCACCGGATGTTGTGGCCGAATACAAGACAGCATCAGAGATGCTCGAGTTTCTCCATAAGCGAGAAATCGAACTTGGAATGAAATTCACCAATGGCAACCAACTTCTCCTCCTCAATCGCAGTCGAGTCGCTGCCTATGAGAAGAAGATCCGGGAAATGGTTCAAAACTACCCATCCCTTGCTACAGCGCAGATAGGCAAAGACCCGGAGCCACTCGGCGTAAAGATGAGCCTCATCACCTCCCGAGCAAAGCTTGCTTCAATCGATGCTAAAATCAGCGTCTACCAATCACACTTGAATGAAATCAGTGAGTTGTTCCAAAAGCAATACACGGTTGGTGCGGAAATTGAGGAACTAAGCCGCCGGAAGGAAATGGAAGAAGCAGAATATCGCCTTCTCGAAACCAACCTAAAAAATGCGCGTGTCGACCAGGCACTCGATCCATCACGGATGCCGAATATCACCATGGTTCAGCAGCCGTCACGGCCATTCCGCTACTATGACAAAAAGTCGGAAAAAATCATGATGGGCTTCGCTGGTGGTGGGCTTGCTCTTGGATTGGGCCTCGCGTTTATGATCGAACTGTTGATCGATCGGAGGATCCAGAGGCCCATGGAGATTGAGAATCGGATGCAATTGCCGCTCTTGATTGCAATTCCGAAGCTAAAAATGGAAGGTGCCTTGAATCGAATTCTTGGCAACGCGACTTCGCGAAATCAACCACCTACCATATTAGGCAAGGGGGCCTCCAACATGGAAGGTGATCAACGATCCAAAGGAATTTTTCACTACGTTGAAGCAATCAGGGATCGAATTCTCTTTAGCTTTGCGGCAAACCATGTCACGCACCACCCAAAGATCATCGGGGTGACTGGATTGTCAAAAGGCGCAGGGGTAACGACGATTGCAAGTGGCCTTGCAAAATCCCTTGCGAACGCCGGTGGAACCAAGGTGCTGATTATCTCAATCAGCCCAATGATCGAAACTCAATCAGCACGCGAGGGAATCCAAGATGCAACATTAAGAAGCGCACTTTTGATGAGTGACAGTCAGGATATACGGCAGGTGGCGCCTGGGGTTTATCAGCCGTTGTCTGGTGATTCCGCTGATTGCGCACAGATGAGCATTACCTCAGTGCAGCTTAATAAGATGTTACCCGCCATCAAAGAGAGCAAGTTCGACTACGTTGTGTTTGATATGCCAGTGGTCGACCCAACAAGCAAGACGCTTGCAATGGCCGGGATGATGGACATGGTCCTACTGGTTCTTGATGCAGAAAAAACCAAAAAGGACAGGTTGGCATGGGGATATGCTGAACTTCGTAAATGCGGCGCGGAGGTATCTTGCATTTTCAATAAGAATCAGGCTTCCGTCCTAAGCCATTCAAGCAGTCTGTCATGAGAGAGTACTGAACGGGCAGATGAGGCATTCATTCGAAGCCCCAATGTTGCAACCACTAGAGCGAACATTCAATTTTGATCCGCCTCCGTTACAAGTTGCTGAGTAAGGGCTACCGGTTACTCGACCAAGGAATCTTGTGGGCCACTGCTGCGGTCACTGCGAACATTCAGCAAGTGAGGCATTCTTTCATGGGCGCAGATCCGCTGGATGAGGCGCAGATCGTAACCTATGCCATCGCGATTTTTGCCATCGCAGTAGGTTGGGTGGCAATCTTCCATCAGTCCATGGGCTATAAGGTGAGCCGCCTGTCTCCATTGATTAGCCAGGTTCGCGGCATTGTTCTCGCTAGCGGCCTCTCTGCATTGTGGCTCGCGGCTGGTTCGGGTATAGTCTTTCAGGGCTGCTATGACGGCAGGAGTATCGTAGGCTTCTTTGCAATTGTCTCCCTTGTCGGAGTTGGAACCAGATGTTCGCTTGATGTCCTATTGAGAAACTACCGGCATTCTGGCGATCATCAGCGCCATATCCTCATTGTTGGTACGAACGATCAAGCGATCGACATCGCAAAAACAATTAATCAGAACGCCACTCTTGGCTTCAAGACGGTTGGTTTTGTCGCTGAAGAGCCAACACCAGCCTCTCCAATAAATCAGAGTTCGCAACATGAGCACCCAACTCTCGGATCGGTTTCGCAACTCAAATCAATCATGGCAGATCGACGGGTTGACGAAATCATGATCTGCCTCAGTTCAAACGCAAAACTGAGCGATGTCGGGAAGATCGTCCAGTGCGCGCGAGATATCGGAATTGTCGCAAGGGTTGTGCCAGATCAAAAAACAAACGAGTGGTTTGGTCAGCTGCAGCTCGAGAGGCTAGGAAAACATCATATTCTAACATTTTTTAGGGAAAAACTTCTAGTTCAACATATGCTCAAACGAGCAGTTGATATTGTTGGATCGATCTTATTGCTGGCTATCCTGTCTCCATTAATGGTCGTAACTGCGGTCTTAATCAAGGTAACCAGTAGCGGCCCCATTTTATTTGTACAAGAACGAGTTGGGATCAACCAACGCCCATTCAGGCTCTTCAAGTTTAGGTCGATGGTTGCCGATGCTGAGTGGCAAAAAAAGCGAATTGAACATCTAAACGAACAGACCGGCCCCGTATTCAAAATCAGAGACGATCCACGAGTCACCACGTTCGGGAAGCTTCTGAGGAAGACAAGCATCGACGAGCTGCCGCAACTTTTCAATGTGCTTCGGGGGGAGATGAGCCTCGTCGGTCCACGCCCGCCTTTACTTGAGGAAGTAAAAAAATACGAATGGCTTTACCGCAAGCGGTTGTCAGTGATGCCTGGGTTGACCTGCATTTGGCAGGTAAGCGGCCGCAATCAGGTGTCATTTGAACGTTGGATGGAGATGGATCACGAATACATCGAGAAATGGTCACTATGGCTAGATTTGAAGATCCTTTTTGCCACAATCCCCGCGGTATTATTTGGCCGTGGCGCATCATGAAATCATTCTGATATGTCGAAAAAAATGCCTAAGGTATTGGCAATTTCATCTGGTGGTGGTCATTGGATTCAATTGCTCCGACTGAAGCCAGCCTTCGCCGGATGCAGAGTTACCTACGCAACTGTTAGAAAAGGCTATGAGAATGATCTCGATGGTGCAAAATTCGCACTCATCCATGACGGGAACCGCTGGAGCAAGATCAACTTGTTGCGTTCGGCAGCGGCGGTCTTTTGGCTCGTGCTTCGCATCAGGCCTGATGTGGTTGTAACGACTGGAGCCGCACCTGGATACTTTGGATGCGTCTTTGGTTGGTGTTTTGGAGCGCGTGTTGTATGGATTGACAGCATTGCAAATGCAGAAAGGCTCTCAGCGTCTGGGTTGAATGCTAGGCCATTTGCCCACCTCTGGCTAACGCAGTGGCCGCATCTGGAGTCTGATTCTGGCCCCCGATACATCGGAAGTGTCATATGATCTTCATCACAGTAGGAACCGATCGGCCCTTTGACCGCCTAGTCAAAGTGGTGGACAATTGGGTGCAACGAACCGCTAGGAATGACGTGGTTGCCCAAATTGGTAGGGGCGGATGGCGCCCTCAGTCAATGCGGGCAGTGGAGTTTATTGAGCCACCCGAATTTGCGCGATATTTCCAACAGGCGGATGTTGTGATTTCCCATGCTGGAATGGGCACCATTCTCTCAGCACTCCACCACGGAAAGCCCCTCATCGTGATGCCCAAATTGGCGAGTTTGGGAGAGCATCGAAATGAACATCAGACGGCGACTGCGCGTAAGATGGTGGCAATCCACGGTGTGGCCGTTGCGTTCAATGAAGTGGAACTCGAGAACCAACTTGATCGCATCTCCGAGTTGGAGCCGCCGAGAAGAATTGGCCAATCCGCCAGCGATTCATTACTGCGTGGAGTGAGAGAATTTATATTTCACTAAGTCCGGCAAGCAAAGATTGGCATTAATGATGATGCGGAATGCAACTAGGTGTGTTGGCCGAACTGGCAGGTTATGCGGTCTTCTTGGGTCGCTAGTGGATCCTCGGACCTACCTGCATGTGGCACGGCTGCTTCATTACTATGCATATAGCCATGTTCGCGAAAGGAGAGATCTACAGATCGGAGCCAGATCAAGGTTGGCTCCAAATGTCTCTTTACGCAATGCCTCCCGAATCCAAATCGGCCACGACTGCCACGTAGGGGATCACTGCTATCTATGGGCAGGCGACTCATCTGGGACCATAACCGTCGGCGATTTTGTGTCGCTAGGTCCTGGGGTCTTCGTGACCGCATCAAATTATCAGTACACTGGTAATGGGAAATTTAGGGATCAGCCCCGAATTGAGAGAAATATAACCATTGGGAATGATGTCTGGCTTGGCGCGCGAGCAATTATTACCGCAGGTGTTACGATCGGCAATGGTTGCATTGTAGGCGCGGGGGCAGTTGTTACCAAAGACATTGAGGCCGGCTCGGTTGCGGCAGGAGTTCCGGCTCGAGTGATCGGCTACCGGGACAAGAAAACAACAAAAAAGAATTTATGAGGTTCACGGTTTGCATTGTTATTGTGTCGTACAACTCGGCAGATAACATCGTCTCTTGCTTAAACAGCGTCCATGCGTCAGACTCTGAGAACTTATCACAAATTATCGTGGTCGATAATGATTCAAGCGATCACACTGTTGAGCTCGTTGAACGACTATTCCCATCAGTCAAACTCATTCGTTCAGGTGCGAATCGAGGATTTGCAGCCGCAGTAAATATCGGCGTCAGACACTCCAATTCCGATTTTGTCCTGCTTTTGAACCCAGATACGGTTGTGGAGGAGGATGCCATTAGGACCATCACCGAGTTTGCTCAAAAAGAGCCACAATATGGCATCTATGGAGGCCGAACGCTGAAGCCAGACGGCACATTGGAACCGTCATCATGTTGGGGCTTGCCCTCGTTATGGAGCATGTTCCTCTTTGCGTTTGGAATCACGACGCTTGCACCAGGAAATCGTTGGCTGGATCCTGAGTCAATCGGGGGTTGGTTGCGTGACACCCTTAAGGAGGTGGGTGTGGTGACCGGATGCTTCCTGCTGGTTCCTCGGAGTGTCTTTGATGAATTGGGTGGTTTAGATGAGCGCTATTTTATGTATGGGGAGGATGTTGACTTCGCGATCAAGGCGAGAGCGGCAGGATATCGCCCAGTGATTTGTCCTGATGCAGTGATCATTCATGAGGTTGGTAAGTCATCAGCTACCTTGGGCAAGAAGATGCTGCTGCTTTATAGGGGGAAAGCATGCCTTGTCAGGACTCATTGGCATGGGATGGCCAGATGGTCTGGCTTGTCGTTACTGTGGCTAGGCACCTGCCTGCGCGCGGCATCGTCATCCATTGGATCCCGTTTGAACCTGATCAGTCCACGAACTCACTGGGAGATGCTCTGGCGCACCCGAAAGCAATGGATCGATGGCTACCCTAGTCCTGATCATGGTGCACGCGCAGACGCCAATGAGGTTGAAATATGCTGATTAAGTTAACACTTGTGAATACTCCATCATGATCAGCGTAGTCATTCCAACGTATAATCGATGTGATGCAATCTTAGCTCTCCTTTCTACGATCTATCAACAAACTGATGCATCCTTCGAGGTTTTGGTGATTGATGACTGTTCCAATGATTCCACGGTAGATGCAATTCGAAGAGAGTACCCAGCGACCATCGTTATTGAAAACATCGCCAATTCTGGGCCCGCGGTGTCACGAAATCGTGGAATCGTGGCATCTACTGGTAACATCATTCTTGGGTTGGATAGCGACACCACGATTCCTGATAAACAACTCCTCGCGCGGATTGAAGATTTTTTCGAGCGACGCGATGAGATAGACTGCGTCGCATTCCGTATCCTAAAGCCTGATGGGGTGAGTGAGGATGCCGAAAGATGGTGGCATCCACGGCCGGTGGGCGATTATGCAAAAAGGCAATTTTTCACCGACTACTTCAGCGGTACTGCATATGCAATTAGAAAAGATTCCGCTTTGGACGCAGGCCTCTATCCAGAGCATTTCTTCATGCACTATGAAGAGGTGCTGCTCGCATGGCGTTTGATCGACCGGGGGTGTAAGATCCTCTATTCACCAGAGTTTTTGGTGATTCACGATGCAAATCCAGTATCAAAACGAAACTTGGTAGAAGTGTATTTTAAGCCACGCAATCAGCTCTTGCTTGCGATAAATTGCCTGCCAGTAGGCTACGCGATCTGTTACGTATTACCGCGCGCAATATATCAACTCTGCAAGGCCACTGGTAATGGCCACCTCAATGAATTTCTTCGAGCAATGCGATCAGCATTACACCATCTACCTGCACAAATTCAAGTGCGTTGCCCATTGCAACCTCAAACGCTTAAACAAATAAGAAAACTAAGATTACGAAGATCTGAAACTTAATAAACTTTCAGCAAAACAAAATGGTTATTTTAGCACATTATATAAAGACGTTTTTGCTTATTAAATCCGCCAAATTAGGTCTTTCGGATGACGTGCTTGATTTTTTCGAATTTAATGGCTCATTGTAAAAATGAAAAACTTTCTAACTATTTTCATGGGTATCAGATATGGGCATCAATATGCCCTACTATTTATGTGTGCATTCGTCACACAGGTGACCTGTTTGCAGGCAGTTACCTCCGTAACATACAAGGGGATCACGTGGAATTTTTCAGCAGATCGGACTACTGGGACATTCGCCAATGGTGAACCTTGGGTGATTGGTCCTGTTACAATTACGGGGATCACCCCGAATCCCACACAAAGCGTCGATGGGGTGCAGCATGGCTCGATGATCAATCCCACGCCAAATGCTGCCCAAGGGTTCGATAGCCATCCATCAATCACTCCATCGATCTCCTACCAGCCATCACTCAACGTTGCGCTTTCACTTCCATTCACTCTTAAGGTAAATGACGTCTTGGTGTCGGCGAATAGCCAATGGGTCTATCCAACCTATCTGAAAACTATATGTGCGCTTACCGTCTTGGGTTCTGCCCCGCCCGCTGGTAGCTTCCGACCAAGTATCTTCGGTACGGATCGCACGGTAAGGTGGAATATCAGCCAGCTCAATTGGGGATTACTGCAGAACTACCCATCAGTCCCATCGACGCCCTCGAAATCTACGATTCAGTCCCAAGTGCCGCCCCTTCCTTGGTTTGAATGGGCAAATATCTGGTCAGGCAATAGCCTTCAGCCGGTGGACAATACCGCCGATGGTGATAAACAATATGGTCGTGAAACTGCAATGAAGTTCGGGCAGGTCGGCCTTTGGCTAAACACAAATCAACCTCTTGCGGATAAGCAGCCAATTGCCATTCAGATGGTGCAGAATGGACTAGACATCTATGCGTATGTACAAAATGGCGGCGGCTTCTATCACGATGGCGGGCATAAGTGTGGGCGCAAGCTTCCGCTTGTATTGGCCGCACTGATGCTCAATGACACAGCCCTTAAGTCCATTGCAGG
The DNA here is from genome assembly GCA_903837825.1 of Akkermansiaceae bacterium. Lineage (GTDB taxonomy): Bacteria > Verrucomicrobiota > Verrucomicrobiia > Verrucomicrobiales > Akkermansiaceae > Luteolibacter. The sequence goes on along the minus strand of CAILVZ010000042.1, from coordinate 12,441 downwards.
GAACCCTGATATCTTTCAGGAAGACACCCAGACGTTCACCGTGACTCAGGCGGATGTCGGACGTGTGGTCAACATGGACTACCCTGGATATGTGACAGCGACCTATGTCCAGCAGGACGTGGGAATTGCAGAATGGGGTGTGAGGCACCGCTGGGAGCCGTTCTGGGACAATCGCACGTGGAGCACTGGGTACCGATCGGTGGTGGGTCCAGGGATGATGGGGCCATGGTTGGCAGCATACTTGATGGGTGCTCAGAATGTATGGAATCACCCCCCAGCATTTGGTTACATGGCGCGATACCATTCCATTGCAGGGGATGGGACGACCTTTACCGCTGAGATGTATGCGGCCTATAAACAAAATGCAGTGCCGCCTCCCACGAGCAATGCTGTGGCTACCCCGATAATTGTCCCCGCAAGCGGCAGTTTTGATACCCCACAAGCAATCTCAATCTCGACATCCACTCCTTCGGCGACCATACGATATACGCTCAATGGGAATACTCCCGGAACGTCGGACATAGCTTATACCGGCCCAATTAGTATTGCATCAACGACAACGATCAAGGCAATCGCGTCTGCGGCAGGCCTAACCTCGAGTGCTGTGGCTCAGGCAGACATTGCAATCGGTGCAGAATTGCCAAGTTTCAATCCAGTTCCTGGTGCATATGGAGCGCCACAAATGGTGGCCCTTAGCAGTTCAACTGTGGGTTCAACGATTCGATTCACCTCGGACGGAACCGATCCAACCACAACCAGTTCCATTTATAGTGGTCCAATCTCAGTTCCCATAAACACCACCATCAAAGCATTTGCCCAGAAATCTGGTATTGCATCAAGCGCTGTCGCAAGCGGTAGCTACCTTATCGGCGCAGTTGTTGGTAGTCCAGTATGGAACTCAGTAAATTTCACACCGAAGTCAATTCCATTCACCTATGGCTTTGATATGGTTGCCTCAGGAAACAACATCGACGCTGTGATTGGACTCGGTGGTATTTCACCTGTAGCCGGGTACTCAGATCTTGCATGCATCGTGAGATTCAATAGCAGCGGCAGAATTGATGTCCGGAATGCTGGAGCGTATACGTCAGCGATCGACTATCCCTATGCACCTGGGGTAATCTATAGCTTAAGGCTGTCGGTAGATCCGATCGCAAAGACCTACGGCGTGACCGTATCGGCAAATGGCTCGATACCAGTCGTACTAGCACAAAATTTTCAATTCAGAACCGAGCAAGCAGGCCTTGCCACCTTCAATAATATGGCCCTCATCGCTACTGCCGGTTCACAAACCGTGACAAATCATGGGGTCGTTGAGGTTCGCCCATCTGCACCAAAGGGCCTGAGAGTAATTGGGCAATAGGTAAAAATTGGTCCCAATGAGACCACTTAGCCACTGCCCTTAAGATGGATCGTAACATGGTTGATAAAATACGTGTCCTCTATAGTTTCCCGCATAAGATTGGCGCAACTGGCATTTGTTATGCAGCTTGGGAACATGTTGAATCAATACGCGCAGCAGGAGCCGATGTCACTGTCTGCACCGGTGTCCTTCATAAGCAATTCTCGGAAGGCATTCACGTAAACACAACCCTAAGCCGTGGGAAGCTCCGAGTTCCCTATCGTTTATTTGGGAGGCTTGGTTCCTGCAGGATCCACGATTGGGTGACGTCCCGGTGGCTGCTCAAGAACCCCAACAGGTATGATATTGTTCATGGATTCGCATTAGGCTCACTTGAGACCATCCGAGCCGCTGTCAAGCTAGGCATTCCAACGGTTCTAGAGCGTTGCAATGCTCACACACGTTACGCCTACGAAGTGGTACAGGCTGAATGTAAGCGATTGGATATAAAAATGCCTCATGGTAGCTCCCACGAGTTTAATGCAGCGCAGCTAACACGGGAGGAATTGGAATATGATGCGGCTGACTACCTGTTTTGCCCATCTGAATTTGTTGCGCAGACGTTTGTAAATTATGGCATTAACCCATCAAAAATTGAGCGTTTCCAATATGGGTTTAAATCCTCTAGCTCCACATCCTCAGAAGAATATAACAAGTCCGGCGGCCTGACGGCACTCTTCGCAGCTGCTTGCACTCCAAGGAAGGGGCTTCATTATGCATTGGATGCATGGTTGTCATCCAGCGCGTGCGAGTCGGGCAGGCTCCTGATCGCTGGTGAGTTCATACCGGGTTATGCGGAGCGTCTGTCCGACAAACTATCACACCCAAGTATAACATTGATCGGATACCGGAGCGACTTATCGGAGGTCATGCGAAATTGTGACGTTCTGATCCTTCCTAGCATTGAGGAAGGCAGCGCGCTTGTTACCTACGATGCAAGGGCCGCTGGCTGCCTCCTCCTTGTATCTGATGCATCTGGTGCAATCTGCGAGCATGAGGAAAATGCACTTGTTCACCCTGCTGGTGACGCTGCGGCGCTTGCCAAGCACATTTCACGAGTGGATGGTGACCGAACCCTACTTAACAGGCTGACGAGCAGATCGCTTCAATCCATTGATGAAATCACTTGGGAGGCAGCTGGAATTAGGATGGTAAAGGCGTACGAGCGGATGGTCAGCCAACACAAACCGCTGATGGCATCGTATCAACGCAACTGACGATCGATGAGGTTCAACGTCCTCGATGACTCAGGGTCCGCCCATGCGCATGCCCTAGGATACACCATCAACATTGACACAATTTATCCATCTAAAATATTATGGACACAATTCAGGATGCTAGCGCAACTGAGCTTATAGAATTCAATCGCCCATATGCGGCAAAAAACTCATTTGCATATATGCAAATAGCGGTTGATAATTCGCATACTTGTGGGGATGGTTCATTTACCAAAAGATGCCAAGGTTTCCTCGAGCAGGAAATCGGGGTTGCCAGAGCATTGTTAACGACCTCGTGCACAGATGCATTGGAGATGGCAGCGGTGCTGTTGAACATCCAGCCAGGCGATGAGGTAATCCTTCCATCATTCACCTTTGTCTCGACTGCAAACGCATTCGTACTTCGTGGCGCAAAGCCTGTATTCTGCGATGTAAAGCCCGATACGTTAAATCTTGATGAAAAATGCCTAGAGGACCTCATAAGCGGCCAGACCAAGGCAATTGTCCCAGTTCACTATGCTGGGGTTGCGTGTGAAATGGACCACATCATGAGTGTGGCGAATCGAAATGGAATTCCCGTTGTGGAAGACAACGCGCATGGCCTATTTGGTAAATACAAAGGCCGAAATCTCGGAGCGATTGGAGCGATGGCGACACAAAGTTTTCACGAAACTAAGAATTTCAACTGTGGTGAAGGCGGTGCACTTCTTATTAACGACGAAGATTTCACCGAGAGGGCAGAGATCATACGGGAAAAGGGAACTAATCGAAATCGATTCTTTAGAGGATTGGTTGATAAATATACTTGGGTTGATATCGGATCAAGCCACCTTCCTTCAGACTTGCTTGCGGCATACCTATATGCGCAGTTTGAAACATTTCACGAGATTCAGGCGATTCGTGAATACTCGTGGAATGTTTATGATAATTCCCTTAGAGAATGGGCCGTCGAATGCGGGGTAGAACAACCGCATGTTCCAATGCATTGCGAGCAGGCATATCACATGTATTATTTGCTAATGCCATCATTAGATGCGAGGCAGGATCTAATAAAACACCTAAAGTGTTTAAGGATAACGAGCCCATTTCATTACCTGCCATTGCACCTCTCGAGTATGGGTGCAAAATTTGGGTCAAGGGCTGGAGACTGTCCAGTTGCAGAATCGATAAGCGATCGAATCATACGCCTCCCATTCTATAACAGCATCACAAAGTCTGAGATTAATAGGGTAATTGATGGTGTAATGTCCTTTGAAATTGGTTGAGACTCGGCGCAACCACAACAAACAGCACAGTTCGTAGGTAATTACAATCGTCTCGATATCCAATTTTTGACGAAACGGATGAACCTAGCGGCTATTATATTTTTTGCTGGCGTTGCAGGGGCGCTTCTCATCGTGCCACGTAGGTGGGCAGTCGTACCTCTCTTAGTTGGATGCACCTACATGACGATGGCTCAAGGAATCAAGGTTGGCCCGGTCTCGCTGCCCATTTATCGAATGCTCCTTCTTGTCGGTTTTGCTCGGATCCTCACGAAATACGAGCGAGTACCGGGCAAGTTAAACCGTCTCGATATCTTGATGATCGTATGGGGCATGTGGGTTATCGCGTCGAGTTTTTTCCATGACCAGGCGCGTGCTGGAGTTGTATATGCTTGCGGGATCGTATTCAATCAGCTCCTCTTCTATTATCTAATTCGGATATGGTGTACAAACTTGGATGAAGTGACCGATGTGCTTCGCGTGGTCGCATTGTTACTAGTGCCAATCGCCGTAGAGATGCTATCTGAAAAAATTACGGGACGAAACCTGTTTGCCTCATTTGGAGGGGTGCCTAATCATGTTCTGATCCGCGAGGGCTCGTTACGAGCACAAGGCCCCTTCAGGCATCCGATTCTTGCGGGTACGGTAGGCGCAACCTGCATACCCCTGTTCATCGGAATTATAAGACGCCGTAGCACTGCTGCTGTCCTTGGGATCATCGCCTGTCTAGTAATAACGTTCGCCAGCGCATCAAGCGGACCCGTGATGAGCGCCCTTGCTGGGTTGGGCGCGACCTCTTTATTTAGGTTTCGTAGATACGTACCAGCGCTGCAAAAAATCGCAGTCGCTCTGTATCTTATGCTGATGCTGACAATGTCAAAGCCACCATATTATTTAATCTCAAAGATCGATATCTCTGGCGGAAGCACTGGGTGGCACCGGTCGTACCTCATTGATCAAACCTTCAGGCACATTTCTGAATGGTGGGCATTCGGAACCGATGAGACAAGGCACTGGATGCCGAATCAGGGTTTCGCTTTAGATCCACATCATACTGATATCACTAACGTTTACATTGGGTTTGGAGTAACGGCGGGTTTGCTCGGAATGACAATGTTTATATGGATTATGTGGACATCGTTTTGCTGGGTTGGAAATGCATGTAAGCGATTCGAGGCTGAGGATATCACCGTGGCATTCTTTGTCTGGTGTATTGGATGCGCATTGTTTGCACATGCGATCACAGGACTATCGGTTGCCTATTTTGATCAATCGATCATTTACCTTTGGCTGTGCATTGCGATCCTAAGTTCAACTTACTCATCAGATTATGGTCCCACATCGAATATGGCTTCCGGTGACACGCCGCCCCAGGCCAATTGGGATAGCGAATCGAGATATCGTCATGGAAACACGATTGCAATATAAAGAGTATACTGCGTTTCATGAACCAGATTAACTGACAAACTAGAATGCAAAAACCCTTGGTCTCAGTCATTATTCCAACCTACAATAGATCCAGCACACTATGTCGGGCAATTCGTAGCGTATTGAATCAAACCTACCCCAATCTAGAATTGATTGTCGTAGATGATGGCTCGACGGACGATACCGCGTCAATCCTCGGATCCTACGGAGAGAGGATCCGCTGGATCTCTCAGCAACAGTCGGGACCGTCTGCCGCGAGGAACACTGGGGCAAGGTTGGCCACGGGGAAATTCCTCTCGTTTCTTGATTCGGATGATTGTTGGGAATCAGACAAAATTGCGATCCAAGTTGATCTTCTGCTGCGCAGTGGCGAACAGGTGCCTTGCTGTATTTGCGATGCCCTGATCATCGATCCAGATGGTTCTCAAACTACCTCGTTTAGCGTTGCTGGGGTCGACTGCAGTTTAGAGCGTGGGTATTGGACGAACCCCGAGCTGGTCATTGCGACGAGATTTGTCTTATTCAATCAGGTTGCCCTCATATGGCGCTCAGCATTTGAGGCGGTAGGTGGATTCTGCGAAGATCTCAAGCTCCTTGAAGATCATGACCTTGCGTTCAGACTTGCCTGCCTAGGGCCATGGGGATTCGACGAAAGGCAGTTAGTAAAAAAATATAACGAGACATTGGGGATTGGCGTGACGGCGATGCGTGATCAACTGTGCCACGCGATTGCCTGGCAGCAAGTCATCAGCCGTTGTGTGAGGTGGGTGCCAGATTCCGAACGGGCGCTTTTGTCGCTGATCAGCAGGTGTCTTCTTGAGGCAAATATCGAGGTTCTCTGTCTTACCTCAATTCGTGATTGCACCCAGGTTAAGCGGTGGGTTGCAAGACTCAGGCTGGCGGCACTACGGTTTCATCAGAAATTGAATCGTCGCCGACTATGTTGGCCGCGGGTAAAATGCGCACCAACCCTTTTACCAGGGATAGGTGCATGAACGGCAATGGGTGATTTTCCGGAGCTAGAATACCTTATAATATGGAAATAGTCATCGAAAAAGGGAAGATTGAACGGCAGTACTGGCGTGATCTCTGGCGCTATCGCGAGCTACTTGTGTTCCTGGCGTGGCGAGACATTCTTGTTAGATACAAGCAGACAGCTATTGGCGTTAGTTGGGCGGTGATTAGGCCTCTGCTGACGATGCTAGTGTTGACGGTTGTATTTGGTTGGGTGGCCAAGATGCCATCTGGCTCGGATCCCTACCCTGTACTAGTCTTCTCCGCGATGTTGCCATGGCAGTTCTTTGCCGGGGCTTTTTCGGATTCTGGCAGCAGCCTTATTGCAAACTCAGGAATGATCTCGAAGATCTATTTTCCGCGCATGATTATCCCAGTGAGTAGCGTAATAACAAGTCTAGTAGATTTCTTGATCTCCTTTTTTCTCCTTCTATGTCTTATGGGATTTTATGGATGTTCGATTCATCGATCATTTCTATGTTTGCCGATCTTTGTAATGCTAGCAATTGGGACCGCGCTGGGTGCCGGACTTTGGGTCTCATCTCTCATGGTAAAATACCGAGACTTTCGTTATATTATTCCATTTGTGGTTCAATTCGGATTGTATGTATCACCAGTAGGCTTTTCCAGCAAAGTTATACCTGAAAAGTGGAGGATAATATACTCGTTGAACCCGATGGTGTGCGTAATAGATGGATTTAGGTGGTCAATCTTGGGAGGAGAGGCGCCATTTATGCCAAGCTTAATTTTCACTACAGTTATGATTATTATTATTATTGCCTCGGGAATCCGTTACTTCCGCTCTACTGAGAAGACGTTTGCGGATATGATTTAAGTTTATTTTTTATTACTATGAGCAATAAAATCATATGCATTGAGAATGTCTCAAAGCGCTATCAATTAGGGGATGGAAGATTCCACGGTGATGGGCTCAGGCATAAGCTCGATTATATGCTACGTTCACCATTTAAGAGGAGGCTTGGCTCAACAATAGAATTGGGAACAAGGGACGCGCAATTTTGGGCATTGCGCGACCTCAGCTTTTCGATCGAGGAGGGTGAGGTTGTTGGGGTTATCGGACGGAATGGAGCTGGCAAATCCACTTTGCTAAAGATTTTGAGTCGTATCACTGAGCCATCAACAGGCAGGGTGCGGCTTCGAGGACGGGTGGCAAGCCTGCTTGAGGTCGGAACTGGCTTCCATCCAGAGTTAAGTGGCAGAGAAAATATTTATCTTAATGGAGCGATACTTGGAATGCGACGAGCTGAGATAAAAAAGAAATTTGACGAAATTGTTGAATTTTCTGAGATTGAGCAATTTATTGATACCCCCGTAAAACGTTACAGTAGCGGAATGTACGTTAGGCTTGCATTTTCAGTTGCCGCCCATTTAGACCCAGATGTTCTGATTGTTGATGAGATTCTTGCGGTTGGCGATGCGGCTTTTCAGAAAAAGTGCTTAGGCAAAATGGAAGAGGCGTCGAAAAAAGGAGGAAGGACTGTTCTCTTTGTTAGCCACCAAACCGGCGTTATACAAAATCTATGCGGAAGATGCATCTTACTCGAAGGCGGCAAGATTGGTTTCGATGGGAAAACCACGGATGCGTTGGATTTCTATGCAGCAAGTTCTAGAAAGCTGTCGCATGCATCATTGGTCGATCGGGTGGATCGCCAAGGAGTCGGTGATGCGAGGGTGAATTCGGTCTATTTTGTGGATAGTTCCGGGGCTCTCGTATCTGAGGTTTTTTCTGGTGCTACGGTTCGGATTCGCGTCGCATTCACCGCCAACCCAGCGGCAGAATTGAGGGACTGCAGGATAAGCATTGCAGTCGTGAAAGACCTTGCGCCGGTTTTGGTGCTGTCAACTGACCTAGTGGACAAGAGTTTGATGAAATTGAGCGGCGATGGCGAGATCGAGTTTGTTGTGAATCGATGGCCGCTAACGATGGGTACCTATCAATTAACAAGCTACATTGCGAGTGGTGGTGCTTGCACACAGGACTGGGTCGAGGACGCGGCATCAGTCCACGTTTTAGACGGTGATTTCTACGGATGCGGCAAAAGCTACCACGAAGGTTGGGCGGGGAAGTGTGTCCTAGTTGAGCATGCATGGAGGCGCGTGAGTCCGCCGGATATGCGACGGGGGTCGTTGGCTTCTTAGCCTCTTTGCGGGTGTTAACGCTCGATAAATAGCCTCGATTCAGCGGGCCGATCATAAGCGAGATAACCGATGCCTATGGATACACCTGTATGCTTGATCATTTTTCGGAGACCTGAGCATACACGGAGGTTATTGGATGTCCTGTCAGTCGTAAAACCACGGAATCTATTTGTGGTGGCCGATGGTCCACGCCCTGGGTTTAGTGGCGAAGATGCGGCATGTGCAGCGACTAGGAGTCTTATAGACCAAATTGATTGGCCGTGTGACATCCGGCGCTCCTTTTCTGACTCTAACCTAGGTTGTGGTTTTCGCCCAGCCTCTGGGATCGACTGGGTTTTTAGTCAAGTTGACCGGGCAATCATTCTTGAGGATGACTGCCTTCCAGACCCATCATTCTTCACTTTTTGCGAGGAGACATTGGAGAGGTACTTTGATGATCCTAGCGTGATGCATATCAACGGCACAAACTTCTCAAGCGAACCCCTGCCAATCACAAGCAGCTATAGTTTCTCTAAAGTAGTTTCCTGCTGGGGTTGGGCGACCTGGCGCCGAGCGTGGAGATATCATGACCTGGCAGTCCGAGATTGGCCATATCTTGAAGGCAGCAATGTCCTGCGAAATGCAATCTCGCACCCTCGGATGGCAAGTGAGTTCTCTGCGATGCTTGCCGATGCGCATCGTAGGGCTGGTGATGTTTCTTATTGGGATTACCAGTGGGCGCTTGCATGTTGGTCACGCGGGGGGCACGCGCTTATCCCTCGTCAGAACCTGATATCGAATTGCGGATGCGGCCTAGATGCAACACACACGTTTGATAGCAATAGTCGATTAGCAAATCTTGCAACAGGTTGCATTAGTATTCCGTTGATTCATCCGGTCCAGCGCATTGCAAACCCGCGGTTGGATACCATTGTGCAACGAAAGATCATCGGATCCAGCAGTCGGCCAGGTATTCTTGGTAAAGTCCATCGGGTTGGAAGACGTGGGGCCGCTCAACTTGCAAGGCGATTCGCTGGCATTATGGAATCCAAATTATTCTCAAAGTATTAAGATATTTAAAGTAATATAGTAATTAGGTAAAAATGAAAAAGCAACTTACATATTTATTCGCATTCCTTAGCATTATTGCTAGTCCATGTCATGGCAAGCAGCCTGTGTTACGTATCATGCCATTGGGAGACTCGATAACCCAAGGATGTTGTAGTGGGTCTCCAGTTTTCGGCGGCTACCGATCAAAGCTCTATGATCTACTTACTCTCGGCGGAGTTGCGGTAGACTTTGTTGGCACCTTGTCTGATCCGCAAAACAATGGGACATTGCCTGATCGAGACCACCAAGGCTATCCTGGCGCGACGATCGAAATCCTTCGGAGTAATATCGTCGATGTCTTTACGAAGGTTCCTTCGCCAGACATCATTCTCTTGGACATCGGCACGAACAATTTTTGGAATGGCGATCAGCCCATCGCTGTGAGCATTCAGCTGAAGGCCCTGATCGAACAAATCTCCACTCAGAGCCCCAACTCTGTAATCCTTGTTTCTAACCTTCTTTTGAGAACTGATTGCCATGCTGATCTGCAAAATGAATTTAGTCGTGACGATCTCCAGGCCCTTGTAAACGATGAGATTGCCCTAGGGCGGCATGTCGCCATCGCTGACCTTCATTCTGCGCTACTGGGAAGTGACCTAACAACAGACCGCGTCCACCCTACGATCTATGGATACAACAAGATGGCTGTCGCGTGGTATCGGGCGATCAAGCAGGCTACAGGAGGCCTTTTAACTGAGCCCGTTGAGATCCTTGTCAATGGTGGATTTGAGTCAGCACAGTCGAACCCAACATCCAATCTCTCCTTTGGTCCCTATGCGGTTGATGGTTGGTTAGCCTCTGGAACCCCGTCAGAATGGACGACATCATGGAATCCAGTCTTGTCCACGACCGAGGGGTCGAAGATCCTCTTTTTTAATGGAGGCGGAGATTCTTACGATGGCAGTATCTTTCAGTCCTTCCGCACTGTCCCTGGCACAATCTACCAACTTTCATTCGATGCTGGCATTGTTGTTAGTGAGAGTTGGGCGCCTAGACAGCAAATGCTGGGTGTTCTGGTTCGAGGTTCGTCTGAGTTATTTACGAATGACGTGACCCTCTATGGAGCGGAAGGTAAGGCGCAGTGGTTCCCCCAGAAATTCTACTTCACAGCTGATTCCGACAGCACAACGCTAAAATTTTCTGACAAATCGCGAAATCTTGTCGGCCCTACGGCTCAATATTGCGACCTTCTGCTTGATAATGTGCATCTTATCGTATCTCCAAATGATCCAAGATTTGTGGCATATCCCCAAGCAATTACTGTCAAAACCGGGATGGCGTTTGGTATCAAACTTGGTGGGGATTTAGGTTCGTCCGTCCGACCAGAAAACTTCACGATATCAATGAAGCCAAGCCATGGTACCCTATCATCAGCGGGAGACGATCTTGCCTATACCCCGGAACCGGGGTATACGGGAAACGATAGTTTTGCATTTGTTGTGGGAAACGGCATCATGTGTTCGACCCCTGCGGTTGTATCAATCTGTGTGGTACCGGCTGATTCGGCAACCCTAAGCAATGGAAGCTTTGAAAATGGTGCCCTCGTGGGCGGGCCGGCTGCCGGCTGCAATCTCGATGGATGGCAAGTGACTGGAAGTCCTGTTGGGCTTGGCACTTCATGGAATTCAAGACTATCAGCTACGGCTGGGGAAAGGGTGGCCTTCTTTAATCCTGGATCAGACGCATTTGGCGGAAGCATCTCACAGTCTTTTGCAACTGTACCTGGTCTGACTTATGTCCTCACTTTCGATACTGGAATCGTGGTGAGTGAGACGTGGGCGCCGCGCCAGCAACAACTATGGGTAAAAGTGCAAGGAAATAATCTAATACTTTCAAATCCAGTTTCTCTAATCGGGCAAGAAGGATCCGCCACTTGGTCCTCTAGGAGGTTTGAGTTTATAGCTGATGGAAGCTCAACCAATTTATCATTCACAGATCGATCGGCCGATCTAGTTAATCCAGGATCTCGCTTAAGTGACATGCTTCTAGACAATGTCCAGATTTCCGTAAAGACAGATCTCCCGGCGTTTAATGAATGGGCCATTCGTAATGGTATCTCTTCAAATGGTTTAGAGGATAGTGATAATGACGCAATTCCAAATATTGTTGAATATGTAATTGGGGGCAACCCTACGAGGAGTAATGATCAATGGCTCTTGCCTGTAGGGACACGTGTGATTGCTGATCCAGATGGTAAGTCCGGCCTCGCACGGTATTTCTTGTTCCAATATAGAAGGACGCTATCATCAGCATCAGACTCAAAGGTCCATACAAAAGTCGAATATAGCTTAGATCTTCGAGGTCCTTGGCTAGACGCTGGGACGGATGCCAAGGTTAAATCGGTGCTGACCACAGACGATCTAATCAGCGGATCAGAGCTAGTTAAAGTATATTTTCCGGCATCTCTCGAGGTGAATGGCAAGCTCTTCGTTCGCTTGGCTGTGAGCAGGTATTAGCCACAACATGGAGACCCACGTTTCTTGACCCTGCGATTTATCGATCCCCGCATGTTGACGTGTAATCAAATCAGAACCCTGCGCCGCCAATCCAATGAACAATGGATTCGCGGATGGTTACGCATGGCTGGCCCAAGTGGACTTGGCCGGGTCTGTGGATGGATTGCGTCGCGCTCAATAGCCCCGTATCATCAGAGGAGTAACCTTGCGAGGATGTCTCCACGCGGATTTGTTGCGCCAAGTGCCGTAGTAACACATCCAAACCTAGTACGTGGGATTCACGTATATATTGGTGATAAGACAATGATTCAGGATGCAGGCGCGGGTGGTGAGATCAAATTGATGGAGATTTCGAAGATAACAACATTTAGGGTTAAGGAGTCTACACTTGGTAAGATGGGAGAAGATACGAG
>CAILVZ010000041.1 GCA_903837825.1 Akkermansiaceae bacterium | reverse complement strand
TTGCATGATGATCTATAGTATCAGAACTATTACTCAACGCCCGATCTGTGCCATGATCGTGCCTGTCGTCCAAAGCCTCCATTCGAATATAGTCGTAGAGTACCCCTTGGTGCCATACTGTTCCGCTAAGCCGAAACTGCAGCACGTTCTCGCCAAGACGAAGCTGAGCGGCGGGAATATCAAAATCGTGCTCAAACCACAAACCTCGGTGCGAGTCACGATGCATGGTACCCGCCTCTGGCATCGCCATGCTGCTAATCGATGAACCATTCGACAAAATCGCAAGCCTCGACCCCTCACGCGATCCACAAAAACTAACCCTTAACCGCGTGCCATGCTCTGGGATGTGATCCAACGGAAACCGAATCGTCCAAGTCGAACTACCTAGAACCTCGCCATCAGGCGACAAATCAAGTGGTTGGCAAATGTTCCAGTCCTTTTTCCAGTCACTCACACCCACCACATAATTGACCCCGTTTGGAAAATCGGTCTTGAACTTTAAATAATTCCCCCAGTGCCAGTACTGATCTCCATTGCGAAACTCTGCAGCACTTCGATTAGGGATCCCAATCTCCCAAAGCGTCGGCCCAGCATGCTCTGACACCCACTCGATTGCCCCCAATGGCTTTACCACTCCAGATTGCACGGTCACATCTGAACGAACAAATTCGCCTAAAACCCCATCCAAAAAGGCATGCATCACATAAGTGCCAGGTCGCACCCCGCTTAGACTAAAGGATCCATCAGCTTGTGCCTTGACCCAGTACTGATAGTTTTTCCCGTCTTGCTGCCAGCCAACCAAACCATGAATCCAGCGATCGGTTGAGCGGTAATCCGCAGTTGTTAGACCGACCCAAAAAGTGCCGGCAGTGGATGAGTCGCCTCGGTCCCCCATTACGACTAACCTGCCAGCCACGCCCCCCCTTTGCGATCTCGTTGAATACTCTGGGTGCTGCTCCCACGTGTATGGCCACGCGGCTCGCTCAATTGAGGCCTGGCGGTATGCGGACTTAAGAAGATCCACTGGACTGCCATCTTGGTTAAAGTGAATGGCGAAGGGACCGATGACCTTGGACCAGTCCTCATTCGCCTGCAGTGAAAGCGCGGTGCCACCGTAGTGACTCCCATGCCACATGTTCAGAAGTGTAGGTGACGAGTCGCCACCCACATCAAGGTGTCCAGTCAACTCCATCTTCGTAGGCCCGCCTGCGATGTACTCGACGCTCGGGTTAATCATCCAAACCCCGAACTGCTGCTTCGTGCCTAACCATCCATAAGCAGGCACATTGCCAAGCATCGCCGAATAACTGTACTTGTGCTCTGCCCATCCCACATGAATCCCTGTCGTCATGCGCCGTGCTTCCTTTAGATTCAGAGGCGTCCCAACATCCCAATCCTTCCCCGTGGGCATGATCCAATTCCGATCACGATCCACGGTCAATTGGTCAAAAATATCTGATTTCAACTTCAACACGAACCTCCCTTCGCCCATGCGGAATGGCGGATCTCCCGCACCATGCGTCATCACGGCGGAGGCATAGAGGGTCGTTGAGTGGCGATCTAACGCATACCGAACTTCACAGCTCCCAGGAAATGCTCCATCCGTACCTTTACCCCGAAAGCAGCAAACGACTTCTGCCCTTCCCCCCCCGTTGCTCGCTGGATCAATCGAAATATGTTGCCCTACCGACCTACCAAAACCATGCACTTCAGCTTTCAAGGAGGACGCTGACATCGACCAATAGCCGGCACCATTTCCAGTTAGCTCATGCCCGCCCATCATAACGGAAGCAACTCTCCCAGACCCTTTATCGATCTTTACCCTAACATTACCATTGGAGAGACCGAAACAACCGCCTTCATCCGACAAAATCACATTGGAACCACAAGCGAGAGAATTGGCGAAAACAAGAAACGATATCACCGATATCAATGATTGCGTTCTAATGAATTTAAAATTTAAACTGGAAATTAACACAATGAATCGAACTAAATATTGAGTAACATCTTAAACCTGTTGAGAGGTTGGCATCGATTATTGCACTGTACCTTGTGGCGCATGAAAGGATTTACCATTTACCAATGCGTTGCGCACCCTGAAGTCGCGGACGATTCCCACATCGAAGCGGTCATCCACACGGTTGACATTGATGTCCTCAAAAGTGATATCGCGAAGGTCATCACCTGGATTTCCCTTCAAGGTTCCCAAGGTTGAGATCTCACCCGTAACATTCCGGATCACAATGTTGCGCACCATTCTTTTGGGCGATGCATGCCCCTTGAGGTCAAAGAACTGACTCCAAGGCGCAACATTTAGCAATCTGCCCTGCCCCCCACCAATCCGAACTCCATCAATGAGAATATTCTCATAGCACTGCGGTGTATCGGGCCTCAACTTCAACGTGAGCATCGTGGCATCACCAGAGATCTGACAATTTCTCACCGTTACGTTGCGAACTTGAGTCGCTTCACTGCCACAAGTGATCATTCCATTCCCATCACCAAATTCGCAGTTTTCCACCAAGATATCATCCACAGGAGGGCTACTCTCGTCCTGATCTGCCGCTGGCCCCTTACTTCCCTTGAGTGCGATGTTATCGTCATTTACCGAGATGTAGCAATTCCGGACGATCACCTTTTGGGAGCTGTCGATATCAATCCCATCGGTGCTTGGTCCAAGGATGTTATCCTTAATGGGTAAATTTCTTATGCCAGAATCATCTTTCATTCCCTTAAGAATCTCCGAAGTCATGTAGTTCCGATGCTTGGTGTGACGCGTAGGCGAAGTAATCGTAAGGCCATCGATTAGAACATCACTGCAGTGATACAGATGCAAATTCCAAAATCCCGAGTACTGCAGAGAGACACCCTGAATTTTCACATCCTTGCAACGATCAATGAAAAGCAGCCGAGGACGTTCAACCTCAAGATTCGTGCACTTTGGATTCTCCCTTCGGCGTTGCCAAAATTGGGCCCAAAAAATAATCCCATTTCCATCGATGATGCCCTTGCCACCAATTCGAACCTTTCCCATCTGCTGAGCGTTGATGAGCGCCATCCGCCATGGTTCAGAGTGCCCCTCAATCCTCGTATCTTGCTTGGGATAATCCTCGATTCGATCCGATCCAAGCAACACTGAACCCTCGGCAAGATTCAATTCCACTCCAGCCTTTAGAAAGATCGACCCTGTTCGCCACCTCCCAACTGGTATATCAACCACCCCACCTCCCGCTGCTGACGCTTGATCAATCACTTTTTGAATCGACGCAGTGTTCAGTGTCTTTCCATCGCCGATCGCACCAAAATCTGAAATCAAATAATGCTTGATCGCTGCATCTTCTGCAAGGGCAAGCGAAGATCCAAGGATGAGGGAAAGAAGGCATTTCAAGGTCACACGCCATCCTACCCTTTCACCAAAAAAATTGCACCTCATCCAAATGGGTTAATGCAGTCCAAAACTTGGATTATTGCCCCAAGGCAGCCCCTCAGAATCAGCCTCCACTGGGCACATGACCAATCAAATAAAGGGTCACATGGAGGTCATTGAGGTTCAAAATGCGTGATTCATCCATCAATGAATCATTTCGCGTGGAACACCTCACGCAATGGGATACTGACGGGGGAACGATCTGGATTCACCTCCATGATGTCAGACATGAAATCCCACCATCGCCGGACGATCGGATGATACGACAAGAGGTCGGCCGCATGGCCTTCTACGAGCTTCTGCACGGCAAAAAGCGTTAGACTTTCTTCATCCAGAAAAATCGAATAGTCAGAAACACCAGCCTCTGAAAGGGCAATGGAAAGCTCTGGCCAGATTTGGTCATGGCGTCTCTTGTATTCCTCCTCAAAGCCTGGCTTCAGCTTCATCTTAAATGCGTTCCGCTTCATTGGATTCTATTTTGAGCTGAATTCTTTCGTAACGGCCTCCCAATGAATCGATCCGACATGGTCCACCCGATCTGGCCCCTTGAGTCCGCGAAAAATCGAGTGGGCGATTCGGATCTCGTCGATGATCGCCCCATCAAACCCAGTTGCCCGCATGATACGGGGGCTGTTGTCACTGGAAATACCTTCAAGATTGACATTGCGAACCACTGGAAAATAGGGCCCATTCGCACC
>CAILVZ010000040.1 GCA_903837825.1 Akkermansiaceae bacterium | reverse complement strand
GGGCATTTGCGCTACGGGACATCGGGCGACTTCGATGCGGGTTCCTGCCACCCGTATTTGCGCCGGAGCAACTGGCCAACCCGCACACTGATGGTGATGGGGAATTTCAACATGACCAATGCGGCCGAACTCAATGAGGTGCTGATTGATCGTGGTCAGCACCCAGTCTTCGGCACCGACACGCAGACGGTGTTAGAAGAAATCGGCTATCATCTCGATGAGGCGCATACCGATCTCTATCGTCATCTGCGCGACTCCGGTGTGCCCGGTGCCGAGATTCCTGCGCGAATTTCCGAGGCGCTTGATTTACCGAAGCTCGTCGCCGAGTCTGCGGCGTCTTGGGACGGTGGTTATGCCATTTGCGGAGCCATCGGCAATGGCGACATGTTCGTGATGCGTGATCCACACGGCATCCGCCCCTGCCACATGTTAGTCACGGAAGATGTCATCGCGTTTGCATCCGAGCGGGTGCCATTGATGACGGTGTTCGAGGCGGAAGCCAGCGAAGTCAAGGCGGTCGATCCCGGTTCAGTGATCACGATCAAGTCGGATGGATCCTTCTCCGACTCAGCCTTTGCCCCGCCTCGCCGATACACTCCGTGTTCGTTTGAGAAAATTTATTTCTCACGCGGCAATGATCCACAAATCTATCGTGAGCGCAAAGCGATGGGTGCCGCGCTCGTGCCTCAAGTGGTTGAGTCCATCCAAGGTGCATTCGACAAGACCGTTTTTTCGTTCATTCCTAACACCGCAGAGACCGCCTACTACGGCCTCATGGATGGCCTCCGGCTTTATCGCCGACAAGAGGTTAGGTCTGCGATTTTACAGGCATCGGCGGATGGAACTCTAACACCTGATTTGGTGGATGATCTTATCCTTCGCAACTGGCCCAAGGGAGAAAAAGTGGCGCACAAGGACATTAAGATGCGGACCTTCATTTCTCAGGAAAAAGGCCGCGATCAACTCGTTTCTCATGTCTATGACATCACCTATGGGGTGGTAAAACCCGGCGATTACCTCGTGGCGCTCGATGATTCGATCGTGCGCGGCACCACCTTGAAGCAGTCGATCCTCAAGATCCTCGCTCGCACCAAGCCGTCAAAGATCGTCGTCTGCTCCACCGCTCCACAGATCCGCTATCCGGATTGCTATGGCATCGACATGTCAGAGCTTGGCAAATTCATTGCCTTCCAAGCCACCGTCGCACTCCACCGGCGCGCTGGACGCCAGTCGTTGTTAGATCGGGTTTATGACGAGTGCCGTGCGGAACTCAAGCTGCCCGCAGATCAACGCAGGAACCGCGTCCAAGCAATCTATGCGGCATTTTCCGAAGAGGAAATATCTGCAGAAATCAGCCGGATGGTTTACCCTGAAGGAATTGAATGGAATGGTGAAGTCGAAGTGATTTTCCAAAGCATCGAGAACCTGCACGCATCGATCAAAGGCGACTGTGGCGATTGGTATTTCACTGGCAATTACCCGACGCCAGGTGGCTACTCGATGGTGAATCAAGCCTACCTCCGATGGTACGAGGGCGTTTGCGGCCGCAGTTACGATCTGCCGCTGTGACTCAATCGCTCGCGATCACTTGGTCGCTGGCCTTGAGAATACCGCGTAAACGGCTGGCACGACGAAGAGCGTGAGCGCTCCGGAGAAAAGTAAGCCGCCGACCACTGCGATGCCTAATGACTGTCTTGATCCGCCGGATGAACCGAGCGAAAGCGCGATCGGAAGAATTCCGAAAAGTGTCGCAAGGCTGGTCATGAGAATCGGCCGGAAGCGTGAAATCGAGGCCTCCAAGACGGCATCAAAGGGTGAAAGTCCTGCGTTCTTTCGCTGGTTGGCGAATTCGACGATGAGGATCCCGTTTTTGGTTACGATGCCGATGAGCATGATGATGCCGATTTGACTGAAGACATTCAGTGTCTGGCCGGTGAGATGAAGGGAGAGGAGTGCGCCTGCTACCGAAAGTGGAACGGTTAGAATGATGATGAATGGGTCCCGGAAGCTTTCAAACTGCGCGGCCAACACCAGATAGATGATCAGCAGTGCCAGCACGAAGGCGAACAACAACGAGGATGAGCTTTCGGCAAAGTCGCGTGATTGACCTGCTAGAGAAGTGTGGAAGCCCTCAGGCAGGATCTTTTTTGCCACGCGGTCGAGTTCTTTGATGCCATCGCCCAAGGTGTGTCCGGGAGTGGGGGTGCCTTGGATCGTCGCAGAAACCGAGCGGTTGAAGCGGAAGATGGATGAAGGGCTCGCAGATTCATTGAAGGTCACTAGGTTATCTAATGAAACCATTTTGCTGCCGTTGGCTTTGACAAACAGCTTCTTGATGTCTTCCGGATCATTGCGGTCTTGGCGGCGCATTTGTGCGATGACTTGGTATTGTTTGCCATTTTTAAGGAAGTAACCGAAGCGTCTTCCCGAATACGCGAGCTCCACGGTCTTGGCGATTTCTTCGACGGAGATCCCAAGTTCTGCGGCTTTTTTACGATTGATCGTGAGGATGCCTTCTGGGCGGTTCACCTTCAGGTCAGCATCCACTTGTGTTAGAATCTGGCTCTTGCCTGCCTCGGTAAGAAAGTCGGGTAGTACCTTGACCAGTGCGTCAAAGTCCGGGGCTTGGATCACGTAGGAAAGCGGCTGACCGCTGCGGCGGTCACCGATGGTGGGTGGCTGTGAGGTGAACGCACGCACCCCCGTGAACTGTTGCAGCTCTTTGGTCAGTTGTGCGGCGATTTCTTTTTGGGATCGTTTCCGCTCTGTAGGGGTATTCAGATAGATGTTTTGCACGGCTGCGCTGGCATCGGCTTTGCTTCCACCGATCCCTCCAAAGATCGTGAACGAGCGGAATTTTTCCGGCACGGTATCGTCGATATAAATGGAGAGTTTATCCATCCAGCTTTCGGTGAACTCAAGGCTCGATCCCTCGGGTGCGCTCACGTTGATTCGGATGTTCTCTCGGTCTTCGAGGGGTGCCAGTTCTTGAGGAATGGTTCTAACCAGCCATGCGATCAGCAAGCCGTTGAGCAGCAGGATGGGGATGGACAACCAGCGTTTGTGAAGGAATGGGGTGAGGCAGGCGCGGTAACCTTGGGTCACCATGCGGAAAAACGGCTCGGTGGCGTGATGGAATCCCTGTGAGCGATCGCCGTGTTTTTTCAGCAGGAACCTGCACATCATCGGCGACAAGGTCAGCGCAACAAATGCGGAGACCAATACGCAACCTGCGAGGGTGATGCCAAACTCACGGAACAAGCGGCCTGTTAGACCGGAAAGGAAAATGAGCGGAAGGAAAACGGCCGCTAGGGCAAAAGTGGTGGAGATCACCGCGAAGTAGATCTCGCGGGATCCCTTCAGCGCCGCTTCGAGGGGTGTCATTCCTTCTTCGATTTTCGAGTAGATATTTTCGAGGACGACGATGGCATCGTCACAAACGAGGCCAATTGATAGCACAATCGCGACGAGGGTCAGGACATTGATGGAAAACCCAGCGACGTACATGATGAAGAACCCAGCGATGATGCTGACGGGGATAGCAATGACCGGAATGATGGTTGATCGCCAGTCGCGGAGGAACAGAAAGATGATCAAGGCCACTAGGCCGAACGCGATCATGAGCGTGTCTTTCACCTCCGCGACTGAGCGCCTCACAAAGCGAGTGAAATCGTAGCCGATCTCGACTTTGATGTCTGGCGGCATTTCTTTTTTTACCTGTTCGAAGCGTTTGTTGAATTCGTCGGCGATGGCGATGGCGTTGGTATTCGGCTGAGGGACGATCGAAACGCCGACGCGATTGATGCGGTCGCTTTTGAATCCAGAGCGTAGATTTTCAGGTCCAAGTTCCGCGGTGCCAATATCGCGGAAGAGAATCTGGCGGCCGTTTTCCTCTTTGATGATGAGCTCGCCGAATTCTTCAGGGGTCGAGAGGCGCCCGAGGGTTCGCAGCGAAAGCTCGTTATCCGTTCCTTCGAGGCGACCGCTTGGGAGGTCGATGTTTTGAGCGTTGAGTGCGGCTTGGACATCGGCGGGAGTCACGCGGTGCACTGCGAGTTTCACCGGATCCATCCAAAGGCGCATGGCATATCGTTTTTCGCCAAAAATTTTCACCGAAGAAACGCCGGGGATGGTTTCCATTCGTTCGCGCACGAGACGGTCGGCAATGTCGCTCACGTCGAGGATGTCGCGGGTGTCGCTGGTGAGTGATAGGAACAAGATCGGCAACGAGTCTGCATCTGATTTTTCAACCACGGGCGGGTTGGCGTCGACGGGGAGGTCGCGTACCGTGCGGGCGACGCGGTCTCGGACATCGTTCGCCGCGGTATCGAGGTCCGAGCCAAGGGTGAACTCGACGGTGATCGAGCTTTTTTCTTGGCGGGATTCTGAGCTTAGCGTGCGGATGCCGGCGATTCCATTGATCGCTTGTTCGAGTGGTTCGGTGATTTGTGAGGCGATGACGGCTGGGCTAGCACCTGGGTAACTCGTTTGGACCGTGATGATGGGTGGATCGACCGCAGGGTATTCGCGAATTCCGAGGAAGTGAAATCCCGTGAGTCCGAATAAGATGATGGCCAGCGACATAACGATCGCAAGGACCGGTCGGCGGATGCTGGTTTCTGATAGACTCATGTGAGGGATCTGCGGAAAACGTGGGAAGCAGTTGGAGAGGGTTATTTCAGCAATGGAGAAACTGCTAGATCAGGCCGGATGCGCAGGAGGTTGGTGATCGCGATGGCATCCCCCTCGTTGAGGCCACGCAAGATCTGCACTTGGTCATCGGTGCGGGTGCCGATTTCGACCGTGCGTAATTTGGCCTTGCCGCCCTCGATCACATAAACGGCTTGGCCGCGAGGCGAGGGGACGACGGCTTGGCTCGGCACCATGAAGCCGTTGGTGAGGCCATCGAGGGTTAGGGTCACCTCGGCGAACCCGCCCGGCAGGAGTCCTTGAGGCGTGGTGCAAAGCCCTCGGACGAGAAGGCTGCGAGTGGTGGCATCGATTGCAGGTTCAAGCACCGTCACCACACCATCAAATTTCTGGCCATTTCCTGCGACCGTGAAGGTAAATTTTTGTCCGCGCTTGATCTCGCTCGAGTAGCGCTCGGGGAGTGGGAAATCCACTTTGATTTGCGACACATCTTGCAGATTGATCAATGCCACGGCGGGTGAGACGAAGGCCCCCTCGCTGACCTGCCTGATGCCCACGCGACCCGCGAATGGTGCGCGGATTTCGGTTTTGGTGATCTGGACCGACTTGATGTTTCGCTGTTCCTTGAGCAGGTCGAGTGCAGAGGTTGAGCTATCAAACTCCTGCTGGCTGATCGCCTTGCGGGGGAGCAAGTTGTCGGCGCGAGCCTTATTGATATCTGCTAACTTTATGCGGGCATCGATCTCGCTCAGTTCGGCCATCAAATCGCTGTCGTCGAGTTTAAATAAAAGATCGCCCGCGGCGACCTGAGTGCCTTCTTCGACCTGGATTTTCACCAATCGTCTTGAGAGTTCGGAGACGAGCGTGACCGATTCTTTGGCGCGCAAGGTGCCAACGGTCGATAAGGTTCTGGCGAAAGGCACTTGCTTCACGATGTAAACCTCGGCTTTCAAGGGGGCATCTGCCTTGGTTTCGCCATGAGCGAGCGTGCCCGCGAACAAGAGACCAAGGGTGAGGGCTCGGACAATGGACGGAAGACGGTGAGCGGTCATGGGCGATGGGTGCAGAGATTGCGAAAGTGATCCTACGTGGGTGGTTGGCTGGATAGATCATGATCCACTGAGTTTTTCTCGTGCTGAGAAAAAGTGGAGCGCATCATGAGATCGAGAGTTCTAACAGAATTTACTCCTTCGGATTGGTGTGAGGCGAACGAAGATGAAGCGAGGTGCCATGGCTCGGCAGTTGAGCGATCAGTGATCTTTTACTCGTTCGACATTGGCGCCTAGCATCAGAAGTTTTTCATCGATTTGTTCATAGCCACGATCGATGTGATAGAGTCGGCTGATTTCGGTAGATCCTTTCGCGGTGAGTGCGGCGAGCACGAGGGCGGCAGATGCGCGCAGATCGGAGGCCATGACGGGTGCGGCAGAAAGTCTGGCGACCCCGTGAACCACGGCGGTTCCATTATCGACGCGGATGTCTGCGCCCATGCGTTTGAGTTCGGCGCAGTGCATGAAACGTTGTGGGAAAATGGTGTCCTTGATCACGCTGATGCCGGGGGTCGTGGCCAAAAGGGCGGTCATTTGGGCCTGCATGTCGGTAGGGTAGCCAGGGAATGGAGCCGTGACGAGGTTGACTCCGTGGGTTTTGCCTTCGCTACGTCGCACGGTGCAAATGTCGCCATCCTCATTGAAATCGACCTGATGGCCGGAGGCCTCGATGGCGGCGGTGATCGCTTTCAGGTGGTCTCGACAGACACGGCGGAGGGTAACGTCTTCGCCAGCAAGGGCGGCTGCAGCCATGAAGGTGCCAGCTTCGATGCGGTCGGGGATCACGGTGTGTTCGACCCCGTGGAGTTCTTTGACTCCCTCGATGACGATTCGGCGAGTGCCCGCTCCAGTGATTTTTGCCCCCATGGCATTGAGGAAATTTGCAAGGTCGAGAACTTCGGGTTCTGCGGCGGCGGATTCGATCACCGTAATGCCTTCCGCGAGGGTGGCCGCCATCATCACATTGTCGGTGCCAAGCACGGTGGGCCCGTGGGTGCCGCGCAGATCAATTTCAGCGCCACGCAGGCCGTCTTTGGCGGTGAGTGTGATATTGCCGCCTTCAAATTCGATTTTTGCACCGAGTGCCTCGAGTCCCCGCAGGTGGAGGTCGACCGGCCGATCTCCGATGACGCAACCGCCGGGCAGGGACACCACGCAACGGCCATTTCTGGCGAGAAGCGGGCCCATTACGCAAATTGAGGCCCTCATGCGGCGCACTAGCTCGTAGGGAGCTTCGTCCATGATGTCTGCGGAAGTGATACGGACGGTGCCAGAGGATCTTTCCACATCGGCGCCGAGAGCGCTGAGGATTTGGATCATGTAATTGGTGTCCGAGACATCTGGCACCCGGCGGATGATGCAGTCGTCTGCGGTGAGCAGGCTGGCGGCCAAGATCGGCAACGACGCGTTCTTGGAGCCTGAAATGTTGATGGTGCCCCGCAGGGTGGGTCCGCCGTGAACGATGAGTTTATCCATGGGAATGGTAGAAAGCTGGGAGTTTAACGTTGAGATTAAGGTCGCTTGGCGAAGGGGAAACGATCGACTCCGGAGAGGTCGGTTTTGACTTCGATGGCGGTGAAGCAGGAAGTTTGTAAAATTTCGCGGACCTGTGAAGCTTGATCGTGACCGATTTCCAAAACCATCCATCCGCCGGGTTTGAGATGGTGGAAAGCTTCGGGGATGAAGCGGCGGATCAGGTCGAGGCCATCGTCGCCACTGAAGAGCGCGAGGGCGGGGTCGTGCATGACCTCGCGGGTGAGGCTGGCGCGCTCGGCTTCGGGGATGTAGGGGAGATTGGCGACGATGCCATCAAATGTCCCAGTGATCTGTGAAAACAAGTCACTGTGAGTCAGGGAGGCATTGGTCAGGCCTAGGGAATGGGCATTTTCCTCGGCGAGGGCGAGGGCGTCCGGTGAGACATCGGCGAGCGAGACTTTCCAATCGGGGCGGGCGGCGGCGAGACTTAGGCCTAGGACGCCGGATCCACACCCCATGTCGAGAATTTCCAGATGCTTTGGCAATTCCCATTGGAGAATCCATTCGGTGAGTTCTTCGGTCTCGGGCCGCGGGATGAGGGCGCGAGCATCGGATTTGAACTCGTGCTGATGAAACCAGACAGAGCCCAAAAGGTGCTGGAGTGGGACCCCTTCGCCCCGTTTTTTGAGGGCTTCACGGAGTGGAGAGAGGTCGGATTCGTCCATGGGGCGGTCGAATTGCAGGTAGAGATCCATCCGGGTGCAACCGAGCTGGCGGGCGATGAGCATCTGCATGTTACGGCGTGCGTCGTCGATTCCGCGTTTTTCGAGATAGCGGGTCCCTCCATCGATGGTTTCCAGAACGGTGGTCATTTGAAAGTCTGGGGTCAGATTGAGTCGGCTGGGAGCCTGAGCCAAGACCTATGATCGGGATTTTTGGGGGATGATGGCTGAGTAAATTCGCTGGTCACTCGGGACTGGAAGTGGTTTAACCCGCGTGCGGGCGACCTGCTTTACGACGATGAACGACTCCCATGGAGGCCATTCGGGCCATCGACCTCACCTCGCGGTGACCACTCTTGCGGCTCTTGGCATTGTCTTCGGTGACATTGGAACAAGCCCGCTCTATGCATTTCGCGAGTGTTTCTCTGGGCATCATGGCGCGCCGATTGATCCGCGCAATTTGGTGGGCGCTGCGTCGTTGATCGTGTGGTCATTGATCCTCGTGGTCTCGGTGAAGTATCTATTTGTGATCTTGAAGCTCGATAACAAGGGTGAGGGTGGGATTTTGGCGCTTTCCACGTTGATCCGAGGAGCGGTGAGAGCGCGAGGAGGGCAAGATCCTCGGAAGATTCTCCTGTTTGGTTTAGCAGGGGCTGCGCTGATTTACGCGGACGGGATGCTCACGCCAGCGATCTCGGTTTTGAGTGCAGTCGAGGGGCTCTCGGTGAGTGCACCGGGGCTTGCGGATTCAACGGTGCCGCTTGCGGTGCTGATTTTGGCAGGGTTATTTTCGATCCAGAAGTTTGGTACGGGGAATGTAGGGAAATTGTTTGGGCCAGTGGTCTTGTTGTGGTTTGGGTCGCTTGGGCTGTTAGGGATCGGCGCGTTGTGGCATCATCCTCAGGTCCTGATGGCGCTCAGTCCGTGGGAGGGCATGTCATTCTTGGTGCGTGAATGGTCACATGCATTCCCTCTGTTGGCTGCGGTGTTTCTTGCTGTCACCGGTGGCGAAGCTCTTTATGCGGATTTAGGGCACTTTGGTACCAAGCCCATTCAAGTCGGCTGGTTCTCTGTGGTTTTACCCGCTTTGGTTTTAAACTACCTCGGGCAGGCTGCCCTTCTCACCGCAGATCCATCCGCGATTCGCAGTCCTTTCTTCCTGCTGGCTCCTGATGTGATGCAGTTGCCGCTAACCATTCTCGCGACGGGTGCCGCCATCATTGCAAGTCAGGCACTGATTTCTGGCGCTTTCTCACTCACCACTCAAGCGGTCCAATTGGGATGCTTGTCCCGCGTCCGGATTCATTACACGTCCGAGCATTCGATGGGGCAGGTGTATGTGCCGGTGGTCAATCATATCCTTGCTGCTGCGTGTATTTTGCTCGTCATCACATTCAAGACATCCGCAGCACTTGCGAGTGCCTATGGGATTGCCATTTCGCTCACCATGGCGATCACCTCCTTCTTGTTCTTCTTTGCCGCCCGTGAGGTGTGGGGATGGTCTGTGGCGAAGGCGGGCTTGGTCACCTTTGGTTTCATGGTGTTGGATGGCGCATTCCTCGCTGCAAATGCCTTGAAGATCTGGCCAAGTGGATGGTTGCCGCTGCTGATCGCCGCAGTGGTGATGTCGATCATGCTCGTTTGGATCTGGGGGCGGCGGCGGCTGTATGCGCGGATCCTCAGGGATTCATTACCCATTCAGGACTTACTCAGCGACTTGCACCGGGGGAAAATTCATCGAGTCTCAGGCACCGCCATTTACATGAGCGGTAAAGGACTGCAGGTTCCCACTGCGCTCTTGCACAACTTGAAGCATAACCAAGTTCTTCACGAGCGGGTGGTGCTTCTTCATGTGATGACCCTCGATCAGCCAAGGGCGAATCCAGCCGAAATGTTAGAGTATGAAGATTTGGGAGATGGGGTGCACCGAGCCACTCTTCGGTTTGGTTTTGCTGAAACGCCAGACGTGCCAACCGCGCTTAAGCTTCGGATGCCAGAAAGTGCGCGCTTTCAACCCGGTAAGGCGACTTATTTTCTTGGTCGAGAAACCTACGGAATTACCAAAAAAGCGTCGTTTGCGGACCGTCTCAGGCTATCTTTATTTGCGGCAATGGCCCGCAATGCTTCATCGGCAACTGCCTATTTCCAACTCCCTCCTGGGCGCGTGGTTGAGCTCGGTGGGCAGATCACCTTGTAACTCGCAGTGAGCTTATTCGCTTGGATGATTTTCTGATTGATCGCTTGTGGCCACCTCATCCTCTCTATCGATCACCGGCCTCGGAGCTCTCTCTGCGTTGGGAAATGATGTGGCGTCTCACCAACAAAATCTCCTGCTGCGGCATGTTCCGTTTCGTAGGTTAGGAGAGCTTCTGGGTGCGGATAGTCCCCATGCCATGCGGCCCGGGGCATGGATCGAGCAAAGATCATTATTGGTAAATCGGAAATGGAGCCCTGCAACGATGGCCGCGTTGCACGTGGCGCGGGAAGCGGTTGCCGAGGCGGGCTGGAGCGGAGCAGATTTGCGAGATGCTGCTCTCGTAGTAGGGACGAGTCGTGGAAATGCAGCGGGCTGGCTTGGGCCGTGGCCGGGGCGGCGACCCTTTCGATTGATGGCGGCCAGCAACACGATTCACAGTGAGCCTGCATCAGCAATCACGATCGAGCTTGGAATCATGGGCCCAAATCATGTGCTTGCAAGCGGCTGCGCAGCGGGTCTGGATGCCGTTGGCATCGCGATGATGCTTGTTCAGTCAGGGATCGCGTCGCGTGCTCTGGCAGTCGCAGTGGATCTCCCTTTAGTTCCGATTCTATTAGACAATTACGCTGCCTCTGGCTTGTTGGCATCTGAAATGGACCTTGACCCGTATCACCCGAATTCGGCTGGATTTATCCCAGCTGAGGGAGCCGCCGCGATGGCGATCGAGAGGCACACGGGCGATTTCCCCCGTCTTCTCCACTACGGATGCAACTCCGATGCGTGCGATCCGGTGGGCATCCCTGCCGATGGCGGGAACACGTTTTCTCTGTTAGAAAAGGCAATCCATCAGTTTGGTGCTCCAACGGGTATTTGTCCTCACGCGACTGGAACCGCTGTCCAGGCAGTGGCGGATCCAGCGTCATTGAGCCGAGTTTTTTGCGAATCTGCATCGCGGCCCACCTTGCACCTACTCAAGTCATTCATCGGGCACACTATCGGGGCGAGTGGTTTGTTAGAGAGCGTGATTCTAGCGAGGTTCGCTAGAGACCATCAACTTCCTCCGAATCTGGCTGGACGGCACACGCCCGCAGGGTTTGTCGCGCCCGATCAATCGCTTGATCTCAGCGGGCTCGTTTATAAGCTCTCCCACGGAATGGGCGGGCACAACGCCCTACTCGTTCTTTCGTCGCCATGAGTTCAAATCGCCATCTCGTCGTTTCCATTGATGATCAATTGCTCCAAGTTATGGAGGGTTCAAAATGCATCATTGAGTTTCCCATCTCCTCCTCAATCAAAGGGATGGGTTTTTCGGAAGGGAGTTATCGTACCCCAACGGGGCATTTTCGAATTTCTGAAAAAATCGGCGAGGGTGAACCCACTGGGACGATCTTTAAATACCGAAAACCCATTGGTGTCTGGCAGGCGGATTCATCGGATGTGGGTGACCTGATTTTGACGCGGATATTGCGCATTGAAGGGTTGAGTGGCGACAATGCCAATACCATGGAGAGGATGATTTATCTTCATGGCACCAATCATGAAGACAAGCTCGGGCAGCCCGCGAGTAAGGGTTGCATCCGGCTTAGTAACGCGGCGATGCTTGAGCTATTTGAAATGGTCCATGAAGGAATGCCGCTCGAAATCAAACGGGCGACGCGCTGCAGAGGTAAACTATTCTTTATCGACTGCGACTCGACGCTTTCGACGATTGAAGGCATTGATGAATTGGCACGTGCGAGAGGAAGTGATGTTTTCTCGCGCGTGGTTGAATTGACGCATGCGGCGATGAATGGTGAAATTCCGATCACTGAGGTGTTTCCGCGCAGAATGGAAATGATCCGTCCTGACCGTGAGCTTTGCGATGCGATCGCGGATCTTTATGTGCAGACGGTGGTGCCGGGCGCGGTAGAAATGGTTGCGGAATTGAAGAAGGCGGGCTGGTTACCAGTGGTGCTTTCGGGGGGATTTGCTCCCTTGATCCGACCGTTAGCGGACATGCTAGGCATTGATCATGTGGAAGCTGTCCCTTTGTATTTTAATGAAGATGGTTCGTATCGTGGCTATGGAAACGACTACCCGACCACGCGGAATATGGGTAAAAATGAGGTGATTCGTGAGTGGAAACAGGCAATCCTCCCCGAACAGGTGATGATGATGGGCGATGGAATCTCCGATTTGGAGACGCGGCCCGATGTGGATCATTTTATTGGTTTTGGTGGCGTCGTGAGTCGCCCAATGATCAAAGAGCGCTGCGATCATTGGTTGATGGATCTCAATGAGTGGTCAAGTTTGAGCGATATCATTTCTGGATAGTCGTGAGTATCGTTTATGTCATTAATATATCCGATATGAGTTAATTATATTTAGCTTGCCAGTAGGGTGCTGATTTATAGTTTCCCTCTCGTCATGAGCACCAGTAATAATAAAAAAGCAGCGCAAGGAGTGAGATACACCGATGCGCAAAAAAAAGAAGTGGTAGACTTTGTCGTTAGTAATAATTCGGCAAGTGGTCGTGGAGGACAGGCTAAAGCAGTTAGCAAATTCAAAATTTCTCCAATCACCATTGGTGCTTGGTTGAAAGCTGCAGGGGTCGGTAAGGCTCCTAAAGCAGCGAAGGCTCCTAAGGCGGCAAAGGCCCCTAAAGCAGCAAAGGCTCCTAAAGCAGCAAAGGCTCCTAAGGCAGCGAAGGCTCCTAAGGCAGCGAAGGCTCCTAAGGCAGCGAAAGCTCCTAAGGCGGCAAAGGCCCCTAAAGCAGCAAAGGGCGTCCGCGCGCGCTACACTCCTGCTGAGAAGAAGGAAGTTACCGACTTTGTCAGTTCATACAATGCCGCCAATGGACGTGGCGGGCAGAGCAAGGCAGCGGAGAAGTTCAAGCTTTCGCCCATCACGGTGATGGCTTGGTTGAAGGCTGCGGGAATCAAGAAGGCTCCTAAGAAGTTGGTCAAAAAAGCTGGCAAGAGTGGAGCAGTCGGACGGCCTCGCAAGGCAACCGCAACTCCAGCTATTTCGGGAGGAATCACGAACAAGCTGAGCTCGCTTCTTTCATTGAGCAATCAAATCGCTAAGGCAGAGGCTGAGCTTGCTCAGCTCAAAGCGAAGTTCAGTTCGATCAAGGCATCGCTCTGATCTTAGATTCAATTTGCTATCATCAAGCCGTCTGCCGCTCGTCGGTGGGCGGCTTTTTGCTTTTTGCGTGAGGTTTCTCCGTCTTGGTTACCACGAAACATCGAGGGTGACCTCACTCCAAAGCAATCGATCGGACTCGAAGACAAAGCGCCCGAGAAATGATTGGTTTTCCAATAGGATAGGCAACCAGTGTTGATCGTCTTCCCACATTCGCGGATAGGGAATCGCATCGATATCCGTCCCGACAGGTGCCGCCTCTTCGGTTTCCGTGGGAGTTCCTACATAGTCATCGGCGCGATACACATGGCAATGAATGTGAGGGCAATCCGACATGGAGAATTGCAGCTCACCCAGTTTTCTTGGGGCGATGGGGGTGATGCAGAGTTCCTCCTCGGTTTCGCGGACTGCCGCTTCGAGCGGTGTTTCACCTATATCGATTTTCCCGCCTGGGCCATTGATTTTCCCAGCGCCGAGGCCCCGCTTCTTTTCGATCAGCAGAATCTTACCACCTTTGATGATGAAAAGAATCGTCGCGTGCATCTCGCCACTCCAGGAAGTCCAGTCAATGGGAGATGGGTGCTGCATGGTTTGTTTGATCATGAGTTAGGCTTTGGCCTCCGCATATGCCTCCACCGAGTCACAGGTGCAGACGAGATTGCGGTCGCCATGGACATTGTCGATGCGGCCGACGGATGGCCAGAATTTGTGCTGGCGAAGGTAGGGTAATGGGAACGCCGCCTGCTCACGCGAGTATTTGTGCGGCCAGTCGTTGTTGCAAACGGTTTCGCAAGGGTGAGGAGCGTGCTTGAGCGGGTTGTCCTGTGGGTCGAGTTCGCCGCTAATCACGGAAGAAATTTCGCCATGGATGGCAATCATCGCGTCGCAGAAGCGGTCCATCTCGGGCTTTGACTCAGACTCTGTGGGCTCGATCATCAGAGTGCCACCGACGGGCCAGCTCATGGTTGGGGCGTGGAAACCATAGTCCATCAATCGTTTGGCTACATCTTCGACGGTGATGCCGCTGGTATCTGAAAGCGGGCGAACATCGATAATGCATTCATGAGCCACGAGGCCCTGATTGCCAGTGTACAGCACAGGGAAAAAAGATGATAAACGTTTTGCAATGTAGTTGGCATTTAGAATGGCGACCTCGGTTGCTTCGGTTAGGCCGTCTGGGCCCATCATGGCGATGTACATCCATGAGATGGTGTTGATGGATGCGCTACCCCAAGGAGCAGAGCATACGGCACCTTGTTTGGAGTCCAGTTCGCGGTGCCCAGGAAGGTAAGGCAGCAGTTGTGATGCCACGCCGATCGGGCCCACGCCAGGTCCGCCGCCGCCGTGTGGGATGCAGAAAGTTTTATGGAGATTGAGGTGACAGACATCGGCCCCGATGAGGCCGGGGCTTGTGAGGCCGACTTGGGCGTTCATGTTCGCGCCGTCCATGTAAACTTGGCCACCAGCTTCGTGAATGATTTCACAAATGGATCGGATCGATTCTTCAAACACCCCATGGGTCGATGGGTAGGTCACCATCAACGCTGCCAGATTTTCGCGATGTTCGTTCGTGCGTTCTGTTAGATCATCCACATCGATGTTGCCATCGTCATCGCATTTCACGCCGATGACCTTCATGCCGACCATCACTGCTGAGGCTGGGTTGGTGCCGTGTGCCGAAACGGGGATGAGACAGACATTGCGGTGTGAATCCCCACGTGCGATGTGGTAGCGGCGGATTGCGAGGAGTCCTGCGTATTCGCCTTGGGACCCTGCATTGGGTTGGAGGGATACGCCAGCGAAGCCGGTGACTTGAGCGAGCCATCCTTCGAGGGTCCCGAGCATTTCGCGATAGCCGATGCTTTGGTCCGCAGGAACGAAGGGATGAAGGGATGAGACTTCGGGCCAGCTGAGAGGCATCATCTCCGAGGTGGCATTCAGCTTCATGGTGCAGGAGCCGAGCGCGATCATGGATTCGTTGAGTGCGAGATCCTTGGATTCTAGGCGCTTGATGTATCGGAGCATTTCTGTCTCCGAGTGGTAGGTATTGAATACCTTTTGGGTCAGAAAATTGGTTCCACGTGCGAGAGCGGCTGGCCATGATGCATTCGAAATTGCAATGGCTTGGTGATTGACCCCAAAGGCAGTCGCAATGTTACGGATGTCTTCTTCGGACGAGGTTTCGTCGAGCGAGATCCCGAGGTGGTCGTGATCCAGCTTGCGAAGATTGATGCCTTGGGCTGCCGCTGCGGAGCAGATGGCGGCGGCTTTGCCAGGGACCTGGGTGACGATGGTGTCGAAAAATGGTCCTTCCTCGACCGCGATTCCACCACCGATGAGTGCTGCCTTCAATTGAGCGGTTAGAGCGTGGGTAGAGGATGCAATGTGCTTGAGTCCCTCAGGGCCATGATAGACGGCATACATCGAAGCCATCACCGCGAGGAGTACTTGGGCGGTACAGATGTTAGAAGTTGCCTTGTCGCGGCGGATGTGTTGCTCGCGGGTTTGCAGGGAGAGGCGGTATCCCGGTTTGCCCCGTGAGTCCACGGAAACGCCGATGAGTCGACCTGGCATTTTGCGTTTCAGGGCGTCGGTACAAGCCATGAAGCCAGCGTGCGGTCCGCCGAAGCCCATGGGCACGCCGAATCGTTGTGCGGAGCCCACACAGATATCTGCACCAAATTCGCCTGGAGCCTTGAGGACGGTGAGGGCCAAGAGATCGGCGGCGACGATCGTGATCGCACCGGCAACCTTGGCTTTGGAAAAAAATTCCGCAAAATCATCGATGCGTCCGCGCGTGTCGGGGTATTGCACGAGGCAAGCAAAGAGCCCCTCGCAGGTGGCGGGATTGAAGGTTTGCCAATCGCCAAGGATCACTTCGATCCCGAGCGGTTCGGCGCGAGTCACCACTACATCAATCGTTTGGGGGTGGCAGCGGTCTGAGACAAAGATCGCGCGGGCTTTCGGTTTGCCAGCGAGTGCGAGGCTCATGGCTTCGGCGGCGGCCGTGCCCTCATCGAGCAACGAAGCGTTGGCAACATCCAGGCCTGTTAGATCGGTGATCATCGTCTGGAAATTCAGCAAAGCCTCGAGTCGGCCCTGTGCGATTTCTGCCTGATAAGGCGTGTAGGCCGTGTACCAACCTGGATTTTCCAAGATATTCCGTTGGATGACTCCGGGCGTGTGAGTTCCGTAATACCCTTGGCCAATGAAAGACTTCAGCACCTTGTTTTTACCCATGATCGATTTCAATCGGGCAAGTGCATCGTGCTCTGAGTCTGCCTTGGGCAGGTTCAGAGCGGAGCTGACGCGGATTCCAGCGGGAACGGCGTCGTCAATCAGTGCCGCAAGTGACGGGTATCCGATTTGGTGAAGCATTTCATCGCGATCGGAGCCCATGGGGCCAAGGTGGCGGCTGCGGAAATCAAGGCATGCGGACATGAAAATGGATGATCGGTGTGGTAAGTGGTTTAACGGAGCGGCGGGCTCATTCCATCATGGAAGATCATTTTTACGCAACACTTGGGCGCAAGTATTCAGCGAATTTCCGCTCGGGCTCGGGGAATGCCCTCAATGTTCACGTGCCGAGGCCAATGCTGCCACGTCACAGATCGCCTGTTTTCGAAATTTGCGATGGGCTTTGGTGATTGCGTTCCACAATGATGGGACGAAATGACGGGTAAATCCGTGAGATTCCAACCAAGCCGAGAGTGTGGTGAGGTCGTTTTCATCGCCAAGAATCTCGGCGAGCTCCGTGATTTTTGGGTCGAGCGGGATTCTGCCTTCGGGCAGGAAGCCGATTGCACCGAGGTAAGCTTTGAGTGCTTTGCGCGCGTCATGAAATTCCTCTTTGCCATTCAGTTCGAGTTTGCGGCAGCGTTTGCTGAGCTTGCGGTGAAGTTTGGAGAGGCTGCGAGCTAGGTCGTCTGAGAGGGTTGTCGCGGCGACTTGCTGCAGATTTTTGGTGGCGGCATCGAGGCGCTCCGTGCACCACGAGATGGTTTCAGCGGGTGGGCTGAGCGCCGCAGCGTGGGCCTGTTGTTCGAGGAGGCCAGTGATTGCGGATGCGGCTGAGTGATCCTCATTCCAATCAAGTTTTTGCCAAGTGCTGAATCTCGAAACCGCGTCGCGTGGGCCAGAAAGCAGTCGTCCGATCGCTTGGATCTCTCTGGCCGATGTGGCACTCAAGCCGAAGAGTGAGAAGCCGCCCCGCAGCGATTTTCCGAGTTTGCGGATGGCATGGATGTCATCGACGACTGGGCCCTTGGGGCATTGGAGTCCGAGCAGCAGGTGTTTCATTGCATCGCAGCAGGCGATCAGTTTCTCATGGGCGAACCGTGCGTCTTTTTCGTTGGGGGAGATCATGGGATTGGATTGGGGCATCACGCGAGCCTGATGCCAGATGAGATGCCGGGATGCTATCATGACCATTGGGTGGGATCGAGCGAATCGTGCGACCGAATTTCGGTTCCGAATAATGCTGAGGATGAGTGCGATTTCTGGGATCGATTCGGGTTGTGGCGGCGGGGCTTTTCTGCGTGGATAGTCTCCTGATGCTAAGAGATGTATGGATCATGGGATTCGTGGCTGGGTTGTTCGTCGGGCCATTGAGCGCGACGGGGGTTTCGGATCGGGATGATGCGGTGAAAGTACTGGATCGGATCGCGAGGCCAGTCATCGAGGCACTGGCAGAGGGGAAACTCAAGGAACGTCTTCCGCTTGGACCCGGTGAGGAATCGCGGAGGGGATTCACCCATCTCGAAGCATTTGGAAGGACCATTGCAGGAATTGCGCCGTGGCTGGAGCTCGGTGCGGATCCAACGCCGGAGGGGAAATTGCGGGCACGTTACCTTCATCTCTGTCATGATGCACTGGTAAATGCGACCGATCCCAAGTCGCCGGATTTTATGAATTTTTCACAGAAGGGTCAGCCGTTGGTTGATGCGGCGTTTCTTTCTCTTGGTCTATTGCGCGCGCCGAGGGCTCTGTGGGATCCACTCAATGAGTCACAGCGGAAGCAGGTGATTGCGGCACTGGAATCCACTCGGAGCACCCAACCTGGGGAAAATAACTGGCTATTGTTTTCGGCCTTGGTCGAGGCTGCGGTTTGGAAGTTCAATGGTGCATGTGAGATGGCACCCATTCAAAACGCACTCGAAAAGCATGAGAAATGGTACGTCGGCGACGGTACATATGGCGATGGTCCAGACTACCACTGGGACTACTATAACAGCTTTGTCATTCAACCGGCATTGATTGCGGTCTTGGAGGTCTGCAAAGAAAAGGGTTCGCCCCTGGGCGCCAAGCTGCCGACGATCCGAGGACGGGCGCAGCGCTACGCGGAGGTCCAAGAGCGGATGATCTCGCCTGAAGGCACATTTCCGGTGATTGGGCGTTCAAGCGCTTATCGATTTAGCGCGTTTCAGACCTTATCGTTGATGGCGTTACGCCGTGAGCTTCCCAAGAGTGTGGATCCTGCAGCAACCCGCTGTGGAATTCATGCAGTGGTCCAAAGGATGGTGGAGGCACCTGGCACCTTTGATGGAAATGGCTGGTTGCGGGTGGGCATTGCAGGCTACCAACCATCGGTCAAAGAATCTTACATTTCCACTGGAAGCTTGTATTTATGTTTAGCGGGTTTGTTGCATTTGGGGCTTCCGGCGAATGATCCGTTGTGGACAGCGCCTACAAGCGACTGGACGCAGAAGCGGTTATGGTCTGGCCAGGACATGCGTTCGGACCATGCAGTCAAATGAACTTGGTTATTGAAATTTTTTCGCATTGTCCGATGGCGGGACTGGTCAAACGAGGATCAACCTGTCATGAGTTTGTCATGTTGAGCAAAAACCTGCTGATCTGTTTTGCGAGCGTGGTCGCGATTTCGGTTGATCTGCGTGCCCAAACCGAGACTCCAACCGAAAAAACCAAAGAGTCGGTGGGAGATGCGCGGTTCTGGCAAGCCAATCTCAGTGGGGGGAGCTACATGGTGGCACTGGACCGGATCGTGTCGGTGAGCCGTCATAAATACCTGCTCGATGGAGCACTGATTGTCGATGAAGTGACCATCGACACGACTGGGCAAGCCTTGGCACGATTTTATTTCATTTCGCCAGTCACTGATGCAGCTCCGGGTAACACGGTTGCCGATCTCGCAAAGCATGGGCGCGAACTCGTCGATAAGGCCACCAAATACGCGGGTACTGAAGTGCAGAACATGGTGATCAAGAAATATCCTGACACCACGCACGCCAAATCGATCGAGTATCGACTGCTCACCGAGGCCGAGCTTTCCTCGCTTTACGGTAGCGTCCAAAATGCATGGGAAACGGGTCGCGGCCGGAAGTTCAATGCCAAGTGAGGATCGCCGCCCTGAATGACGGCGAAATGAAATGAATCGACACAACCTTGATTCATTGGCGCAAATCAGCAGTGAAAGTTTATAAACAACCATGAGTTCGTTCGAAACCAAAGTCCGTGAAGCCCTTGCGAGTCCCCAAAATCAGGGTGAGATCCCTGATGCGGATGCCATCGGGACTGTCGGCTCTCCCGAATGCGGCGACATGCTGCGGATGTGGCTTAAATTTACCGAAAAAGACGGCAAGCGGGTGATCGATCGGGCGTCATTCCAGGCATTCGGTTGCCAAACTGCGATTGCGGTGGCCTCGATGGCGACCGAGTTGCTTCGGGGGAAAACCGCGGATGAAGCGAAGCATCTCACCGCACAGGAACTTACCGGTGATCTGGGCCCGCTGCCGCCGATGAAAATTCACTGTGGGCAGTTGGTGGAAGGTGCGCTTCGCAATGCCTTGGATCAAGATGCGTCTGCCATCGCCTCAAGCGACCCACAAGCAAGTGCGATGGCTCCCACGCTTGCCTCTTCACTCCAGCCGCCACGCTCTGGATCCATTCGCATTGTTCCCATTGATTGAGCTGATGACTTTTACCACATTGATTTCTAACAGGTAAAGACCATTTCACTAGGTCCTGCTAACCAACCATTCACTTGATCCCGTGCTCGAGTTAAACGAAGTCAGTTTCACCATCCGCAAAGATGGGGAGGATATCCCGCTGGTTGACCGTGTCTCCATCGCTGTTCCCAAGGGGCATTTCATGGCGATTGTAGGGCCCTCGGGCTGTGGCAAAACCACCTTGTTGAAAACCATCGCGGGTCTGAATCCAGAGTCGGGTGGTGCCTTGTTTTGGGATTCGAGAAATCTATCAGAAGAGGGCGATTTTTCACCATTGGAGATCGGTTATGTCCCGCAGTTTTCTATTGCCTATGACCCCTTGACGGTTGACGAATCGATCGAGGCTGCCACGCGGTTGCGCGTCCGTTGTCAGAATCATGCCGAGTTGGATGAACGCATTGACCGGGTGCTGGCGGAGACCGGGCTAGGTCCGATCAGTGATCGACAGGTTAAGGTGCTTTCAGGCGGGCAGAAGCGTCGCCTTGGTTTGGCGATGGAATTGGTTTCAGATCCCAAGTTATTGCTTTGTGATGAAGTCACTTCTGGGCTTGATCCAAGGTCGGAGAGAGAAATTGTTCGGTTGCTGCATGACCTCTCACGCAACGACGGACGCATCGTGCTCTCGGTGACTCACTCGCTGGCGCACCTTGAGTTGTATGATTCAATTTTGGTTCTCCACGAGGGGAAGGTGGTATTTCATGGGCCGCCCGATCAGCTGAATCATTATTTCTCGGTGAGTGATACCGAGGAGGTTTACCCGCGGCTGACATACCAAGAATCTGAGCGTTGGCACGTTTCTTGGCAGAAACACCGCGAATCCTATCAGAAAATGATGGAGGTGCACCGTGCGCGCCAGATGGCCAATGGCAAGCTGTCCCCCCCAAAAGTCGACGGCGTCAGTGATGAGGCCGAGGCATTGCAACTCCCTGGTTTTTTCAGTCAGGTTGGAACGCTCATCTCGAGGCGCTGGCGGATTTTTTTCCGCGATCGTGGCCAGGTATTTCTGCAGCTTGCGATCATCATTTGTTTTCCGATTTTGGTGACCATTTTCAGCGATAAGGCTTCAGGAAATATCCGGCGATATTCTGACACTCGACAGAATAACATGGCGGCAGAAATCCAAGAGGAGCAGAGCGTGCGCTCGGATCAGGCTAAGGTTGGTTCCGCGATTTCCGGCATCATCATGTTTCAAGTGGTTTTGCTTTCTCTAATGGGATCTAACAATTCAGCGCGTGAGATTGCTGGCGAGCGATCGATTTACGAAAAAGAAAAATTTGGCGGATTGAGACCCTCGGCCTATCTGGCATCGAAGGTGGTTTTTTTGACGTGTTTGGTGAT